>NZ_CBCPLU010000001.1:316815-633630 GCF_965119495.1 Streptococcus sp. Marseille-Q7156 | reverse complement strand
TTTGTCACCTTCTCCTTCCTTAAAGGCATGTTGAGCAGAAACTTGATTGAAGGGCTGGACAGAAACCTTTGTAATTTCGACAATACAGACAGCCTGATTTTGACTATCTAAAATGACATCAAAAGTTCCTTCTTGAGGAAGAGACTCGGCTTCTAGTGCATAGAGATCGTAGGCTGATGCTGTTGCAGTCTTTTCGCCTCTTAAAACCAAATCTGCTAAAAGGTCTGGTTCCACTCCAAAAGCCCAAGCATCGATTTCATCTCCTATAGAGGGGTTGATTTGCTTGTAGGCATTCCATATTTCTTGCGGTGTCATGGGTGCTCCTTTGTAATTTTTTACTTTCTTCTTTTATGTGTTTAAGATGATCTGGATGGTCAATCTCTAAATTAAAAATCTCTGGAATAGAACTATAGTGGATAATGCATTCGATACCCATCTGATTCATTTTTTGTATGAAAGAAGTATTCAGATAGCCTGCTACAGCAAAATCAATCTTTTTCATCCTTGCTTTATCCTGCATCTGTCTTAGCATATCTAACATTATTGGACTTTCCATATCATGCCATTGACTGTTTCTCACAGTCGCAAAAACAAAAGAAGTCAAATCATTCATTCCAACTACAATCTTGGAAATACCAGCTTCCAGTATGCTGTCCAAGTCAAAATACGCTGACGGTAATTCAATCATCGTGCCAATTTTCCCAGTAAAACCATGCTGACGCAATACTGTAATAGCTTGCTTTAACTGCTCAGCATCATTGACAAAAGGAAAAATAACAGATAGATTGGGATTGTTTTTATAAACTTCTGTAACGACATGTGCTTCAGCCTGAAATTCATCCGGACACGCCAGCAAACGCCTAGTTCCTCTATATCCAAATAAGGGATGATTTTCATCAAAATACTCTTTAGTCGCCTTTAAACAATTAGCTTCTGTATTCGTTAATTCAGAAAAACGATACCAGATCTCCTCATCTGAGTACAAGGAACAGATAGTATCTAGATAATCTTTTACAAATTGCTGACAACTTGCTAATATGATGTTTTGATTAAGCTCTCTCAACAAATATTCCCCACGAATCATGCCAACATGATGAAATAGTTGTGGGTAAACTTTTTCATCAAGTTTTTCGCCACTAAGGGCAAGTTGGTTTCTCATCATTCACCTTCCAATTCATGTAAGAAGTATTGTCAAGTTCTGGAAATCCTAATAATTCTGCTTTGACCGTCAAGACTAGTGGCAATGCATTTTCTTTGGAATAGCTTCTAACAGTAAATCCTGTCTCTTCCATAACTTCTCTAGTCAGCGTTTCCGTCAGTCCTTCACCAAGTTGCTGACTACTACCAGGAAGGTTTAACCTATTTTTTTTAGGATCAGTGATTTTTGATATCCATCCAACTCCTCCTACTTCAAAGACCAGCCACCATCTATTGTCAAGATTTGTCCTTGCATGGTAGATGCCTTTCCACTGGCCAAAAAGAGACTGACTTCTGCTACTTCCTCTGGCTCGATCCAGCGTTTGATTGGAGTTTCACTAGCCACCCAGTCCGCTAAACCACCTGGTTCAAAGTCGGCAGCGGTCATACCCGTCTTGACTGCTCCTGGAGCAATCCCAAAGACCTGAATCCCAGCTTCTGCATAGTCTAGAGCCAACTGCTTGGTAAATCCAGCCAAGGCGTGCTTCGAAGAAGTATAGGCGTGTCCACCACCACCTGCTAGGCTCGAAGCGATGGAGCACATGTTGATAATAATCCCTTTTTTATTCTCCAACATTTGAGTCAAATAATAGCGAGTCAACTCAACAGGAGTCACATAGTTGATTTCAAAAATCTCTTGAATTTCCTGCGCTGATTGTTCCAAAAGTGGTTTGTAATCATCCAACACTCCAGCAGTATTGCACAAAACATCCACCCGAGGACACCAGTCAAAAATAGGCTCCAAGTCCAAGGTTAAATCTCTCTGTAAAAAGTGGAAATCACCTTCTAAGAGTGGATTTTCACCTTGGTCAACTCCATAAACTTGATAGCCCTTCTCTAAAAAAAGGCGAGCCTGAGCCAATCCGATACCTGAACTCACTCCCGTAATCAATACACGTCTAGTCATGCACTTCTACCCAATCCGTCGCCAAAACATCACAAGGTGTCGGACTCCACATGGAAAAACCTTCTCCCTCCCCAGAAACGTTGATTAGGAAATAAGGTGTCACTTCAAGTGCAACCCCATTTTGCTCGATAGTGTCAAAAAGTTGGACATAGTTTTCAGCACCTCCCCAACCAGTTCGTACATATTTTTTCTTATCCTTTAATCCAGGCAGAATTTCTTCAAATGTCATGGTTTTCTCCTTTTATTCTACATTCTTCATTTAATTATAACAAAAAACCGTTGTGCAACGGCTTTTTGACTCATTTTAAATCAAAATCAATAAGCATTTTATAATTATAGTCATTTAGTTTTAAAAAAGCGTTCCAAACATTCAAAAATATTTGGAACTTCCCTTAATAAATCCGTCACTTTCTTTTTCAAGATAGCCCAAGTTTGCTCAATAGGATTCAAATCTGGTGAATAAGATACTAGAGGTAAGAAAAAGTGTCTATCTTGGATACACAGTTCATCCAAGATATGTTTGGGACGAAAACTAGCATTGTCCATAACAATAACATGAGGTGTCTTCAAATCAGGCAAGAGCTGCGTTTTGAACCACTCCACAAAGAAATCACTCGTCATACTTTCCTTGTAAATCATGGGAGCTATAAACTCTCCGTCTACTTGTCCTGAAACAATTGAAGTCCGCTCAAAACGCCGTCCGCTAATCTTTTCATAGACTTTCTTCCCTCTAGGAGCGCGTGCATAGGGACGATAGAGGTAGCGGTCGATTCCCGTTTCGCCAATATATACGACTGATAAATCTTTTAGGTTATCCAAAATATCAAGAAATTCAGCGACTTTCTCAGAATCTTGTTCTTTAAAGCTAGTCATCTTTTTTAAAGTGATATGAATTTGCTTTAAAGCTCCCCATACTGAAGGAACAGCACAATCAAAATGTGCCGCAATTTCCCGTAAAAAAGCATCTGGATGAGCCTCTACAAAGGCTTTCAATTCCTCTAAAGGAATTTTCCACTTTTTGACGACTCACTTTTTCCGCTCTAAGTGTCCTTGCTCACGTCTTTCTTTTCCCACGTGAAGAGAGTTCTGCCGCCAACATCAAAAACTTTGTATGTCTCGACATGTCTGTGTCCCTCTTTGATGTAATCTAATGCTCCTTGTTCAAAATCTCTACTATATGCCATAGCTTTATTATAAGATGCTTATTTTAAACTAAGCAACTATATCGTGGCTTGAACTGACTATTTTATATATTGTCTTACTTCGTCCTCACAAAACTATATCAAAAATCAAAAGCGCTTAGGAAAAAACTCTATTTCATGAGAGAATACAATAAATCTTCCCACAATAAAATGCATAATATCAAGTTTTTTGGCTCCTGATATCATGCATTTTCTGTTCTTAAAACCTTTTTTCTCAGTCTATTGTTGTTACAAGTTCATCTTCAAGATACTTGATTGGGGGTAAATCTAAAAACAAATTTTACCCAACTGATCCTTCCATCTCATAGCTAATCAAACGGTTCAGCTCAACTGCATATTCCATTGGAAGCTCTTTTGTAAATGGTTCTACAAATCCCATAACAATCATCTCAGTTGCCTCAGATTCTGACAATCCACGGCTCATAAGGTAATAGAGTTGCTCTTCTGAAATCTTAGATACCTTAGCTTCGTGTTCCAAAGCTACTTGCGAGTTGTGAATTTCATTAAATGGAATGGTATCTGATGCTGACAAGTCATCCATGATAATGGTATCACATTCGATGTGAGAGACAGATTTCTTAGAGTTTTTGTTAAAGGTTACTTGTCCACGGTAGTCAACCTTCCCTCCGCCTTTAGCAATGGATTTAGACACGATAGACGAGCTTGTATGTGGAGCATTGTGTATCATCTTGGCACCCGTGTCTTGGTGTTGTCCAGCATTGGCAAAGGCAATAGAAAGCATAGTACCACGCGCCCCTTCTCCATCTAGATAAACAGATGGGTATTTCATGGTTGTTTTGGCACCCAAGTTTCCATCAATCCACTCAACAGTTGCATCTTTCAAGGCTTTAGCACGTTTGGTTACCAAGTTATAGACGTTATCAGACCAGTTTTGGATGGTTGTATAACGCATATAAGCTCCATCCAAGGCAAAGATTTCTACGATGGCCGCATGCAAGCTGTTACTTGAATAAGTTGGTGCTGTACAGCCCTCTACGTAGTGGACACTTGCTCCCTCATCAACGATAATCAAGGTACGTTCAAACTGACCAGTATTTTCGTTGTTGATACGGAAGTAAGTTTGAAGTGGGATATCCACTTTGACCCCTTTTGGTACGTAGATAAAGGTTCCACCAGACCATACTGCTGAGTTAAGGGCAGCCAACTTGTTATCTGTTGGCGGTACCAACTTCGCAAAGTATTGTTTAAACAAGTCTGGGTATTCCTTGAGGGCAGAATCCGTATCTGTAAAGATAATCCCCAATTTCTGGAACTCTTCCTTCATGTTGTGGTAAACCACTTCTGACTCGTACTGGGCAGAGGCACCTGCTAAATAAGCACGCTCAGCTTCCGGAATCCCGATACGTTCAAAGGTTTCTTTAATTTTTTCAGGAACTTCGTCCCATGAACGCGCTGGTTTGTCAGATGGTTTTTGATAGTAGATCAAGTCATCAAAATCAATCTCTGACAAGTCTGCTCCCCAAGTTTGCATAGGCATTTTTTTGAAGGTTTCATAAGACTTCAAACGGAATTCTAGCATCCACTCAGGTTCTCCCTTAGCAGCTGATAGTTCACGAATGACATCTTCATTCAATCCTTTTCCTGTCGATAGGACAGGCTCTACATCATCATGGAAACCAAATTTATATTCACCAAGGTCAATTGGTTTTGGTTCTACTCTTTCTTCAGCCATAATATACTTTCTTTCATTCTTCATTTCTAATAGTCCATAAGACAAAAGAAACTTGTCTTACTTGTTTTCTTGATTTTTAATTGTTTTCTTCAGGGCATTCCAAGCTAGGGTTGCACACTTAATTCGTTGAGGGAATTTTGCAACGCCTGATAAGAAAGATGCATCTCCAAGTTGGTCTTGACGCTCATCTTTTTGCCCTTGAACCATTTCAGAAAAAATAGTCGCAAGTTCTAAAATTTCTTGTTTGGTTTTTCCTAAAACGGCATCTGTCATCATGCTAGCAGAGGCAGTCGAGATGGTACAACCTGAGTTTAGAAAAGCAATATCTTCCAAACGGTCCTCTGCATCAAACTTGACAGAGAGATTGATAACATCTCCACAGGTCGGATTGTTGAGACTGATTTGCTCAGCGTCTTCCAACTTCCCTTGATGATGTGGATTTTTCGAATGATCCGCTACCACTGCCATATAGAGGCTATCTAGTTTAGAAAGTGCCATTGAAAAACTCCTTTGTCTTTTGTAAGGCATCGACTAGCTTGTCGCAATCTGCCTTGGTATTGTAGATATAAAAACTTGCACGAGCTGTAGCTGGAACGTCCAAATACTGAAGCAAGGGTTGGGCACAATGGTGACCAGCACGAACAGCCACTCCTTCATAATCCAGAGCCGTCGCAAGATCGTGCGGATGAAGGTCGCCTAGGTTAAAGGCAATGACACCTGACCGTTGAGCCAAGTCCTGTGAACCATAAATGGTCAATCCTTCAATCTCCTGCAGTTTTGGATAGACGTATGCGATCAATTCCTGTTCATGGGCTTCAATGGCATCCATACCAATCTTTTCCAGATAATCCACTGCCGCAGCAAGTCCGATTGCACCAGCCATATTTGGAGTTCCTGCCTCGAATTTCCAAGGCAACTCCTTCCAGCTAGCAGATTGTTCATAAACGAAATCAATCATCTCACCACCAAATTCAACTGGTGACATTTGCTCCAGATACTTTTCTTTGCCGTAAAGAACACCGATACCAGTTGGGCCAGCCATCTTGTGACCTGAAAAGGCAAAGAAGTCCACATCCAAGTCCTGAACATCAATCTTCATATGAGGCGTAGACTGAGCACCATCCACCACCATGATAGCTCCAACTTGATGGGCTAATTGGGTGATTTCTTTGATTGGATTGACCACACCCAGAACATTTGAGGCGTGAGCTAGGCAGACAAATTTGACCTTATAAGTCAATTTAGCCCTCAAATCATCCATATCCAAGGTTCCATCCTTGAGATAGACATAAACAAGCTCCGCTCCAGTCTTGCGGCAGGCTTCCTGCCAAGGAATGATATTAGAATGGTGTTCCATGACGGAAATCAAGACCTGGTCTCCCTCAGCCAAGACTTCCTCAGCATAACGCGCTACCCAGTTAAGACTGGTTGTCGTTCCTCTAGTAAAGAGAACTTCCTTTGTTGACCCTGCATTGATAAACTTACGAATGGTTTCACGAGCTGCCTCATAAGAAGCTGTCGCCCTTTCTGCCAAGGTATGAACGCCACGATGAACATTAGCATTGTCGTTCTCATAGTAGCGGTTAATCGTTTCCAGAACTGCTAGTGGTTTTTGTGTCGTCGCGGCATTGTCCAAATAAACCAATGGTTCATCATTAACAATCTGGTCTAAAATTGGAAAATCCTTGCGAATCACTTCTACATCTAACATAGCCTACCCCTTAGCGTTTTGACAATTTTTCTTCGATAGTTGCAATCATTTCATCACGAACTTCCTTGACTGGAATCTCAACGATAACAGATCCAAGGAAACCACGAACAACCAAGCGTTCTGCAGTTGCCTTATCCAAGCCACGGCTCATGAGGTAGTACATATCTTCTGGATCTACCTGACCGATAGAAGCCGCGTGTCCTGCAGTTACGTCATTTTCATCAATCAAAAGAATTGGATTAGCATCTGAACGAGCCTGGTCTGAAAGCATGAGAACACGACTTTCTTGTTGCGCATCTGCTCCCTTGGCACCCTTGATAATGTGACCAATACCATTGAAGGTTAAGGTTGCTTTTTCAAGAATAACCCCATGTTGTAGGATATTTCCGATTGAGTTGCAACCATAGTTAGTTACTCGGGTATCAATCCCTTGTACCTGACGGCCACTTGAAAGAGCTACCACTTTAAGGTCCGCATGGCTACCATTTCCAATCAAGTCGCTATCAAAGTCCGCAACGACGTTTCCTTCGTTCATGACACCGATTGCCCAGTCAATGCTTGCATCGTTGCCTAATTTACCACGACGGCTAATGTAAGCAGTGACGTTTTCACCTAGACGGTCAATCGCAGCAAACTTCACTTGCGCACCAGAACGTGCAATTACTTCTACTGTGATATTAGCAGTTGCTTTGGCACTTCCTTCACCGCGTGATTCTAAACGTTCCAGATAACTAATCTTAGAGTTTTTACCAGCGATAATCATAATATGCTTGTTAAACGGCACATCACTATCGCTGTCTTGATAGAAAATTCCTTCGATTGGTTCTTTAATCTCAACATTATCAGGAATGTAGAGAACAGCACCACTATTGAAATAAGCAGTATGGTAGGCTGCTAATTTGTCATCGTCATACTTAACAGATGACATGAAGAATTCCTCAATAAGCTCTGGAATTTCTTCTAAAGCTGAGTGGAAGTCTGTAAAGACGACACCCTGTTCAGCTAACTCAACTGGAGTTTGCTCAAAAACAGTTTGAGTTCCTACTTGCACCAACTTCAAGTGGTTATCTAGTGCAGTGAAATCTGGAACATTTGCTGATGGCTCGCTTTCTGTAATCGTTCCATCACCCAGATTCCAACGGTGGAATTTGACACGCTCAATAACTGGTAATTCTAAACTCTCAATCTTATCAAAAGCTTTTTGACGGAGTTCAGCCAACCAGCTTGGTTCAGCGTGCATTTCTGAAAAAAGTTTAATAGTTTCTTTAGTCATTTACTTCTCCTAAAAGATACGAGGGAATTACAATTCTTCCTTGTAGTCGTAGCCAAGTTCTTCAGCTAGTTTTGCGTATCCTTCACGTTCCAAACGAGCAGCCAATTCTGGACCACCTGAAAGGACAACACGACCTTCCATCATGACGTGTACCACATCAGGTGTGATGTAGTTCAAAAGACGTTGGTAGTGAGTGATAATCATAGCACCAAAACCTTCACCACGCATGGCATTAACACCTTTAGAAACAACTTTAAGGGCATCAATATCAAGACCAGAGTCAATCTCATCCAAAAGGGCAAAAGTTGGTTCCAACATCAAAAGTTGAAGAATCTCATTACGTTTTTTCTCACCACCAGAGAAACCTTCGTTGAGGTAACGCTCAGCCATTTCTTCTTTCATGTTGAGCAATTCCATCTTCTCATCCAATTTAGTGATAAACTCACGAACTGAGATCTTTTCATCGTCTTCTTTACCAGCATTCATAGCTGCACGAAGAAACTCAGCGTTAGTAATACCAGGAATTTCTGATGGGTATTGCATAGCAAGGAAAAGTCCCATACGTGCACGCTCGTCCACTTCCAACTCAAGGATATTTACGCCATCAAACAAGACTTCACCTTTGGTAACTTCATAGTTTGGATTTCCCATGATAGCGGCAGAAAGAGTCGATTTACCAGTACCATTTGGTCCCATGATAGCGGCGATTTCTCCTGTTTTCAGGGTCAGGTTAACCCCTTTTAAAATTTCTTTTCCTTCAATCTCGACGTGAAGATCTTTGATCTCTAATACTGACATGATAATTCCTTTCTTTTTTAAGACCTTTACAGTTCTTACTGGAAACATACTTGATTTCCCTAGAAAATACGGTAAAAGGTCAATAAATATACTTTTATAGTATAACAAAAAAAAGCCTAAAAGGCTTTGATTTTGTCTAGAAGCTGAGGACTAGTCTTTTCCTTTTAAATGCTGGTCAATGACATCTACAATCTTGCCCATCAAGTAACTAACTCGGAAATTTCTAAAGAGCAAAATGGCCCAAAAGGCTGCCATAATATAACGCCCAGTCATCCAAGCTTCATTGAAAAAATAGGTCTCAGCAGCTGTAAACAGCGCGATGATAATAAATTGTTGTCTATTCATAAACTTATTGTATCATGAAATCTTTCTTTAGTCTTCTTCTACCTTCACTTTATCAGCCAAAAATTCAAATCCTTCTGGAATCAGACTTTCTTCTGCTTCTTTTTCAGTTTGAGAAGATTTGGCTTTGGCTGAAAAGGCTGCGCGAACTTCTTTCCATTCCTCCATGGAAATAGCTAAAATCTCAGGTGAAAAACCTGCTGCCTGACTGAGGATATTGCCAAACATGGTGTTGAGATTGTCTCGTTTCATGGTTTGACCAGCATTGAAGTTAGACTCAAAAGCAAGAATAGCATGGTGTTCATTGGCCGCAACCGGTTGAGAACCAACTAGCAAAGCCTTATCAGGACCTCCTAGACTTTCAATCACCTCTCCCCAGGCATTCTGCAAGCGTATCAGATTTTGACGTGCTAAATCAGGATTTTCGACAGCCTCTTGTAAGATAGATTGAACTTTATTACGATCCACACGATAGACTGTCTTGCCTGCTGTTGGACGACTAGGAGCTGGATTTGTTGGCTTAGCTACGGTTCCCACATTGGCGAGTTCATGTTTGAGACGGGCAACTTCCTGTCTCAATGCAGAAATTTCATGTTCAACCGCCCCAGAAAGAGTTGCTTCAGGCTTAACCTCCGCCAAGCGAATAGTCATCATCTCAGCATAAATCTTAGGCTGCAAACTAGACTTAATATCTGCTAAACTGACTGTCGCTAAGCGAATCATTTCAAACAGATTTTCTTGAGGAAGTGCCAAATTCTCTACAAATACTGGACTATGATGAGTGTTTTCTCCCCCTGTTTGAACAATTAACAAGTCTCTTAAATAGTGCAAAAGGTCGGTCACAAAACGAGTCATGCTCTTACCATTTTCAAAGAGAAGATTTAAGCAAGACAAAGCCTTGGGAACATCCTGTTGAGACAAGGCAGCCACATAATCATCCAAGGCTGATAGGCTAATGGTGCCAGTAATTTCTTCAGAGATAGCAGTCGTCAATTCATTTCCCTGTGTCAAACTCAGGGCTTGATCCAAAATAGACAAGGCGTCCCGCATTCCACCTTCAGCTCGTCTAGCGATAATTTCCACAGCCTCTGGTTCAGAAGTAATATTTTCTTTTTCTAAAATATAGTGGATATGTTCCTTAATATCCTGTGTCTTAATCGATTTAAATTCAAAACGTTGCACACGGGATAGAATAGTGGCAGGAATCTTGTGCAATTCAGTAGTGGCCAAAATAAAGACTACATTCTGTGTTGGCTCTTCCAGCGTCTTTAGGAGGGCATTAAAAGCTCCTGTAGACAGCATGTGAACCTCGTCTATGATATAAACCTTATAACGGGCAAGACTAGGGGCATAGGTAGATTTATCACGAATTTCACGGATTTCATCCACCCCATTATTAGAGGCTGCATCCATTTCGATGACATCTTCTAAACTACCATCCGTCACTGCCTGACAAATATAGCAGTTATTACATGGTTCACCACCCACTTGATTGGGACAGTTCATAGCCTTGGCAAAGATCTTAGCCACACTGGTTTTTCCCGTTCCACGAGGACCAGAAAAAAGATAAGCATGACTTATTTTCTCTTGCTCTACAGCTTGTTTAAGGGTCTTAGCCACAACTTCTTGACCAACCAACTGGGAGAAATTTTGACTTCTATATTTTCGATAAAGTGCTTGATACATTAGGCTTTCTCCCCAAACATTGTAAAGTCCCATTCTGTCTTTTCAAGCAAAATAGCGACAAATTGTTCCAAATAATCTCGATCCATAGTATCATAATCATCAATCTCTGAAGAATCCAGATCCAGAACCCCTAGCAATTGACCATTCTTAACTATCGGAACAACAATTTCACTTTTTGCTCTACTATCACAAGAAATATAGTTGGGATAAGTTGTTACATCACCAACCAGAACAGTTTCCTGAAAATGAGCTGCCTCCCCACAAACACCTTTTCCCAGTGCAATACGGATGCAGGAAACACCTCCTTGGAAAGGACCTAAAACCAATTCCTTTCCATCGAACAGATAAAAGCCTGCAAATACGGTATTAGGAAAGCGTGATTTTAGAAGAGCACTGGCGTTGGAAAGATTAGCCAAAACATTGGTTTCGCCTTCCAATAAAAAAGAGAACTCCTCATTTAACATTTGATAACGTGATTGTTTTTCTGATTCTAACATAGAACTATTATATCAAAAAAGGCTTACAGACAAAAGAAAAATCCCTTGTTTAGAAAACAAAGGATTTTATAAATTTTCAATTTGATTAAAGTTCGATATCACCGAACAAGTCAGCCATTGAGAATCCTGTTTGTGTTTCTGGAAGTTCGAAATCACGTTTTTCTTGACGTTTTGGACGACGTGGACGAGCAGCACGTTTTTCTTCTTTTTGTCCTTCTTCTTGAGCTGGACGCTCTTCAAGAGCTTTGATAGAAAGTGATACGCGCTCTGCATCTGCGTTAACTTCAAGAACTTTAACTTTAACTTCTTGACCAACTTTAAGAGCTTCTTTAGGATTTTCAATACGTTTGTGTGAAATTTGTGATACGTGAACAAGTCCATCGATACCTGGCAATACTTCAACAAATGCACCGAAGTCAGTCAAACGTTTAACTGTTCCTTCTACTACATCACCTTTAGCCAATTTTTGCTCAACGCCATCCCATGGTCCAGGTGTTGTTGCTTTAAGTGAAAGTGATACACGTCCTTCTTCTTCGTTAAGATCAAGGATTTTCACTTCAATTTCTTCACCAACAGTTACAACTGATTTTGGTGATACGTTACGTTCATGTGACAATTCAGTCAAGTGAACCAATCCGTCAACACCACCAAGGTCGATGAAAGCACCAAAGCTTGTGATACGAGCAACTTTACCAGTTACAACATCACCAACAGCCAATTTACCGAATACTTCAGCGCGAGCCGCTGCAGTAGCTGCTTCAACAACTTCACGACGTGAAAGGATGAAGCGGTTTTCTTTAGCGTCAACTTCTTTGATTTTAGCATCAAATTCTTGACCTACAAAACGCTCAGTGTTACGTACGAAACGAGTATCCAACATTGAAGCTGGGATGAATCCACGAACACCTTCAAATTCTACTGAAAGTCCACCTTTAACGGCACGAGTTCCTTTAACAGTAACAACTTCTTCTTCGCGACCAACAAGTTTGTCCCATGCTTTGCGAGCTTCAAGGCGTTTTTTAGATACAAGGTATGTAACTGTATCAGTATCTTTACCAACTACTTGACGAAGTACAAGAACATCCAATACTTCTCCTACTTTAACAAAGTCATTGATATCTGCATCGCGATCGTTTGTCAATTCGCGAAGAGTCAAGACACCTTCAACACCAGTTCCAGAGATTGCAACGTTAGCTTGAGTCGCATCAACTGTCAATACTTCAGCACTAACAACATCACCAGTCTCAACTTGGCTAACGCTATTTAGCAAATCTTCAAATTCGTTCATCTAAAAAATCCTCCAACAATCAAGTTTTTCTTAAACTTGACATACTTATAATTTTTTTCCTAAGCACCCGCAAGGACATGTTCATATCGTTCACGTCTTTCAATTATAAAAATAAAATACCCTAAGATATTTTGCTTTTTATCTTGATTATTACCTAAGAACTGGGGTAGCTGGATTCGAACCAACGCATGAGGGAGTCAAAGTCCCTTGCCTTACCGCTTGGCTATACCCCATTGATAAAATGGAGAGAGAGGGATTCGAACCCCCGAACCCGAAGGAGCGGATTTACAGTCCGCCGCGTTTAGCCTCTTCGCTATCTCTCCTACAATCAACATGGACTATTATATCATGAAAATTTCAAAAAAACAAGACTTATTTTGCTAAATTATAATTTTCAATCAAAATTTCCACAGCTTTTTCCAATTTTTTATAAAAACTATCGACATTCCCATTCTTTATGATGGCAAATTGTCCGTCTAATTCGGCAATTTCTCCGATAACTTTTTTACCAATGGTCAAGGTATAACCTTCAAAACTGTCTTTTCCTACATTAACCTTGGCATCTGCTACTTGAATTTCAATTTTTTTATCTTTCTTACTCATTTCATACCTCTCTTCACTTTTTCTATTTTACAAGAAAATCCTAAAACTAGCAAGAAAAAACTCTATATCATTCCAAGTCTGATATAGAGTTTTCTGCTTTATTTAATGTGTTTTTCTAGTTCTTTTTGGTACTTACCGTTTGATTCCAATTTTTCTTTTTGCCATTTTTTCAGTGCTTCTTCATATTCTTTTGTTGTAACAATATCTTTTTGCAATTTCATCCCTTTAAAGATATATGGGTCACCCTTAATACCAACTTGTGAGTATGGTTTTGAGAATGGCACGACATTACTTACAACTGGAGAACCACCAGATGAGGCTGTCGGCATCAATAATGAACTATCCGTCAACCAAGCTTGAGCCTTGGCATATTTTTCATAGCGTTCTTCAAGATTTGTAGTCTCTGAATCTGCATCATCCAATAATTTCTTATATTGGTCCAAACCAAGTTTCGCTACAACATCCTTATCTTTTCCTTTAGTAATACCAAGGTGTTTCATAGCAGAACCTGATTTAGGATCCATGATATTCAAGTAAGATGCTGGGTCTTGATAGCTTGGAGCCCATCCTGTACTGTTCAAATCATAGTCTTTTTGAGAAGGAACACGCGCTTGAGAAGTGATTGTTTCCTTTTCATTATCTGTCATTTGAAGAACATCAATGACAACATTTTCTGCACCAAGAGTTGATTCGATAGACTGTTTGAAAGAATTACTTTGTTGAACGGCGATGGTATCTGTTTGTTCAACTGGGACATCCAAATGAATTGGGAAAGTTACCCCTTTAGATTCCAAGTCTTTCTTAGCTTTTTCGAACGCAGCTTTAGCCTTGTCAGGATTATAGATAGAATCCTTACCGTCAACTAGCTCAACACCTTTCCATTGGTCACCATAGTTCACCAACTCAGCTTGGGCGATTTGACCAAAGTTTTTACCCCCTGCTTGTACAAAATTGTCAGGAACAAGGCTGTTACGAATAATCTTGTCCGCACCGTCTTCACCATTTAGCTGTGCAGCATAAGAATGGCGGTTGAAGGCAAAGTTGATAGCCTGACGGAAGTCCTTATTCAGCATAGCTTCTTTAGTTGAAGTTTTTTGCTCTTCACTTGTTTTCGCAGTTTTATTATATGACTGACGATTTACGTTAAAGGTGAAGTAATAGCTACTTGAGTCCTGTGGGCTATAAGTGATTTTATCTCCGTATTGTTCCAAAGTAGAAGCAAAGTTTGAGCTACTTGGGAAGAGACGGGCTGTCGTATAGGCACCAGAAGAGAAACTACGAATCAACGATTCCTGATCAGAACCATCGTAGTAAGTCAATTTAATCTTTTCGATTTTTACCTTTTCTTTATCCCAGTAATTTGGGTTTTTCTCGTATTCAATCAACGATTTAGAAGTCAAGGTCTTCAAGATATAAGGTCCATTGTAGAGAATTCCTGCTGGAGTAACTGCTCCATAATCTTTACCTGATGCCTTCAAAAACTCTTCATTTACAGGCAACATCGTTGCTGTGGTGACTTTAGAGTTCCAGAAACTTTCTGGTTTGTTTAGGGTATATTCAACTGTGTAATCGTCCAAGGCCTTGACACCAACTGTAGAGAAATCATTGGTCTCACCAGTCATGTAGGCATCCAAGCCCTTGATTGAATTTTGGATGAGAGAGACACCGTCTGACTTACCGTCAGCTACGTGTTTTAGTCCTGTTACAAAGTCATGGGCTGTTACTTCTGCATATTCTTCACCTTCAGAAGTGTACCATTTAACTCCTTTACGAAGTTTGTAGGTATAAGTCAAACCATCTTTTGAGACAGACCAATCTTCAGCCAAGGAAGGAATAACATTTCCGTATTGGTCGTTTTCCATCAAGCCATCAACCACGTTCCCGATGACATCTGTTGTAGATGTACGAGTCGCTACACTATAATCCAAAGATGCCGGATCTACTGCATAGACATATGAAAATGTTGTCGGTGCATCTGCTTCTTTATCAGCTTTTCCACAAGCCACTAAAAGAGCTGTTGTGCTCAGGACCACTCCTGCTGTTAAGAGCCACTTTTTCGATTTCATCAAAAATCTCCTTTTGTTTGTTTTAATCTACTTTTACAATCCAACCTTCTGGCGCTTCAATATCACCAAACTGAATACCAGTCAATTCATCATAGAGTTTACGAGTCACAGGACCTACTTCTGTTTCACTATAGAATACATGGAAATCATCACCGTGCTGAATTCCACCAATTGGTGAAATAACTGCTGCTGTACCACAGGCACCTGCCTCTACAAAGCGGTCAAGGTTATCAATTGGGACATCCCCCTCAATAGGAGTCAAGCCCAAGCGGTGTTCTGCCAAATAAAGCAAAGAATACTTAGTAATAGATGGCAAGATAGATGGACTCAATGGTGTTACAAATTCATTATCAGCTGTAATTCCAAAGAAGTTAGCTGAACCGACTTCTTCAATCTTTGTATGAGTTGATGGGTCTAGATAGATAACATCTGAGAAATGACGTGACTTGGCCAATTTCCCTGGCAAGAGACTGGCAGCATAGTTCCCACCAACCTTAGCTGCACCTGTACCATTTGGCGCTGCACGGTCGTATTCATCCTGAATCAAGAAGTTGGTTGGAACCAATCCACCCTTAAAGTAATTTCCAACTGGCATAGCAAAGATGGTGAAAATGTATTCCTCTGCTGGTTTAACCCCGATAATATCTCCAACACCAATCAAAAGTGGACGAAGATAAAGGGTTCCACCTGTTCCATATGGTGGTACGTATTCTTCATTCGCGCGGACAACTGCCTTACAAGCTTCTACAAACATGTCTGTCGGAACTTGTGGCATCAAGAGACGATTACAAGTACGTTGCAGACGTTTAGCATTTTCGTCAGGACGGAAAAGTTGAACACTACCATCCTTAGTACGGTAAGCTTTCAAACCTTCAAAGGCTTGTTGACCATAGTGAAGACTTGGAGAAGACTCTGAAATATGCAAGGTTGCATCTTCTGTAAGTTCTCCTTGATTCCATTGTCCATTTTTAAAATGAGCAATATAGCGATAAGGTAATTTCATATAGGAAAAACCAAGATTTTCCCAATCAATCGTTACTGTCATATTCCACTCCTTATTCTAAAAACCTATTTCTTATATTCTACACTTTTTTTCTAAAATAGCAAGTATATTTTGTAATTTTCAGAAAATTTCTTCAATAAAAAGAATCTAAGGTATCTGTCGTAATGAATCCTATATGGAGATTGCATAAAAGACTCAAATTATTCTTCTATCTCGTTTAGTAAAATCTATTCAATAACTGAACTTATTTTTGACATACATAGAGCCCGTACATTAATATTAGTAACCTGTTTCGACAGAGATATGATAAAATGAACTAAAGATAGTACACAATGTGGTACAGTCATCTTATACCATATTCAATAGATTTACGTAAAAAAGTTCTTGCCTATTGTAAGCGAACAGGTAGTATAACAGAATTCCAAATCTCACGTAATACCATTATCTAAAAGAGAAAATAGGTGATCTAAACCATCAAGTAAAAGGAACAAAACCAAGAAAAGTTGATAGAGACAGACTTAAAAACTATCTTACCGACAATCCAGACGCTTATTTGACTGAAATAGCTTCTGAATTTGGCTGTCATCCAACTATAGCGTATTGAATCTAGAATAGCACATTACGGTTGCTAAAACATTTTTAGAAAAAATTGACTTTCTCAATCACTTTGTTCACATCTTATTTCAATCTACTATACTATCCACTATGCTCTCAAAGCTATAGGCTACACTCGAAAAAAAGAATCATACCTACTATGAACAAGCCCCAGAAAAGTAGCTTTATTTCTTATTCCTCCCCACTCACCTGAGTACAATCTTATTGAGAAAACCTGGGCTCATATCAAAAAGCACCTCAAAAATTGTCCTACTCTTGTTTCAATCCGCTGTGTTTCTTATAAAAAACAAAAGGACTAAGGGAGTGAATTTCCTTAATCCGATAGTCTCTCAAGCCTGACGCTGACCAAAGTCCTTAATCATCTGATCCATTTCTTGTCGACTCGGAGTTGTCAACATATACAGGTAATCTCCTTGAAGTTCCGCAAAGGCCGCTGGCATGATTTTTTTAACCTTGAACTGCTGGCTATATTTGTCAATCAAATCCTCTTCTGAATAAACATAGTGAGCATTTGCACGGCGAGAAGTAGCCAAACAATACTGAGGTTCAAATTCTGACGCTGGGAACTCTTCTCCTGCGACAATGGCTGCATAGCCACGATAGAGGTCCAAGGAATGGGCAAAGTTATAAACATCAATGGTAAACCCACCTGCAGGACGGTTATTGTACTCAATGGCAATATAATCATCCCCCTCACGGAAGAACTCAATATGGAAGAACCGTTCTTTCATACCAAATTCCTTGACAATTGCCTCACCATATTTACGTAATTTAGGATCCATATCCTTGAGAACGTAATAAGAATTGTCCATCTTGTAAATCATGAGATCAAGCGGTGTATAGGCGTAGTCAAAGGTTGTTGAAAAGACAATCTTTCCTTCCTTGTCCACTAGACCATCAAAGGTGCAAATTTCGCTAGAGGTGACAAATTTCTCAAAGAAATAAACAGTTGAATGATCCCACTCAGCCTTGAAGTGATTGATATCGTCCTCTGTCTCAAGCTTAAAGGTCGCGGCTGCTCCCACTCCATTGTCAGGTTTGGCAATCATTGGAAGGCCGATTTCGTTCACTGCTTGATCAACATCTGCTTCCGTCTTGATAACAGCTCCAGGGACCACAGGGACACCTGCTTTTTTGAAAAGCTTCTTCATTTCAGACTTAAATTTCGTCTTTTTGAGATCCTCTGGTTTGGCACCAAAAACATTGAATTGTTCTCTGAGTGTTGCATCCAACTCAAGCCAGTATTCATTATGAGACTCGATGCGGTCAATCGGGCCATGTTTATAAAAGAGAAAAGCAACTGCTCTCTTGACTTCATCTATATTTTCAAGATTGTCCACACGGAAATACTCGGTCAGGCTATTGCGTAAAGGTTCATCCAATTGCTCGTAAGGTTCCTGACCAATTCCCAAGACGTTGATTCCTTTATTAGCTAGTTCAATGGTAAACTGTTGAAAGTTTTGTGGATAGTAGGGAGAAATAACAAGGTAATTCATAGGTAACTCCTTTTATAAATAGAGATTGCCGAGGAAATAAGGCATTTGTTTGCGCCACCATTCCCAGTCGTGGGCGACATCGTGTCCCCATTCAGCAAACCAGGCTGGAATTTGTTTCTGGTCAAAGGCTTCTTTAAGCTTGTAGAAGGATGGCAGACCGTCTTGTTCCCAAGCTCCAAGTCCTGTACACAGCACAATCTCTGCCTGACGGTAACGGTCAATAAACCAGCCGTCGTTTTGGTTCCAGATATAATCAACTGGCGAGTTTTGGTAAATAGCATCGTCGTTATAGTAATCGCCGACAAAGAAACGTGCGTCGTAAACACCACTGAGAGCAATCACTTTGGTAAATACATCTGGATGCTGAAGGAAGAAATTGAGTGCATGGTAGGCGCCCATCGAGCAACCTGTCGTCATCATGCCATCAAACCAACCTGTCTTATGCTTGATAAAAGGAATGGCCTCCTCAATCACGTAGCGTTCGTAGGCACGGTGCATCTCCGCTTGGTCGTGACCGTTTTTCCAAGTGGCCAACCAACTCTCACTATCCACACTAGATAGGGTAAAGAATTGGACACGGCCTTCCTCAATAAAGGAAGCACAAGCATCAATCATGCCAAAATCATAGTATTCATTGTGACTACCACCTGATGAAGCAAAGACCACAACTGGAATCCCAGCATGACCATAACGGTTAAGGTACATTTCACGGTTAAGATGGCCACTCCAGTGGCTAAGATGTTCAATATGCATATTTTCTCCTTTCTTACTTTACCTTACCAGTTTTCTGCAAAAAATCTCAGACAGTCTGGTAAATTCTCCGACCAAGGGATTTCACTATGGATGGCACCAGACTGAACTTTCAAAACAAGATTATCTAAGTGTACCCCACCTGCTATCAAATCATGGTAATACTGAAGAGACGAGTCGATATAGGCTTGTTTGATATTGCCAGCCATCAAGGTCTTGTCTGTATCATCTGCTTCTTCTGTTCCAACATAGATAAAGATACGCTGGTCAGGCGATAGTTGCTGACGCTCGATATAGCGGTTAAAGGCTTCTTGGTGGAGCCAGTTGGCAGATGAAAAGACGCCCAAGCAACCAATTTGGTCTTGGTATTCCAAACCGATAAACTGGGTAATATTGCCTCCTAGTGAGGAACCAATCATGGCTGTATGCTGGCGGTCTGCTTTTGTACGATAAGTTTCATCAATAAAAGGCTTGACCACCTCCATGACAAACTCGGCATACTCCACACCCTTACCGCCAAACTGCTGCCCTGGGATTGGAGATTCTTGGAACTTCCAAGCTGCATACTCATTCATCCGCCCCATTCCATCATTGTCAATGGCTACGACAATCATGCGACTGATATCAGGATTACGCTTAATAGCTGGGATAATCTTCCATGAATGACCAATGAAAGACTCCTTACTATAAAAAACATTTTGCCCGTCATGAAAGTATACAACAGGATAGGAACGATTCGTGTCTTTCTCATAATCTTTAGGTAGAAGAACACGCACACGGCGCTCCTTACCTGTATAAGGAACCTTGAGTTTGTGTTCTTTCATTTTTAAATAAAAGTAGGATTGATTCATTGTCAGAAAACTCTCTATATTCAAAATTTTATTTCATTATATCACAATTATAGAAAAAAAGTTAGTTTTGCTTCCGTTTTTGGAATTAAAAACTAACTTTTTCATTTATTTTTCTAAATTCTTCTGGATTTTCTGATTAGAGCAAATTATCAATCAAGTCATCCACTTCATCTTTTTCAGCCTGCGGTGTAATCTCAGTAATCATGATTCCAGCCACAGCTCGCTCAACTAAACCTTCAACATCCATACGTGCTTCATACTGCTCTGCATTCTTAATCTTAGGATTAGTCTTTGGACGATCTGGCGCAAAAATGGTACAACAGTCTTCAAACGGTTGGATTGAAATGTCAAAGGTATCGATTTCCTGAGCAATGTCAATGATTTCCAACTTATCCATTGTCACAACTGGACGAATAATTGGAGTGTTGGTCACAGCGTTAATAGCCTGCATGCTTTCCAAGGTCTGGCTAGCTACTTGACCAAGACTTTCCCCATTGATAATAACCAATCCATTTCGTACCTCACGAATACGGTCAGTAATCCGCATCATAAAACGACGCGTCAAGGTCATGAGATAGGCTTCTGGCGCTTTGGCCTTGATTTCCTCTTGAATCTCTGTGAAAGGCACTTCGATAAACTGGATATTGCCCCCAAACTTGGTCAATTTACGAGTCAAATCTTGAGCTTTTTTAAGGGCTCCAGGACTGGTGTAAGGTGGACTAGCAAAGTGAACGGCCTCGATATCTACACCACGTTTCAGTGCAAGATAACCTGCTACAGGTGAGTCAATCCCTCCTGACAACATAAGCATCCCTTTACCTGAAGTTCCAACTGGCAAACCACCGGCCCCACGAATAGTTTCATAAGAAATATAAGCAGCTTCCTCACGAATCTCCACCTGAAGATTGATATCAGGATTTTTCATTTGAGCTTGCACATTTGGAATAGCTTCAAATACAGCTCCTCCAAGTGTTTGATTGAGTTCACGACTATCCAACTCAAAGTTGTGGTCGCTACGCTTGCTAGAAATTTTAAAGGTCATGCCATCCTTGTAGATATCTTTCATAATCTCTTGGACAGCAGACTTCAGAACTTCTACAGATTTTTCAACCTTATAAACAGGGGAAAAGTTTTGAATTCCAAAAACTTGTTTGAGCGATTCTGCTACTGCTGTGTAATCTGCTCCATTGAGGTAAGCGTGGGCACGGTCACGATCTGCCGTTACCTTAACTTGGGGATAGATAGACAAAACGTCTGAAATATTATTGCGAAGTTTATTGATGAAACGCATACGGTTTTTACCCTTAGTTGACAGCTCACCGTAGCGAATCATAATTTCTGAATATTGCATGAATGCTCCTATCTTACTTTTCTAGTTTGATTGTAAATCAATTTTAACTTGGTCAAAAACTGCTCGACCTGACTCATATCATTTTCAAGGTCTAGACTAAGACGCACAGCTGACTGGGCCTTATCTTTATCCACTCCCATGGCAATCAGGGTTCCTGCAGGTTTCCCAGCCTTGGACGAACAAGCAGAGGTCGTTGAGATGAAAATATCATAGTCTTCAAAAGCGTGAACAATAACCTCACCACGAACACCTTTGATTCCAAAAGTCAAGATATGAGGGGCAAAATCTTCCTCATCTGAAAAGACAAAAATATCTGGATAGTCCAGAAGGGCTTGGCGAATAACAGCTTTCATCTGTCCAGTCTTGGTCCTAAAGATATCTAGCTTTTCCATAGACAAACGGAGGGCCTTAGCTGTTGCTGCAATCCCTGCTACATTTTCAGTTGTCGAACGGTAATCACGCTCCTGACCACCACCAGTCAACAGTGGCGTAATTCTCTTACCAGACTTGATATAGACAAAACCAACACCACGAACTCCGTGGAACTTGTGACCAGAGAAAGTCGCGAAATCCACTCGTTCTGTCAGATACTTTTCAGTCGGAATCTTGGCAAGTGCCTGAACCGCATCAACGTGGAAGGAAATAGTCGGCTTGTCTGCTAACAGTTCTGAAATAGCTTGAATAGGTTGAATCGAGCCAATTTCATTGTTCACAGCCATGACGGAAACGAGGGTCGTATCAGGTCTTATCAAATCTGCTAGTGCCTCAACATCCACAAATCCTTTGTTATCAACTGGAGCAAAATCCACTTCAAAACCTTGATATTTCAACCAAAGGGCTGACTCTTTGACTGCCGGATGTTCAATGGCTGATACAATGATGTGCTTTCCAAACTGAGCCTTTTCAAAGGCCACACCCTTGATAACCCAGTTATCTCCTTCTGTCCCACCAGAAGTAAAGAAGATTTCATCGCTTTTCTTACCGATTAAATCTGCAATCTGTTGCCGGGAAGCATCTAAAATTCGTGTTGCCTGGTCTCCCAAACGATGGAGACTAGATGGATTTCCTAAAATTTTTGAAGCGACCTGCATATAAGTTTCAAGTGCTTCAGGATAGGGCTTGGTCGTCGCCGAATTATCAAAGTAAATCATGTTTTCTCACGCTTTCTAAAATCACTCCTTCTATTGTATCATGAAACGGAGCTTGCGACAAGAAAGGGCAATTCCTCTTTTTTTAAGATTTTTTTAAAGAAATGCGGTATAATAAGTTTTAATCAAAGGAGAGAATGTATGTCTAATTATCGTAGAACTTCAAAACCAAAAACAGAACACATCAAAAAAGGCTTTACAGTCTTTCAAAAAACCGTTGCTACAATCGCTAGTATCCTTGGCTTGATTACCGCAAGTATCACGATTATGAACGCATTGGATAATAACCAAAATACTAAAAAAGAACCTACGACAAGCCAGACGACAACCATTGTCAAAGAAATTCAAAAAGAATCCCCTAAGGAAAACACTAGTCCCAATAAAGAAACTAACACCACTCAAGAAAAAACACAGCAAGAGGAAACACCAAAAGCCAGCGTCAAGGAAGAGAAAAAAGAAGAGCAGAAAACATCAACTCAGGATTCTTCTACTCCTGCTACTGCTCCAAGTAAACCTGCTACTGATAATGAAAAACAGTCCAATAATACTCCAACTTCAGAAAATAAAAGCAATCCTCAGTAAGCACATGATCTAAGAAAAAATCAACTCAAAAAATAAAACTGCGCAGTAACTTCTGTCTTGACCACAATCAAGCTAAAGAGAGACTGTGTTTTTGTATAATTGATGTTTTAGACGCTAGATTCTTGACCAATTTTGTAAGATTCATACTCATAAAGATGAATCCTAGCGATGTTATGACAGCTTATTTATTTCTAACATAAACTCTGCACATGCCAACAATACTCTCTCATCTGCCCCAAAAGGGGAAACATCCATTTTCTGTTTGACATAAATTCGAAAGCCTTCTTCACGCAGAAGTTAGTAACCCTTTTACATCTGACATAAATAACCTAGTTCAACCACTTCATAGGCATTACTTCCTGTTTTATTCTTATTTCATACTCTTCGAAAATCTCTTCAAACCACGTCAGCATCGCCTTACCGTACGTATGTTACTGACTTCGTCAGTTTTATCTGCAACCTTAAAGTTGTACTTTGAGCAACCTGCGGCTAGCTTCCTAGTTTGCTCTTTGATTTTCATTGAGTATCAATTATAAACCATGGCATAATAAAACGAGCATATCCAACTGATACATCGCTCGTTTTTTTACTATTTTAGAGGTGAATTTTTGATCAACCTCTTTTTGCTTACTAAAAATTAAAGAATTCCATGGCCTGTTTGAAAAGCAATTCAGTATACTCAGGGTCTTCTTGGGCAATGGTAACCTGCTCTTGAATCATTTCCAAGTCATCTGTTATCATGCCATCAGCTCCCAAATGAACAGATTTATCAAAGGACTCTGAACTATTGATGGTCCACACGTACAATTTCTGATCGGTATTCCAAAGCTTGTTGACAAAATTTTCATCCAAAGTTGAATACTCCATAGTATAACCTGTAGCCTTGGTTCTTGGAAAAATACTATTATAAGGCAGAATGAAATAGACTGGAATTTGAGAATCGTAGGCTAGCACCTGGTCAATCACATGATAGTCCAAGGATTGCATTTGGTGACCATTCTGCTCAAGAACCATTCCATATTTTTCCAAAAAGCGTTTCATCATATATGGGCTATCTTTTCGACTGGTTTTAATCTCAATAAGAAGTTTCTGATGCAATTCATTGGCTTTATTAAGGTAGTCATCAAAACTAGATACCTTGGCATGATAGCCATTTTCAGAAATATCAAGTTTGGTTAATTCATCCAAAGTTAGATCCTGAGGATTGGCATTAACTCCTGTCAGATTCTTGATATTGGCATCATGCATCATGACAAACTGGCCATCTTTTGTTTCCTGAACATCCGTCTCAACGAAATCTGGAGATAACTGAGCCGTCTTTTCTAAAGATTGGACTGTATTTTGCACACCATTCTTATTAGATACTCCCCTGTGAGAGATAATTAAAGGTTTATTGGCAACTGGAGCTTCTAAATAAACATAACCCTCAAGAGCGAAAAAGATACCAGCACATCCCATCACTCCCCATCTCATCCAGTGGTCTTTCTTTCTCCTTGGTGTGATTTCTAGTTCCTCCCCTGTCAAAAAGGAAACAAACTTAATGAGAAAGTAAGTCAAGGCCATATAGTGGAAATTCTTAATCAAGACAAAATTAATGATTCCTAATACAAGAGATTCCTTATGGGTCAGACCATCCATCAGTACCTGACTTGCCAAGATTGGAATCAAGAGAAGAATGAAAAATAGGTAGGTTTTAACGATAATCCAAAGCAAGTTCCAGATATAAAACCAGGAGTGCTTTCTTGTCTTCTCTAGACTGTATTTGACTGCTTCTTTGACTGTTTTCTTCTCAAACAAAAGCTGGGTTAGGGCAAACATCAAACGTATTGAAATGTAAAACAGCAACAAGGCTAGAACAGTGATTACCAAACCGACCAACCAGTACTTATCTTCTATATAGGCTACTATGAATTCCGGAATGACAATTTTATTGAGGTAATAAATCTTTAAAATCTTTCGAATCAATGGAAAGAGCATCATGACATAAAAGAAGATAAAGGCCATTTTGGAAATCGTCACTTGCCTCATAAACAAGAAACTTTGGCGAAAGACCTTGCGACTATACTCCAGCAATGTCCTCCTTTCGTGATAGAGGAGGTGTCGAGCTCCGATAAAGAGAAGTCCTATCTGGTAATAGGCGATCAGTAAATTAACGATTACCAGAACAAATAAAGCAAGACTAACAAATGGCGACCCTTTTATAATGGCAAAAATATTGTTGTATGAAAGAAAGAGATAACCTGTCTGACGGAGTAACAGTCCAGCAATCCAAGAATTAAGTGGTAACCAGACAAACTCAATCATCATGAATATCAAGAAAAAGAGAAAGAGAATTTTATCTAGATTAAAGTAGATTTTCCTAAAACCTAGATTTTTAGGTTTTTCAGGTTTCATAGGCACTCCTAGTCAAATAATTGAGACAAGTCCAAGCCGCCAAAAGGATTGTTTGATAGGCTACTTTCTGTCTCTAACAATTCTCTAGCTTGATCCGACTCTAGGAAGGACTCGTAAACACGCGCCGTCATCCGAGCATCCTCTAGACTATTATGAGACTGACCTTGAAACCCAAGAAACGAGGCAACAGTTTGCAATTTGAGATTGGCAATACCATGTAAATCCGAACTCCGACGTTCAAAAGCTTCATCATACAAATCCACCTTATACTGCTGGCTATAATCTAAACCATGCTCTTCTAAAATAGGCAAATCACTTTTAGCAGCATTGTATCCAACCATCGGCAAAGCACCCACAAAATCTTGGAATTCTTTTATGACTTCCTCCACTGGAGGAGCATCTTTTAAGGTCTCGGCTGTAATCCCAGTCAAACCATTGATAAAACTTTTTAAAGGTACATTGGTATGAACATAGGAATCATAGGCATCGATTTCCTGACCATCTCTAAAACGCACTGCCGATACTTGAATCAAGTGTGTTTGTCCTTCATGCTGATTAAATTCTAAGTCAAAAGCAATGTAATCTTCTAATCGTTCCATTTTCTACCTCTCCTATACTGTTATTTTATACTCTTCGAAAATCTCTTCAAACCACGTCAACGTCGCCTTGCCGTAGATATATGTAACTGACTTCGTCAGTCTTATCTACAACCTCAAAGCAGTGCTTTGAGCAGCCTGCGGCTAGCTTCCTAGTTTGCTATTTGATTTTCATTGAGTATTAATTGAGCAACTATACTATTTAGATTAGAAATAAAAGAAGCCATCAGGTTAGCATTTAACCTAAACAGCTCCTTGATTATCCTCCAAATAAACGAGCAAAAAAGCCTTTCTTAGTGGATTGGACTTCTTCTTTTGCTTGGTCCAGCTCTAGCTTAAGATTTTCTTGATCCTTCATGGCTTGAAGGGTCAATTGTTGCTGCTGATCGAGTTGTTTGTCTTTCTCAGCAATCTGACGGTCTTTGATACGCATCTGCTCGTCTTTTTCTGATAACTGACGATCCTTGGCTTTTAATTGTTCATAAAGACGAAGAATTTCTGCATTCTTCTCATCAACCAGAATCTCCATCAGTTCACGTTGCTTGACATCTTCACTGACAGGCTCATCTTCAAAAATCGTTTTTTTATAGATTTCTTCTAGCTTAATCAAGCCACTTCTGGTAACGACTGTTACCCCTTTGTCATTTTTATCTGTGTCTTCTTCTGGTAATTCTTTGACACGGTTATTGATTGCTTGGCGAGATAATCCTAAGACCTCTGCAATCTCACTGACGGTCATTTCAATACTCATAATATCCTCTGAAACGTTTTCTAGCTTTTCTTTACTTAAATCTTATCATAAGCTAGAAAAACTGTCAAATTTCCGCTTAATCTAAAGCCTTCAAAAAGGCTAATAAGACTTGGGCAGAGCGACGTCCTGCTTCGATAATAAACTCATCAAAAGAGATGTTTGCTTCATGGTTGGCATTGTCACTCATAGCTCGAATAACTAAGACTGGAAGATTAAGAGCATGCGCTGCCTGAGCAATAGCTGCCCCCTCCATCTCCACGGCTAAAACATCTGGGAAATGAGACTTAATAGCTTCTATCTTATCATTTCCTGCAACAAAACTATCTCCTGTAGCAATCAAACCAAGATGCCATTTTTGGTCCAATTGAGATAAACTCTCTTGGATTTTGGCAACAAAGGTTTTATCTGACTCGAAATAAAGCGGTTGTTGCGCCATTTGTCCATAAGCATAGCCAAAAGCTGTAACATCCACATCATGATAGGCTAATTTGTCAGCAATCACAACATCCCCAACAGCAATACCCTCTGCTACTGCACCAGCAGATCCAGTGTTAATCAAAGCATCCACTTTGAAATGATCAGCCAAAATCGCCACACTCATAGCAGACATAACCTTACCAATTCCACTTTCTACAAGAACGACTTCATGCGAGGAAATGGTTCCTGTATGATAGGTATTGCCTAAAACAACTTGCTCCTGGGCATTGTCTAAATGCTGGACCAGATAAGCCAGTTCTTCTGGCATAGCCGCAATAATTCCTATTTTCATTTCAATTCCTTTTCTATTACAAAAGTTTCATTGCTAAGACAAGCAAAATTAAGAGAAAGATGACTGCAAATAAGATTTTATTCAGTTTAGAATTGAAGACATTTCTCTTGGTATTTTCAATGCGACGGCTTTTATGAATAGACGGTTCGACCTGAATCTTCAAGGTTTCTTGGCTAAAGCTATGTCCCTTAGGATTGGCATAACCAAAACGGGAAGAAGAGGTTGGTAAAATCTTAGTCTCCTCATCATCTAGCAAAGGGGGACCTGAAATTTTTTCGCCTCTATTAGCTCTTTCAATCATTTCATCCGTTAATAAAGGTTTACCCATACTAACCTCCTCTATTTTTTGTGCAATTCCCAATACTGAACAGCCATAATTGTCTTGGCATCACAAATATGACCTGATTGGATCAATTCCTTAGCTTCTTCTAGGCTCACTTCAAGGACTTCCAAGGTTTCATCTTCATCCTGAGGGCGCGGATTTTCAACCTTTGTCAAGTCACTCGCTAGGTATAATTTTAACTTTTCATTACAAAAGCCAATGGCTGAATAAAAGTCATACAAAAGTTCTAATTTCCCTGTGTAGGCTGTTTCTTCCTCTAATTCACGAAGTGCTGCTGCGACAGGGTCTGTGTTTTCTCCTACCTCCAATTTTCCGGCTGGAATTTCGTAAGAGACTGCCTCAATGGCTTTACGGTACTGCTTGACCAAGATGAGTTTTTGCTCATCCGTTACAGCTAAAACACAGACAGCTCCATTGTGGAAAATCAAATCCCGCTGTGCAGTTCCCTTACCTTCTGGTAATTTAACCTGATCTTGAACAAGTTTAAATATTGGTCCTTGATAGATTTCTTTTCGGCTAAGCGTTTTTTCTTCAAATTCCATGATAGGCTCCTACCGATTATTAGGATGATGAGGAAGGCGTGTTGCATATTCGTCTTTGTTGACCTGACGACCGCGACCAATAGCAATAGCATCCGCTGGAACATCTTTAGTGATAGTTGATCCAGCACCAACGAGGGAATTGTCACCAAGTTCTACTGGCGCAATAATGGTTGAATTTGAACCAACAAAGACATTGTTACCGATGACTGTCTTGTATTTGTTTTTGCCATCATAGTTGACTGTAATAGTTCCAGCACCAAAATTAACCTTGCTACCCACTTCACAGTTTCCAATATAAGTCAAATGACCAGCCTTAGTATTCTCACCGATAGAAGAACCTTTAACCTCAACAAAGTTACCAATATGGACTTGGGCACCCAGACTTGAACCTGGACGAATGTGGGCATAAGGACCGACAGTTACGCCGTCTGCAACACTGCTTTCCTCAATCATAGAATTGGTAATGACAGCTCCTGCTCCAATAGTGCTGTCCACTACATATGTACCATTTGTCAAAACAGTCTCAGCACCAATTTGCGTTTGCCCTTTCAAGGTAACATTGGCTTCGATTTGAACTTCAGAAGCAATCTCAACATCAATATCAATATAAGTTGCTTCTGGGTTGACAAAGCTAACACCATTGACCATGTGCTGATGATTGATGCGGCGACGCATCACTGACTCAGCTGTCGCAAGTGCCACACGGTCATTTACCCCAAGACTTTCATCAAAATCTTTCAAAGTATAAGCGCCAACTTTTTCACCAGCTTCACGGAAAATACCAATAACATCTGTAATATAGTATTCTCCTTGAGCGTTATTGGTATTGATATTTTTCAAAGCCTCAAACAAACGCTCGTTGTCAAAAACATATGTTCCAGTGTTGATTTCCTTGATTTGCTTTTCAAAATCTGTAGCATCCTTCTGCTCAACAATGCGAAGAACTTCAGCATTGTCATTACGCACAATTCGTCCATAGCCAAAAGGATTATCCGTTTCAGCAGTCAAGATAGTGGCCACATTTTTATGATTGATATGGAAATCAATCAAATTTTTCAAGCTTTCACCTGTGATTAAAGGAGTATCCCCTGCAATGACCAAGGTGTGACCTGACAAACCCTCCAAAATTGGCTCTGTCATCATAACTGCATGGCCAGTCCCTAACTGTTCAGATTGAGTCACAAATTCTGTCTGTCCAGCCAAGACCTGCTCAACCAATTCCGCCTTGTGTCCTACAACTGTTACTGTCTTTTCAGGTTGGATAGCTCCCACACTACGGAAAACGTGTTCCAGCATAGAAATACCTGCAACCTTGTGCAAAACTTTTGGCAAATCAGATTTCATGCGAGTCCCTTTACCCGCTGCTAAAATAATGGCATAATTTGACATAATCTTCTCTTTTCTCTAGAAATTCCCTTTTATTATACCATATTTCAAATCATTCCGCGCCCTTGAATGAAAAAATGCTCTAAATGCTCTAAAGTCCTTTCCCTAACCCATTTTTTGAGTATTTTTTTGATTTTTTTTCATTTTTAAGGTAGAATTATGAGATATGAGAAAAAAAATTAATCCGCTTATTTTATTTGGTTTTTTTGGGATTATGATTTTCATTTTAATCCTGAATCGCCCTCGTTTTGAGGACCATCCTGTAAAAACAAAGTCAAATATCGCGCAAGTAAAAACACAAGCGCTACACAATATAGATAAACCGGTAATTGATGTTTCTGGTTGGCAACGTCCTGAGGAAATAAATTACGATACTCTGTCCCAAAACATTTCTGGAGCTATCGTTCGTGTCCATAGTGGCGCTCAGTCTTTAAAAGAAAACGATGCTTCCTTTGTTAATGGGGTAGATAAGGCCTTTAAAACCCATATTACCGAGTTTCAAAAACGAAATGTACCAGTTGGTGTCTATGCCTATGTAGCTGGAAAAAGTGTCCAAGAAATGGAAAAGGCCGCTGAAGTTTTTTATAACGCTTCATCGCCATACAGCCCTAGCTACTATTGGCTAGACGTGGAAGATAAAACCATGTCCAATATGAACGAAGGGGTTGAAGCCTTTCGTGCAAAACTAGAATCGCTAGGTGCTAAAAACATCGGTATCTACGTTGGGGTCTACTTCATGGAAGAACACAGTATTGATACGGACAAGTTTACGTCTGTTTGGATTCCTTCATACGGTTCAAATACTGGATTTTTCGAAAGCAAACCTAATACGGACTTAGATTACGACATCCACCAGTACACTTCTAAAGGAAAAATTGCTGGCTTTGACCACGATTTAGATATCAACGTCATCTCTTCCTTAAAAAACAAAGAAGAAACCTTTAGAAAACTCTTTTTAAAACCTTAAAAGCATTTGTTTAGCATTTGCTTTTTCTTTTTGTGTTTGATTGTGATACAATATAGTAAGGATTTTTTGAAATAGAAATAGTTGGAGGAAACATATGCTCTCATGGTTAGCACGCCTTATTAAAGGGATTGTCATTGCTCTTGGATTTATCTTACCGGGAATTTCCGGAGGGGTTCTAGCAGCAATCTTAGGAATTTATGAACGGATGATTGGCTTTCTGGCCCATCCCTTTAAAGACTTCAAAGAAAATGTTTTGTACTTTATTCCAGTTGCCATCGGTATGCTTCTGGGAATCGGCTTATTTTCCTACCCGATTGAATACCTGCTTGAAAATTATCAGATCTTTGTCTTATGGAGCTTTGCGGGTGCCATCATTGGTACAGTTCCTAGCCTTCTAAAAGAATCAACTCGAGAATCTGACCGAGACAAGATTGATTTAGCTTGGTTCTGGGCAACCTTTATCATTTCTGGACTAGGTCTCTATGCCTTAAATTTTGTAGTTGGAACCTTAAGTGCTAGCTTTCTTAATTTCGTACTAGCAGGTGCACTGCTGGCTCTTGGCGTATTGGTTCCTGGCCTCAGTCCATCAAATCTACTTTTGATTTTGGGACTCTATGCTCCTATGTTGACTGGTTTTAAAACCTTTGATCTCTTGGGAACCTTCTTCCCGATTGGAATTGGTGCAGGTGCAACTCTCATCATTTTTTCAAAATTGATGGATTATGCCTTAAACAACTACCACTCACGCGTCTATCATTTCATCATCGGTATCGTACTTTCTAGTACCCTTCTGATCTTGATTCCAAATGCAGGAAACGCTGAAAGTATCCAATACACAGGTCTTTCACTTGTTGGATATGTCATCATCGCCTTCTTCTTTGCGTTGGGAATTTGGCTTGGTATTTGGATGAGCCAATTGGAGGATAAGTATAAATAATGGCAAAAAAAGTTAAAATCAAAAAAACATTGGTGGAACAAATCCTGTCTAAAGCAGGTATCCCACATCAGGGGATTCAAATCAATGCCCTGGAAGGAGAGCTTCCTCAAGGTTATGAACGAGATCAGATTTTCAAAACCTTGGCTCTTTTGGGAGATAAAACAGGACCGATTATCGGAATTGTCCCTATCACTCAACACTTGTCGGAAAAGAAACTAGCCAAAATTTCTGGCAATAAAAAAGTGAGCATGATTCCACAAAAGGACTTGGAAAAAACAACAGGTTATATTCATGGAGCCAATAATCCCGTCGGAATTCGTCAGAAACACAATTATCCCATTTTTATCGATAAGATCGCTCTAGACTTGGATCAAATGATTGTCTCTGCAGGGGAAATTGGTCACAGCATTATCGTTGCTCCCCAAGACTTGGCTAGCTTTGTAAAGGCTGACTTTGTAGATATTTTGGAGGGCAACCAAGAATGAAACTCTACTTTGTCCGCCACGGTCGTACCGTCTGGAACCAAGAAGGACGCTTTCAAGGTGCTAGTGGAGACTCTCCCCTTCTTCCTTAATCCATTGACACCCTAAAACGACTTGGCCAGTATCTCAAGGATATTCCTTTTGATCAGATTTATTCAAGTGATTTACCTCGAGCGGTCAGATCTGCCGAGATTATCCAAAGTCAACTCAAAACGCCCTGTCCTTTAGAAAGTGTTCCTAATCTCCGTGAATGGCAGTTGGGGAAGTTGGAAGGTTTGAAAATTGCAACCTTGGAAGCTATTTACCCACAACAAATCAAAGCTTTTCGATCTAATCTTGCTCAATTTGACACTCAAATGTTTGGAGCCGAATCCCTCTATAGCACCACGCAACGGACCATCCAATTTATCAAATCATTAAAAGATAGTCCGGCTGAGCGTATTCTAATTGTCGGTCACGGTGCCAATCTTACTGCCAGTCTTCGTACTCTTTTAGGCTATAAAGAACCACTTCTTCGTAAAGATGGTGGTCTAGCAAATGCCAGCCTGACCATTCTAGAAACCCATGATTTTGAAACATTTACTCTCGATACTTGGAATGATACTTCCTATCAATAACAGGACTTGATTATAGCGTCAAGTTCTTTTTAGTTTTGAAAGATTATCCGTGAATTTCTTGCTTATTTATGATAAAATGGGAGTATCGCAAAAAATGACTCATCGTATTCAATTTTGAGTAAAACTAGGAGGATCCCATGTCAACAGAACATATGGAAGAACTAAATGACCAGCAGATCGTTCGCCGTGAAAAAATGGCTGCGCTCCGTGAACAAGGAATTGATCCTTTCGGAAAACGCTTTGAACGCACTGCAAATTCACAAGAATTAAAAGATAAATTTGCTGATCTCGATAAAGAACAATTACACGATAAAAACGAAACAGCTACTATCGCAGGACGCTTGGTAACCAAACGTGGTAAAGGTAAAGTAGGTTTTGCCCACCTTCAAGACCGCGAAGGTCAAATCCAGATCTACGTTCGTAAGGATGCTGTCGGTGAAGAAAACTATGAAATCTTCAAAAAAGCAGACCTTGGTGACTTCCTTGGTGTCGAAGGCGAAGTGATGCGTACAGATATGGGAGAACTCTCTATCAAGGCTACTCACATCACACACTTGTCTAAGGCTCTTCGTCCTCTACCAGAGAAATTCCATGGTTTGACAGACGTTGAAACAATTTACCGTAAACGTTACCTTGACTTGATTTCTAACCGTGAAAGCTTTGAGCGCTTTGTCACTCGTTCAAAAATCATTTCTGAAATCCGTCGTTACCTTGATCAAAAAGGTTTCCTTGAAGTGGAAACACCTGTTCTTCATAACGAAGCTGGTGGTGCTTCTGCCCGTCCATTTATCACTCACCACAATGCCCAAAACATTGACATGGTGCTTCGTATCGCGACTGAGCTTCACTTGAAACGCCTAATCGTAGGTGGTATGGAACGCGTTTATGAAATTGGCCGTATCTTCCGTAACGAAGGAATGGATGCTACTCATAACCCTGAATTTACTTCTATCGAAGTCTACCAAGCTTATGCAGACTTCCAAGACATCATGGACTTGACGGAAGGCATTATCCAACATGCTGCTAAAGCTGTCAAAGGCGAAGGCCCAGTTAACTACCAAGGAACTGAAATCAAAATCAATGAACCATTTAAGCGTGTTCACATGGTGGATGCTATCAAGGAAATTACTGGTGTAGATTTCTGGCAAGACATGACTTTCGAGGAAGCCAAAGCTATCGCTGCTGAGAAGAAAGTTCCAGTTGAGAAACACTACACTGAGGTTGGTCACATTATCAATGCCTTCTTTGAAGAGTTTGTTGAAGAAACCTTGATCCAACCAACCTTTGTCTATGGCCATCCAGTAGCTGTATCTCCACTCGCTAAGAAGAATCCTGAAGACGAACGCTTTACTGACCGTTTCGAGCTCTTCATCATGACTAAGGAGTACGGTAATGCCTTTACTGAATTGAACGACCCAATCGACCAACTTAGCCGTTTTGAAGCCCAAGCTAAAGCCAAAGAACTTGGTGACGATGAAGCAACAGGCATCGACTATGACTACATCGAGGCCCTTGAATACGGTATGCCACCAACAGGTGGTTTGGGAATCGGTATCGACCGTCTCTGCATGCTCCTCACTGATACAAACACTATCCGTGATGTATTGCTCTTCCCAACAATGAAATAATACTCTTCGAAAATCAAATTCAAACCACGTCAGCGTTGCCTTGCCGTACTCAAGTACAGCCTGCGGCTAGCTTCCTAGTTTGCTCTTTGATTTTCATTGAGTATAAGCTCTTATCCTCTGGCTCTTGTCAGAGGATTTTTTGATGCAAAAAGAGACTGAGGAAACACTCAATCTCTACTTTTCACTTCTTTTGTTGCTACATCATCTCCAAACCATTTTTGGCTGATCTCTTGGAACTTCCCTTCTTGGTGTAGTGCGATAAAGGCTTGGTTTAATGCTTGCAGCAATCTCTTGTCTGCTGGTCTAACTCCGACCGCAAAGGATTCACTTTCAAATCCTGCTGAAAAAACATTATAGTCATTTAATATCCCCTCAGACTGGAGGTAGTAATTAGCATACACTCGGTCAATCAACAAGGCATCAATTCGGTCATTCTTCAAATCAATCAAGGCTTCATTGAAACTCTGGTATTGATTGGCCTTCTGGTCTTTGACACGATTTTTCAATAAATCTGGCTGGGCCTCAAAGTCAAGATAACCAGAGGACCCAGCTTGGGCACCCAAGGCCTTATCCTTCATCTCCTCTACTGAATGAATTTGCTGGCTTCTCTTCGTAACCAGAACTTGCTGATTTTCCATATAAGGAATGCTAAAGGCAACCTTCTCTCGGCGTTCATCAGTGGCAGAATAGCCATTCCAGATGGCATCAATGGTCCCATTTTGCAGTTCCGTTTCCTTCATATCCCAGTCAATTGGCTGAAATTGCACCTTAAAATCTAATTTTTCAGAAACTGCTTGTGCTAAGTCAATATCAAAGCCCGTATATTGGCCATTCTTTTCTTCAAATCCCATGGGTACAAAGGTATTGTCAAAACCAATGGTTATACTGCCTTGCTCTTGATACTTATCCCAGTTATCCTGCTTTGGATTGCTAGCCTTCTGAGTACAAGCCGTTAAAAAGAGAGTCAGGAACGAAACCAATACCAAAGCAATTTTCTTATTAGTCATCGTCACCTCCTACTTGGGCTCAACCTTGAGAATCTGATCTGCAATATTTTCAGCGAATTGTAAATCGTGGGTAACCACAATCTGCGTCATCCCAAGTTCCCTATTTTGCAAAATCAGTTTTTCCACTTCCAAGCGCAATTCTGGATCTAGAGCAGAAGTTGGTTCATCGTAGCCAATGATTTCTGGGTCAATCATCATAGCACGCGCCAAGGCCACCCGTTGCTTTTGCCCACCAGATAGTGAGAAAGGATAGGCATCTGCATGACCAGCCAGTCCTAACTGTTCCAAAAGACCTCGCGCCTTCTGCTCAGCCTCATCCTGCTTCATTCCCATGGTTTTCACAGGAGATAAGGTCAAATTGTCTAGAACTGATAAATGAGGGAAAAGTTGAAAATCTTGGAAGACAAATCCCAGTAGATTTCGCTTCTCCAATTCATCCAATTCTAAAGATTCTCCATTATAAAATATTTGCCCTGAATCAATGGTTTCAAGACCTGCAAGCATACGTAAGAGAGTTGTCTTACCCCCACCAGAAGGCCCAACGATAGCCAGGATTTGTTTTTCAGGAATGCTTAGACTGAAATTGGACAAAATTTGCTTTTCACCAAAACCCTTATTGATATTTCGTAATTCTAACATGGCAGCCTCCTATCTATAGTAACTGTACTTCTTCTCAACTTTTTTGGCAAGAATGGTCACAATACCAATCAAAATTAAGTAAATGGCTCCTGCTAAGAACATAGGAACCAAACTAGCATCACGGTTGGCAGCTGTTCGACTCGCCAAGATAAGATCTGAAATTCCTAGAGCATAGACCAGAGAAGTATCCTTGACCAAACTCATAACCTCATTAAAGACACTAGGAAGAACAATCTTGGTCACCTGAGGCAAAATAATATAGCGAACTGTGTCAAAAGGACTAAACTTCAAGACCTTGGCAGCCTCATATTGACCTTTAGGAATGGTATCAATCCCCCCACGGAAAATTTCAGCAAAGTAAGCCGCATAATTCAAAACAAAGGCAATGATAGCCGCAGGAAGGCGATCTAAACGGATCCCAATACTTGGTAGCACATAATAGATAAAGATCAATTGCAAGAGCAAGGGTGTCCCTCGCATAATCCAAATGTAAATGTTAATCAGATGATGGAGGGGCTTCCAATGGACTTGCAAGGCAAAGGCAATCAAAACGCCCAAGGGAATAGAAAAAATCAAGACCAGCACAAAAACCTGTAAAGTCATGCTTGCACCGCTCAATAAACTCGGTAATATCTCAAACAAATAAGACATACTGACACCTCCTAAAAATAATTGCTCCTATTATAGCATAAATAAACTAAATAACCAACTATTTTTGTAAAAAAATTCTTTTTCAATAGAAAAAATACAGTATCTTGAAGCTAGAATAGGACAACACTACTTATAAAGCCTTGTTAGAAATTTGATTTGAATTCCCTAGTCTATTTGTTTACATTCTATTTCAATATATTATAATTTATAAGTAAAAAGAAAGGACAAATTTTGCCCTTTCTCGACCTTAGCTTCTATTCGTTACCGTTAACTTGACTGATAATTGGAGTTTTATCTTCTTTACTGTGATGGATTTTCTTTTTTAGCTCGTGCCAATCTCAAGGCACGATTTGGATTGAGACGATTAAATAGTTCTTCCAATTTCTTTTCATTCCAAACATCTGCAGCGGAAACGAAATTTCCATCCGCATCTCGGAAAGATATCGGTTTATCTCCCATACCAGTCTCCTAGTCTACAAATTCAAACTCAAATTTACCAATGCGGACTAAATCTCCATCCTTAGCACCACGCGCACGAAGAGATTCATCAACTCCCATACCACGAAGTTGGCGAGCAAATTTCATGACTGATTCGTCACGATCAAAGTTGGTCATATTAAAGAGTTTCATCAGTTTTTCACCAGAAAGCACCCATGTCGCATCGTCATCACGACTAATTTCAAAGGCTTTTTCTTCCTCATCAAATCCATAATAAGCTTCTTCTTCCATATCTGACTCGTCGTAGAGCAAGAATTCTGGTGTCTTGTCTAACAATTCAGCTGTAGCATCCAAAAGCGTAGCCAAACCTTGCTTGGTCAATCCGGAAATTGGGAAGATAGCTGGTAACTCTTCAAATTCATCATAGTTTTCAGCCAATTTTTTCTTAAATTCTTCAAGATTTTCCTGACTCTCAGGCATATCCATCTTATTGGATACAATAATCTGTGGACGCTCCATGAGACGAAGATTATACGACTCCAGCTCTTTATTGATGGCAAGATAATCCTCATAAGGATCACGGCCTTCGCTAGCTGACATATCAATAATATGAAGGATGACACGGGTACGCTCAATGTGACGGAGGAACTGAGTTCCCAAACCAACACCTTGACTAGCCCCTTCAATCAAACCTGGTAAATCAGCTACTGCAAAGGATTCACCTGATTGGGTGCGAACCATACCTAGATTTGGCACAATGGTCGTAAAGTGGTAGGCACCAATTTTAGGTTTAGCAGATGTGATAACACTTAAAAGTGTTGATTTCCCTACAGATGGGAAACCTACTAAACCGACATCTGCCAAGATTTTTAGTTCCAATTGTAACTCACGTTCCTGACCTGGTTCTCCATTTTCAGAGATTTCCGGTGCAGGATTTTTTGGTGTTGCGAAACGAATATTTCCACGTCCACCACGACCACCGTGGGCAACGATAAATTCTTGACCATGTTCAATCAAATCTGTCAAAACCTTGCCAGTCTCTGCATCACGAACAGTCGTACCTTGTGGTACTCGAACTCTAAGGTCCTCAGCTCCACGACCATGCATCCCTTTGGTCATCCCTTTTTCACCAGAATCAGCCTTGAAATGGCGATTATAGCGGAAATCCATGAGGGTACGTAGACCTTCATCTACAACGAAGATGACATTGCCTCCACGACCACCATCACCGCCCCAAGGACCGCCATTAGGGACATATTTTTCACGGCGAAAGGCAACCATGCCATCACCACCATTACCAGCCTTGACCTTGATCTTAGCTGTATCTAAAAACATACTCATTTTTTCTTCTCACTTTAAAAAAGGGCTGGGAAATCCCAGTCACTAAATTTTCTTGAATCTATTTTATAGATTACTGAGGGCACCAATTGCAGTTGCAAAAATTCCCAATAAACTTGCTACTAGCATGATAATCACGATAAACAAGGTTATTTTCTCAAACATAGTTTTTTTACGATTTCCATTATCTCCAAATGCCATTTTTATCTCCTTCGTTACATTCTATTTTCTATTATCTTAGCATGAATTGAGCTAGTTTTCAATAGTCAGTTGCTACTGGCGCAATAATCCATAAAATGATATAAGCTACAATTCCCGCTCCGTAACAGAAAGCAAGGACACCCCATATTACGCGAACGATAGTTGGATCTATATCTAGATAATAGGCCACTCCAGCACAAACACCCGCAATCTTTTTGTCACGCCCACTTCTCATTAATTGTTTTTTCATAGCTGTTCCTCTTTCTATTCTTCATGGTCTTTCCAATAATCTCTTATGCTGATCAACTGTGTTTTTGAAGCCTTCAGCATGCGTCTAGAGCCTTTTACGGGTACAGCAACCACCTGTTGCGGTAGATACAAAACTGTTTTAAAAATACGCTGACTGACCGTATCATCTTTGGCTAAATCTTTCTGGAAGTTATTTGAAATAATGGCATCCAGATAAAACTCATACACTCGTTTCCCAAAGTTTTCAGCTGAAATCTCGTACAACTTCTCTGATAAAGTATGCTCATTCATGTCTGGTGTTGCAATCAGGGCCTCCAGAATAGCTCCAGCCAAATCATGTTCACCGTAATACAAGGTTCCAAACATTTTATCACTGATAAGATTGTCCAGATAAGGATTTCCATGAGCAATGACAGGCGTTCCACTGGCTAAGCTTTCCAAGTAGGTCAAGCCTTGGGTTTCACTTGTCGATGCCGAGATGAAGAAATCCGCCGCCTTATAGTAAAGAGCTGTCTCACTAGGAGCAATCATCCCTGTAAAGACAACAGAGTCTTGAATCTCTAGTTTCTGGGCTTGCTCTTTGAGGTCATCCAGATAAGGACCATCCCCAGCTACCACCAGTTTAACCTTGTCTTCTTCTTTCAGAACTTCTGCAAAGGCTGCTAATACTGCTTGAATATTTTTTTCATAGGAAATTCTGGAAAGACTAAGCAACATCTGTTCATCATCTTGAATCCCTAGTTTACTACGTAGTTCTTTCAGATTTTCCTGCTTGATTTCTGGACGCTCAAACTTAGCTAATTCAATCCCAGTTGGAATGACTCTCTTTTCCACCTTGACCTTATAGTCAGATAACAAGTCACGGACAATCTCACTCGGGCAAATAACCCCATCCACATCGTGCAGGAAACCTCTGACCAGATACTTGACCATACTAGGACGAATCAACATCCCCTTGGCAATATAATGCACATAGTCTTCGTACTGGGTGTGATAGGTATGGATGACTGGAATCTTCAATTCACGCGCAATCCAAATTCCCAACAAGCCAAGAGAAAATTCTGTCTGAGTATGTATAATATCTAGTTGATATTGTTTAGCAATTTCAAGCGCCTTGCTGAATCCTCGATAGGCAAAGCGACGATCCTTAAAAGCAAAGAAAGGAACGCTTGGAATGCGGATAATTTGCCAATCTTCGTAGCGATTGACATCCTTATCTGTCGTCGTAAAGATAAAAACAGCATGTCCCTGCTTTTCAAGTTCGGTTTTCAAGGTTCGAATACTGGTCGCAACACCTGAAACCTGAGGAAAATAGGTATCTGTAAATAAACCAATTCGCATAGATTACCTCACTTTTTACTTTCTCCCTAAAGCGGCTTGTTTTTCATAAAAGTCCAACCAGATTTGTAACAGATGCTCTTCTGAATACTCTCTAGAAATATTCTTAGCTTTTTCTTTGAGGTCTTTTAAGGCAGCAGGATTTGCTTGATATTCCAGAATAGCTTCTTTCATCTCTTCTCTATCTGCTGTCGCCCGATAATTTCCCTCTAAAATTACCTTATAAAGATCTAAATCACGCAACATAATAGGAGCTTCACAACTGGCAGCCTCTAAAATCGTCATCGGAAAGAGCTCATTGTAACTAGGCAACAAGAAAAGGTCCGCTAGGGCATACAATTCGCGCATACGCTCTGGTGACACAATACCTGGAAAAATCAAATTTTTAGGGGGATTCTCCATGATTTTCTTGTAGCGTTCATAACCATCTGTCATACCACCAAAAGAGAAACCACCTGCCCAGATAAAGGTAATTTGCGGCAATTCCTCAGCCAGACGGATAAAATCGTCAATCCCTTTGCGCTTCTGAACTTGACCAGCACCTACTACGATAAACTGATTGTCACTAAGACCTAGCTCTGTACGCAGTCTGACTATCTCTTCTTGTGGTAGAGGATGCCATTTTTCCTTGTTTACAAAGTTAGGAATATAAGTCACTTTTTCACGTGGAATACCAGCTGCCACCAAATCCTCGATAAACATAGGATTGACCACCACCAAGTGCTCCATCCGGTTGTAAAAAGAAAATACATAGCGTTTCACAATTCCCTTTAAGAAAAATGGAATTTTCAAACTTCCCTCAAGTGTATCAGGTAAGAAATGCACATAGCCAATTTTCCTTCCTGAGCGTTTCTTTTGAAATGTTGATAAATAATAGGGAAAATCAATTGTATGAAAGTGAGTCACATCTGCCTCTATTGGAAGATTTTCTGTAACAATCAATTGATCCTTTGCATCTCGGTGAAGAAGACGAACTAATTCACGGTAAGCGCCCGAAACTCCTTGTCCTGCTACTTTCTCACTTGAACTCAACATATTGATGCGTAATTTCTTTTTTTCCATAACTACCATTATATCATTTTCTTGGAATAAAATCAGCAAAAGAAAGGAGAGACTGGAGGAAAAGAGGGGGAAATTTCCTCACTTTTCCAACGGTCTCTCACATGCTTTTATATGTTTATTTAATTCCTAGGGCAATGCGTGCATAGCGACTCATTTTTTCAACAGTCCAGGCTGGATACCAGACTAATTTAACCTCTGTATCCGTTACTTCTGGTACCTCTGTCATGGCATCATAAATCTGATCCGTCAAAAGGTCTGCTAGGGGACAACCCATAGTTGTCAAAGTCATATCAATCTCTGTTTGTCCTGTGTCGCCATCAAAACGAATCTCATAGATCAAACCAAGATTGACAATATCGATTCCCAACTCAGGGTCAATAACTTCTTCCAAGGCTGATAAAATTCGTGTTTTGATGTTTTCAATTTGCTCTTCTGTATAAGCCATATTCATCCTCACTCTTAGTCTTCAATAAAATCACGAAGCGGTTTGCTGCGACTTGGTTGGCGTAGTTTTCTCAAAGCCTTAGCTTCAATCTGACGAATTCGCTCGCGAGTCACGTTAAAGACTTTACCAACATCTTCAAGGGTACGCATTTTACCATCATCTAGCCCAAAACGCAGACGCAAAACATTTTCTTCACGGTCTGTAAGAGTATCCAAGACCTCATCCAACTGCTCACGCAAGACGATACGAGTTGTATAGTCCACTGGATTTTCAATCACTTCATCTTCGATAAAGTCCCCAAGGTGGCTATCATCCTCTTCACCGATTGGTGTTTCAAGAGATACCGGTTCTTGAGCGATCTTCAAGATTTCACGAACCTTATCAGGAGTCATATCCATACGTTCAGCGATTTGCTCTGGTGTTGGGTCTTGACCCAATTCTTGAAGGAGGTTACGCTGTTCACGAACCAATTTATTGATGGTTTCAACCATGTGAACTGGGATACGGATGGTACGAGCTTGGTCCGCAATAGCACGAGTGATAGCCTGACGAATCCACCAAGTTGCATAAGTTGAGAACTTGAACCCTTTAGAATAGTCAAACTTGTCAACCGCCTTCATCAAGCCCATATTCCCTTCTTGAATCAAGTCAAGGAACTGCATACCACGGCCAACATAGCGTTTGGCAATAGAAACAACCAAACGAAGGTTGGCTTCCGCAAGACGTTGTTTGGCTTCGATATCACCAGCTTCAACTGCTAGTGCCAATTCTTTTTCCTCTTCATTGGTCAAGAGAGGAACGACCCCGATTTCTTTCAAGTACATACGGACAGGGTCATTAACCTTAGCAGAAGTTGAACCAATCAAGTCCTCATCGCTGAGTTCTGGTTCTTCTTCAGCACTAAGAACACGCGCACTTGGATTTCCTTCATTATCTGTGATAGAAATTCCTGCGTCCTGAATCCGTTGCAAGAGATCTTCAATCCCATCAGCGTCCAAGGTAAAAGGAACGACAAGACTAGCATTGATTTCATCATCTGTTGCTGTCCCTTTTTGCTTATGATTACGGATAAATTCTGCTACTTGTACATCAAATGTTGTTACTTCTTTTTGTTTTGTTGCCATTATTACTCCATTCTTCTCTTTTGGGAAATTAAACGTTCCAATTCTTCTAGGGCTGTGTCGGTATCTCCTACATGGCTAGCTTCCTGCACCTTCTTTTTGATTCTCATATTGTCCTGATTCAAGAGAGCCTTGTTTCGAGTCATTTCTACTTCACTAAGTTCCTGCGGTGACATCTCAGCAGGCAAATCCTGAGCTAAGACTTGGTACCAAGCTCTTTCAACTTCCTCTGTCTGTTCTGCTAAAACTTCTGGAGGAAGATTGCCATACTGACCAAGCAAGTCATATAAGACCTGAAATTCAGGTGTGTCAAATACAAAGTCTTCTCGCAAACGGTAATCATTCAAAATAAGGGGAGATTCCATCATTCGATAAAGTAAATGAGCTTCTGCCCTCATAATAGCCGATAACTGCTTGGTGACAGGCATAGTGATTTGCGTCGGTCTGGAAATTACTTCCATGCGATTCTGCCTTTGTGCCTGACGGCTTTCATTAACAATCTGCTCAATCTGGGCATAATCAAAGGACGCCAGACTGTCAGCTAAAATATGAATATAGCTGTTTTGAGCAGTAATGGACTTTTCTTGAACAATCAAGGGAGCTATTTTTTCAATAAACTCAATCTGAGCCTGCAAATTTTCACTATTTTCAGGCTTATACTGGTGAATGTAGAACTCAATCGGACTAATACGAGTTTTCGTTAATAGATAGGCCAAGTCTTCTGGTCCATTTTTTTGTAGATACTCATCTGGATCCAAGTTATCAGGCATGCTGACGATTTGCACAGGCATATCACCAATTTCGTCCAGCGCTTTCAAAGTCGCGGCTTGCCCAGCCTTATCGCCATCGTAAACAAGAACCAACTTCTTGGTTAACCTTTTCAGATGCTCAACATGCTCACGACTTAAGGCCGTTCCCATAGACGCTACAGCATTTTCGATTCCAGCCCGATAGGCTGCAATGACATCCATGAACCCTTCCATCAGGTAAATCTCACTGGTTTTACCAGAAGATTTTTTTGCCCTATCCATATGATATAATTCGTAACTTTTGTTAAAAATTGCAGTCGATCGGCTATTTTTATACTTAGAAGTTTGTGAATCCGTTTTCTGCCAGATACGACCTGAGAAGGCAATGACCTTTCCTTGGTCATTTGTCAGGGGAAACATAATGCGATTGTGAAAGGTGTCTACAAATTGATTGGCATCTGATAGGTAAAATAGCCCTGAATCTAGAAAATCCTCATCACGATACTGACCAGACAAACGTTGATAGAGATAGTTTCGTTCTGGAGGTGCTAAACCAATCCGAAAATGCTTGAGCACTTCATCTGTCAAACCACGCTGATAAAGGTAGTTTCTAGCCTCTTCCCCCATGGTCGTTGTCATGAGAATAGCATGATAAAATTTAGCCGCATCTTCGTGCATATCATAAAGAGCTTGGTGAGGCGAGGCTGGCTTCTGCTCACTATAAAGCGGTTTTTCCACCTCTATCCCAACACGCTGACCTAAGATTTGGACAGCCTCCATAAAGGGAACCCCTTGGTACTCCTCGATGAACTTAAAGACATCACCCGAGCGACCACAACCAAAACAGTGGTAAAACTGCTTGTCCTCTACAACGTTAAAAGAAGGTGTTTTTTCACCATGAAAAGGACAGAGCCCTAGATAGTTCCGTCCTGCCTTTTGTAAAGAAATCACATCTCCTATGACTTCCACAATGTTGGCATTGTTTTTGATTTCTTCAATGACTTGTTTGTCAACCATACACAATACCTCCATGTTATCATAGTTTACTTTATATAGTATACTTTATTTCAGAAAAAAAGTAAACCATTTCACTCATTTTCCCTACTTTATTCAAAGAGCTGATAATAATCAGAGATTTTCATTTTTGCTTTTTCTTCTTGGTTCAAATCTTGGATAATTCGTCCTTCTTTCATGACAATCAAGCGATTGCCATATTTGAGAGCATCTTCCATATGGTGGGTAATCATAAGAGCTGTCAACTGGTCTTTCTTGACAAATTCGTCTGTCAATTCCATCAAGGCCACACTGGTCTTTGGATCAAGGGCCGCAGTATGCTCGTCTAACAAGAGTAATTCAGGCCGCTTCAAGGTTGCCATCAAGAGACTCAAGGCCTGTCTTTGCCCACCTGATAAGAACTCAATCGGTGTATTCAAATGTTTCTCAAGACCATTTCCTACTTTTTCAATGGTCGCCTGAAATTCATTCTTATAACTAGTCAAGCGTCGTGGTAACAATCCACGCTTTTCACCACGAAACTTGGCAATCAATAGATTCTCTGCCACTGTCATACGAGGAGCTGTCCCCATCTTTGGATCTTGGAAGACACGAGACAGATACTTAGCCCGCTTCTCTGGTGAAAACTTGGTAACATCTTCACCCAAAATACGGATGGTTCCACTGGTTAATGACAAGGTTCCTGCAATAGTGTTAAAGAGAGTTGATTTCCCAGCACCATTTCCACCTAAAATCGTGATGAAATCCTGTTCAAAAATTTCTAAGGAAACATCATTTAAAATAATCTTTTCTTCATCAAAGCCATTTTTAACGACTTTGGTTGCATTTTTTAATTCTACAATTGCTGTCATTTGCTTAATTTGGCTCCTTTCAAGATTGTTTGCTTAAATGTTGGAATCATGAGGCAGACTGCTAAAATCACGGCGCTGTACAAACGAAGGTAACTTGTATTAAAGCCAAGAGCGATAACTGCCCACACTAAAAATTGATAAGCGATAGAACCTACAACGATGGTAACCAGACGTTCTGCCAGGCTCAAACTCTTGAAGATAACTTCTCCAATAATCAAACTTGCAAGCCCCACAACGATAACTCCGATTCCTCGAGATACATCGGCATACCCTTCTTGCTGGGCAATGAGAGCTCCTGCAAGGGCAATCACACCATTTGATAAGACCAAGCCCATGAGCTCCATGCGTCCAGTATGAATCCCGAAACTTCTAGCCATATCAGGATTGTCACCTGTAGCAATATAGGCTTGTCCAAGTTTAGTATCCAAGAAAAAGAGCATGAGAGCAATAACAAGACTTACAAAGATAAGACCTGTCAAGAGTTGGTTCAAATCTGAATCAAAAGGTAAGACATCCTGAATTTGCTTGGTTCCAAGCAGGCCTAAATTGGCACGTCCCATAATCAAGAGCATGATAGAGTGACAGGAAGTCATCACCAAAATCCCTGAGAGCAAGGTTGGGATCTTCCCTTTTGTATAAAGAAGTCCAGCTGCCATTCCAGCCAAACAACCGGCTCCAACAGCAACAAGTGTCGCTAAAAAGGGGTTTACGCCTTTGGTTATCAGAGTGACAGCAACAGCTCCCCCAAGAGGGAAGGAACCTTCTGTCGTCATATCTGGAAAGTTCAAAATCCTAAATGTCATAAAGATTCCCAGACCTAAAATAGCCCAGACAAATCCTTGAGAAATAATAGATAATATCATCTGTTTCTTAACCTTTTCTATATGATTTTTATTGTAAAAAATTGGAGGAGATGTCCCCAACTCCTCCATTGTAGATTATTCAATCACTTGCCCTGCTTCTTTTAGAACAGATTCAGGAATCGTAATACCTAGCTCTTGTGCCAATTTTTTATTAATCACTGACTTACCAGTTGAAAAGACATTGACTGGAGTATCAGCTGGTTTTGCACCTTTCAAAACTTGCGCAATCATTTTACCTGTTGCCACACCGAGATCATGTTGGTCAACTACAACTGATGCCAAACCACCTGCTTCTACCATGGCAGTCGCACTTGGGTAGATTGGTTTTTTAGCTGATTGGTTGCTTGATACAACTGTTGAAAAAGCTGATGCAATGGTGTTATCAATTGGAACCCAGATAGCATCGACCTTGCTAGTCATAACATTAACTGTTGAAGCAATTTCATTTGTTGAAGGAACTGCAAATGTTTCCACTGTCAAACCTGCTTTTTCAGCATAAGCCTTAAATTCTTCAACCTGAGTTTTTGAATTGTCTTCGCTGCTTGAGTAAAGAGCTCCGATTGTTTTCACATTTGGTGTCAAAGCTTTGATGAGTTCAACTTGTTGTTGAGCTGGATTGTGGTCAGATACCCCTGTAATGTTGCCACCTGGTTTTTTCAAATCTTTAACCAAGTTAGCACCGATTGGGTCAGTAATAGCGGCCATGATAACCGGTAGGTCTTTTGTTGCACTAGCCAAACCTTGAGCAGCTGGTGTTGCAATACCAACCACAAGGTCATTCCCATTTGCAACCAATTGTTTACTCATTGTCGCAACCTTACTTTGGTCACCTTCTGAGTTCATAAAGTCAATCTTCAACTGGTCATCTTTATAACCTTCTTCTGCAAGACCATCTTGAATCCCTTTATAAATCAAGTCAAGAGATGGATGGCTCACAAACTGAAGAACACCAACTTTGGCAACTTTCTTCTCATTCTTAGCTTCTGGTTTATTCATTGAAGAGTAAATCAAGCTTCCTGCTACTAAGACTGCTAATGCAGCGATAATTCCAATTAAACGTTTATTTTTCATTCTACTTCTCCTTTTTTATTCCTTAAAATACTTCACTTATCTAATACTCTTCGAAAATCTCTTCAAACCACGTCAGCTTCACCTTGCCGTAGGTATATGATACTGACTCTGTCAGTTCTATCCACAACCTCAAAACAGTGTTTTGAGCAGCCTGCGGCTAGCTTCCTAGTTTGTACTTTGATTTTCATTGAGTATAAACAAGCGACGCCATCGTTTTCTTTCCATACTAACCTCCATCAAAAAAGTCCTCACACAAAAAACTTGTGTGAGGACGTCGATGCGCGGTACCACCTCAATTATAGGGAATTTCCCTATCGCTCTGTCTCGCAATAACGAGATGCACTGTAAGGTGTGCTCACCGAATTTTTATGATTTCAAATTCTAAATAACATTCAGCCCAATTTTCATCATCATCACTTATCTGTTTTCAGCTACCACAGACTCTCTAAAAAGTTTATATGATTACTTTTCTGAATGGTTAAATTATATCATTTTTCAACTACTTGTCAAGACTCTTTTAGCATTTTTTTGAAATATTCAAAAACTTCCCCTATAGAAAAGAGGAAGCTTGATAGGTATCAGCCTGAATTACGCAATCCTGTCGCAATTCCGTTGATGGTTGTATGGATTAATTTTTCTTGGTCGCTTGATAATTCTCCTCGACGTTGACGTTTAATCAACTCCAACTGGATATAGTTAAGGATATTAAAGTAAGGCATACGGTAATCCAAACTTGCTTTTAGATATGGATTTTCAGCCAAGAGTTCATCGTAACCTTCGATAGCCAAGATAACTTCCTTGGTGACTTGCCATTCATTTAGAATAGTCTCATAGATTGCTTTTACTTCTTCATCCTCACAAAGTTTAGCATATTCAAAAGCAATGTTCATATTTGATTTTGACAAGACCATATCGACATTTGAAAGAAGCGATTGGAAGAAAGGCCAATTTTGGTACATATCTCGTAGGATAGCGATATTTTCTGGATTCTTATCGATAAATTCTTTGAAACTTGAACCGACACCATACCAGCCAGGGAACATGACGCGGCTTTGTGACCATGAGAATACCCAAGGGATAGCTCGCAAACCACCGATTTCAGTAATCGTCTTACGAGCGGCTGGGCGAGAACCAATGTTAAAGCTTGAAATAGCCTTGATTGGACTTGACTCGAAGAAATAATCATAGAAATGGTCATTACCAAAGACCAAATCACGGTAGATATCATAACTACGGTCCACCACTTGGTCCATAATTGCTTCATAACGATTTGAGGTATTGGTATCACTCTTCTTCTGAGTAATCATACGGTTAATGGCTGCAGATACTAGCATTTCAAGGTTATAGTAGGCTGCGTCTTTGTTACCGTATTTATTCCCAATTACTTCCCCCTGCTCCGTCAAGCGGATACGATCCTTAATGGATTTGAGCGGTTGAGATGTGATGGCTTCATAGGTTGGTCCACCACCACGACCGACAGTCCCACCACGGCCATGGAAGAAGGTAACCTTAACACCAAATTCATCTCCGATAGCAGTCAATTGTTGTTGAGCCTTGTAGAGGGTCCAACATGATGATAGGTAGCCACCATCTTTATTACTATCAGAGTAACCAAGCATGATTTCTTGGTAGTTATTACGTGAAGCAATCCATTTCTTAGCAAGAGGAAGAGAAAGGTATTCTCTCATAGTTTCTTCTGAGTGGTCCAAGTCCTCAATTGTTTCAAAGAGAGGAACGATTTGGACACGGGCTCTTTCTTTATCAACTAACCCTACTTCTTTTAGCAAGATAGCCAATTCCAGCATGTCTGATACGCTGGTTGCATGTGAAATGATAGTCTGACGAATAACATCATCTCCCAACTTATCTTTCAACTTACGAGCAGCCTTAAAGATTGCTAATTCTTTTTCAAGTAACTCTGATTTTTCAACATGAGTGGCAGAAAGAATACGTGGATCTTCTTCTAATTCTTTCAAAAGAAGTTGGCATTTTTCTTCTTCACTGAGTTCGCTATAATGAGAATGAATTCCTGCTGATTTCAAGAGTTCAGCTACACAGGCTTCGTGAACACTAGAATCTTGACGCATGTCAATAGATGCCAAATAGAAACCAAAAATTTCAACTGCCTGAATTAACTCAACAAAATCACCAGAAATCAGTGCTTCACCCTTATTTTCCATGAGGGAATCACGAATGGTAATTAAATCCTTATAAAAATCATTGGCCGTTTCATAGCGAGCCCCAACTTCCTTATCCTCAATCAGATAGGTTTTTGTTGCTTGGATTTTTGATTGAATATCAAACAAGGCACGACGATACAGCTCTTTTTCACGATAAATAGAGTTATCCTTGGATTGACGAGCCATTTCTCTGACTTGCTTGCTTACATTGACAATACTGGTTGAGAGAGAGAATTCACGATAAAGTTGGTAAATCTTTTCATCATAGTAGTTCATGATGACTTCACACTGAGTCATAGCAGATTGTTTCAAGGTATCTGCTGTAACAAAAGGATTACCATCACGGTCTCCACCAATCCACATTCCCATGGTAATCGGTTTAGGATGTTTTAACTCCAAGCCATGTTTTTTAGCCAGACGCTTGTACTCAGCAGTCAAATGAGGAACTGCCTTCAGGAATGAACTATTGTAGTATTCCATAACATTCGTAATTTCATTGGTTACTTTCAATTTCTTTTCACGAATCATATCTGTCTGCATGATAATCTCAATGTAACGACGGAGATCATTATGCCATTTTTCCTTATTAATCAAGCCTAATTTCACATCACGATACTTACGCAAGAGGGTGTGGATATGGTTAGTCAAATCCAACATACTCTTACGTTGCACTTGCGTTGGATGGGCTGTCAAAACAGGGACAACATTCAAGTGTTCTAGAATTTCAACCGCATTTTCTTTTTCAGCAACCATTTTGATTGTTGCTGACAACTTACCAAGATAATCTTGATCGATATTATTTTGGTGGTTGATTTCATAAGCCAAATCCACGTCTTCTGAAATATTAATCAAGAGGGGCAAGATAGAGAAATAGCGTGAAATATAAGCCATTTCATCATTTGACAGACTAGTAACCAATTGGTTCAAGCCTTGATAATCTTCTTGAGTTGACAATTCTTTCAACTGCATAATTTTTTCAAAAGTCTCTGGGGCAAGCATATTTTTAGTGATATCTTCTAACAATTCTGTTAAAATCAATACTTCTTCTTGCACGACAGCTTTATTACTATAGTTTTCTAATTTTTGAAGAGACATAGGTAATCCTTTCCACTATCAGCTCTACATATAGTTTGAGGAGTGAGCTTCTAACTCCTCATACAATTGAGCACGCTTTTCACTTGCATCAATATTTAAGACAAAGGCGATGGCTACAGACAAGACCAGAAGACTATTCCCTCCTTGCGATAAGAAAGGAAAGGTTACTCCTGTCGAAGGAATAATACCAGAAATTCCACCGATATTGACAAAGACCTGTACTAACATCATTCCCCCAACCCCAATCGCCATCATGGAATTAAAAGGATTCTTAGCACGAATTCCGACTAGGATAATTCGTAAAATAAGGAAAAAAACAAGGGCTAAAATCAAGCTGGCTCCCACAAATCCAAACTCTTCAATGACAATTGAAAATACAAAGTCTGTATGGGCCTCTGGTAAATAACCACGTTTTTCGATTGAATTTCCTAAGCCTAGACCAAACCAACCACCATTTACCATGGCAAAGTAGGAATTTGCAAGTTGGTGGCCTGCTCCTGCCAAATCGGCAAAGGGATTAAAATAGGCACTGAAACGCTTGGCAACGTAACCAAATACCGGAACTTTTGAAAACTTATCAACCCCTATAAAAGAAATCAGTGATAAGGATAGGGCAGAAACTCCCACCAAAATTCCCAAAAAGGCAATAAACCATCTATAAGCGATACCACTAATCGTATACATAATCAAGGCAACCAAAGCTAAAATAGAAGCATTCCCCAAATCTGGGAAAATAGCAAGGCTCCCAATCAGTACAAAGAGAACAAAGCGCCAGTCATTAAACGCACGAGGAAGCCACTGATTCTGTGTCAAAACTTGAAAATCATAAATAGCTATATCCTCTTGTTGTTTGGAAAATTTATTTGCTAGATACCAAATAATAATAATTTTCAAATATTCGGCTGGCTGAATGGTCAAAGGTCCTACAGAAATCCAGCCATAGGCTCCATTGACAGGAATACCAATTATCCGAGCCAAGGCTAATAGAATCAACTCAACGAACATAACGATAAATAGAAGACGTTCGTTTCTTAAAAAATTCAGTTTCAACTTATATATCAAGGCAATCAGTATCAAACTAAATATCCAAAATATTCCCTGACTTCGGACCAACTGCAGTGCACTTTGGCCTTCTTGAATCAAAATAGCACTGGTTGTCGAATAAACCACAATCAAGCCCAAAATAGATAAAAGTAAGTAAGGAACTAGAATAGAATAATTTAATAGGTGCCTTTTACTAATCTTCATAGTATCACCAATCTAATGAGAACAACACAATTGCTTCCCAAATTCCGTTTGTTTTCTAGTTTTGATTGCTATTATACCATTTTTTCCGAAAGAAAAAAACTCTTATCCATCAGATAGACCATTTTTGTCATAAGAAAAAGAGCACTTGGCCCTTTTCTGTTTTATTCTTTTGATGAACTGCTTGAGCTTGAATCTCCGCCACCAATATATTGGGTAAAGATATTTTGGAAGGCTTGATCTTTAACCTTGATATTGGCTGCTTGTAATTCTTTTCCGATAATGCTTTGAACAAATGTTGAATCATTTTGTTTTTGAGTCAAGATAACAGTTTTTAATTTTTCTTTGTAGTCATCAATATTAGATGATTTTTCTGTTTTCTTAATGAGTTTTACAATGTAATATTGGCTACTGTAAGCTTGTGTGCCAGCGGCTGTGATCACATCAGAAACACCATTTACATCTAAAGCAAAAGCAGCTTTCTTAACTTGTTCTGGTACTTCTGTTGAAGCAGAATCAAAGGTGATTTCTCCACCATTCGCTTTGGTTTTCTCATCAGTTGAATTATCTTTGGCTAATTGAGCAAAATCAGCACCTTCTGCCTTGGCTTTTTCGAGAACTTCTTTGGCCTTATCTTCATTATCAAGACGGATGATTTGAGCCGTTACATCTGGAGTGTACTCGTCAAAGGCCTTCTTATAGGCATCATCTGTCAATTCAGCTTCTGCTGCTTTTTTAACTGCCAACTCAACCAATTTACTTGTACGAATTTGAGCTTTACGTGTTTCAAGAGTCATTCCTGCTTGCGACAAGACACGTTGGTAGTTCTCACCATATTGTTTTTCTTCTTCGGCAATAGTATCGTTGACTTCTTTATCATCTACTTCTGAGCCATATTGCTTCTCAAATACTTTTTGGATGGTCAAGTTCAACAACACTTGTTGAGCTGAAGGGTTGCTTTTTACTTGCTCATAAAATTGATGTTCTGTGATGACATCCCCTTTCATGCTGATAAGGTCTGCCCCTTCTGAACCTTTCGAACAAGCTGCTAAAGTTGCTACTGATAATAGTGTAATGGCACCTGCCAATAGTTTTTTCTTCATGTCTACTCCTTTGAGATAAGTGTTACCCTATCTATTTTACTATATTTTCTTAAATTTTTCTGAAAATCATTCGCTGTCAGGCAATTGAACATCTGCTACATTTTTACGAAGCATGAGAATGCCGTCCCCCAGAGGTACTAGTGTTGCGGTGAGTCCTGGATTGTCTAAAGTTGCATCAAATAGTCTTTGAAGTCCTCTGTAAATGGTTCGCTGGCCACGACGGACTTCCATAATATCCTTGGCAACATCACCACCTTGGAAAATATCATCCAAGATAACCACACCTCCAACATCCAAGTGTTTGAGGATTTCTGGCAGAAAGACGATGTATTTAGACTTAGCAGAATCCATAAAGACAAAATCATAAGACTCTGTCAAGGTAGATAAGACATCTACCGCATCTCCCTCTAGGAGTGTGATTTGCTTGCGACTGTCAAACTGGGCAAAATTTTCCTTGGCAAAACCAATCATTTCTGGATTGCGGTCAATGGTTGTAATCTTAGCCTTTGGCGCATGTTCTGCCATCAAGAGGGCAGAAAAACCGATAGCCGTCCCAATTTCCAGAATGTTTTTAGGTTGCATGGTTTCCATGAGAAAACGGAAATAAGCAACCGTTTCATGGGGAATGATTGGAATATTTTCCTTGCGAGCAAAGTCTTCCAATTCTTTCAAAGATCCTGTGACTTGCTTTTGACGCTGACGCATTAAGTCCACAATTTCTTCCTTGACGACAGGACGACGCATGTTATGGTTGGCATTCTTGCTATATGATTCAACCATCTTATGCCAATCCCAATTTTTCAACAAGGGCTTCAAACTCATTCAAACGACGTTCGAAGACTGCAAAAGCATCGTTGAGATAGTCTTCCTTCTCCATATCAACACCAGCTTTTCTCATGACATTAAGTGGATAGTCAGATTTACCTGCCTTGAGGTAGTCGATATAGCGGTCACGATCTTCTTGACTACCATGGACAATTTTTTCAGCCAGGGCTGAGGCTGCTGCAAAGCCTGTTGAATATTGATATACATAGTAGTTATAGTAGAAGTGTGGAATGCGAGCCCACTCATATTGGATTTCAGGATTGTCTTCCTTACTCAAACCATAATACTCTTGGTTCAAGTCTGCATAGAGTTTATTTAAGAAATCGCTTGTCAAGACTTCACCATTTTGATCCGCTTGGTGAATGGCGTGTTCAAACTCAGCAAATTGAGTTTGGCGGAAAACTGTTCCACGGAAACCGTCTAGGAAGTTATTGAGAATAGCAAAGCGCGTTGCGTCGTCTTCCACTTCTTCCAATAATTTCTCCGTCAAGATATTTTCATTGGTAGTTGATGCAATCTCAGCCAAGAAGATAGAATAATCTCCGTAAACATAAGGCTGCGTTTCACGAGTATAGCTTGAATGCATACTGTGACCAGTCTCATGGACAAGGGTAAAGAGATTGTCTAGATTGTCCTGCCAGTTAAGGAGCATAAAGGCATTGGTATCGTAAGAACCGCCAGAGTAGGCACCTGAACGCTTGCCTTGATTTTCGTAAACATCAATCCAACGCTCGCTGAAGGCACGTTTAACACGGCTCAAGTAATCCTCACCCAAGACTGCCAAGGCATCTTCTGCCTTTTTCAAAGCTTCTTGGTAGGTAAAGCTATATTCAACAGATGAAAGCGGTGTGTAGACATCGTACATCTTGAGGTCTGAAATCCCCAAAATCTTTGAACGAAGCTCAAGGTAACGATGCAAGAGGGGTAAATGCTTGCGAACTGCTGCTACCAAATTGTCATAAACGCTCTCTGGAACAAAATTGGCCGCTAGGGCTGCATGACGAGCACTCTTGTAGTTGCGAACTTTTGCTCGGTAGTTTTGCACCTTAACATTGGTTTGCAAGGTTTTGGCATAAGTATGTTGGAATTGTTCGTAAGTCGCATAGAGGGCTTGATAGGCACCACGGCGAACCCCACGATTTTTAGACTCCATCAAGTGCATATAAACGCCATGTGATAATTGTACTTCGTTACCATCTTCATCTTTAACAAATGGAAAGACGATATCTGCATTATCTAAAATCGCAAAGGTTTCACTTGCCGAACCAAAGATTTCCCCAGCTCCAGCCAATAATTCTTCTTCACGTTGTGAAAGAACGTGTTCCTTGCCTTGTAAAAGCTTGTCAAAATAGTGTTGATAAACCCGCAATTTTGGTTGAGCTTCTAAAAAGTCAGCATACTGCTTTTCGCTAATATCCATAAATTCAGGTTCATAGAATGAAAAAGCTTGGTCTAGCTGGCTATAGAGAGTCATTGCCTTAGCATAGTACTCTTGGTACTTGGCTTCACGTGTATCCTGGTCATTTTTCATATGAGCATAAACGTAAAGCTTCTCCATCTGGCGTTCCATTTCAAGAGAAAATTCAGTAATTTCTAGTAGGCTATCCGCACTATCCAAGAGATGACCTTCATACTGGACTACTTTCTCCAATTGTTCTGTTAAATCTTTTAAGGCTTCTTCCCAAGCCTGGTCAGTTGGGTAAATCGTTGATAGATCCCATGTATCTTTTTCATTTATTTCATTTCTTTGTAATACCATTAGATTCCTCCATCCTTTCTATTTTACCATATTTTTCAAGAAATATTGCTGATAAAAGGCTGGTGGATAAAGCTTTTGCCAATCATTTTGAGGATTTTCTTTGTAATAGGTTTGAAAATACTGATAATAGCTGGTTAAGTCCTTCTCAATTTGGCAAAACTCACCTACTAATGGTCGAATTTGTGGATACCATTCTTTTAGCCCATAAGTCAGGAGATTTTCCCCCTTTTGATAGGCTTCTGCTTGTTCTTTCATCCAAATAGGATTTTGATAATAGAGTTGTTGCTGAATATAGCTACAGATGTCCTTATCCTCAGAAACTGTAAAATGAGATATTTTTTGTTTCTTATAGGGAAAACGTAATATCTCCAGTAGACTATCTTGGCCATAGGGAAATTCCTTGATTTGATAATGGAGTTTGCCTCGAAGATCCTGGTGTATGAGATATTTAAGCCTTAAAACCTGTTTTTTCTTGTCCAATTCCCAAATATAAAATCCCATGTTTTGACTGAAATAAAGAAAACCTTGTTGCAGACGGGTCAAACGCTCCTTGAGCCACAGTTTTTCTCCCAGCAACCACAGTACTTGGTAACCCTGACTACGATAACCCTCGCTACGCTCTTTAAGAACTTTTTGAGGCAAGGGACTACACTGAACTTCTAGAGCAAGATGACCATTTACAAATACATCCGCAATCTGTTTAAGCTCTGGAAGAGGGTATTCTAATTGCACCTCTGCCTCTTTTTTCAACCAGTGATAAAGTGATTCTTTATTTGCCAGGTGTTCTGGACTTTCATTTTCAGAGGAAAAATCACAGTCTTTTAGGGATTTGTGGGCAAAATGGGTCCGGACACTTGATCCTTGACGCAAACGGAGCTGACCTCCACAAGCTGGGCAGGTGTAGGCCTGCTTCTCAAGCTTATCCTCTAACACATTTACCAATTCTCCCCTAGCATCTCTTGCAACAAACATGTTTTGCCCTCCTTTTCTATATTATTCGTAAAAAAAAGAAAAAAGGTCAGGAAATTCCCCAACCTTCATACATATTTACTTGATTTTCTTAGCTAGCATGGTCGCAAAGCGTAGTTGTATACGATTGCCATTCTCATCACGACGGTGCAAATGGCCTGGATTTTCATTGTACTTGACCAATTCCCAGTTCTTGTAATAGTCTGCCAATTCCTCTTCTTTAAATGTAAATGGGAAGTTCACTGAGCAAGGATAATCCTCCGTATCCATGGCACAAACGATAAGATTATAGCCACCAATACTAGTTTTCTCCTGCATATTTTTGATAATTGCAGGAATGCGGTCTGCTTGCAAAAACATCAAAACAACTGTCGATACGATGAAATCATACTCTTTCCCAATGCTGGCTGAATTGATATCGTAGAGACCAACAGGCATATCCAGGTCTTCCTGCTCCACAATGCTTTGCAAGATTTCAAGAGATAATTCATTTTGATCCACAGCTGTCACATCAAAACCATTCTGTGCAAGAAAGAGAGAGTTACGGCCTTGACCACAGCCCAAATCCAAGGCTTTCCCTGGTTTTACTGTCTGCATGGCCTCTAGAACCTCTGAATGAACAGGATTGGTATTGTATTTCTTAGGGAAATAATCCTCAGGTTTACAATAAAATTCCAAATACCATTCTACATCGTCTGTAGCAGCCTCGACTCGATGCCATGCTTGAGGTTGTGCCATGGGATTGTCGGCTCCTGCTTCAAAGAGGTGCTCAGCTAGAACCTCGCCATCCTCTGTCAACTCAATAAACTTGAGAGTTCCTTTTAAAACAGTAATCTTGCCCCAAGTCCCAACCTTGGTATTGTGTTTCTGCTGAACAGCCTCTGGCATGGTCTCTTTATTCCACAAAGGCATACATTTATAGGCAACTAGTTTTTCCATCTTCATTCCTCTTTTTATCGCTGATTAACAGCTTTCATCACGCGCGCAATATCGCGATTCTGTTCACGTCGTTTGATAGACTCCCGTTTGTCGTAGTCATGCTTCCCTTTAGCTAGGCCTAAAAGGAGCTTGGCATAACCATCTTTGATATAGACTTTAAGAGGAACCAGGGTCATTCCTGTTCCTTTAGTCTCTTGTTCTAATTTTTGAATTTGTTTCTTATGGAGCAGGAGTTTACGACGACGTTCTGGTTCTTGGTTCCAGATATTGCCCTCTTCGTAAGGCGCGATATGAACATTGCTCAACCAAACTTCTCCATTTTTTACTTGGGCAAAGCCATCCTTGAGATTGATTCGAGCTGCTCGTACACTCTTGATTTCAGTTCCAGTCAGGACCATTCCTGCCTCTAGCGTATCTACGATAGTATAGTCGTGGCGCGCCTTTTTATTTTGTGCGACGACCTTTCCCTCGCCCTTTACCATGCTTGGCTCCTTTCTTAGCTACTTCCTTGTAAAAGGGTTTCATTCCTTTTTTCTTCTTGTCTTTTTGTGAATGCTTGCGCTTATCATTTGAGCGTCCTGATTTTCTCTTATCTTCCTTCTTATCTGAACGACGACTTGAACCACGCCCTCTATCATTACGATTAGACTGTTTCAAGCCTTTTTCAATCACATCAAACTCACTTGGAATATAAGAGAAGTCAATTTCACCTGTCATCTTATCCGCTCTTTCAACTCGGATACGGATTTGCTGACCTACACGGAAGGTTGTTCCTGATTTTTCTCCACGAAGAGTCAAATCACGCTCATTGAAATGATAAAATTCGGGTAGATTGGTGATATGAATCAAGCCTTCAACTGTGTTTGGCAATTCGACAAAGAGACCAAATTTGACAATGCTGGATACAACTGCATCGTACTCTTCACCCACATTTTCTTCCATGTACTCAGCCTTTTTCATGGCTTCGACTTCACGCTCGGCCTCGATAGCACGACGCTCACGGTTGGAAGACTGAGTCGCAATCTCTGGAATCACTTGCTCAAAATGCTCTGCTATTTCCTTAGAACGCCCATAGTCCCGAATCATACGGTGAACAAGAAGGTCTGGATAACGACGAATCGGACTGGTAAAGTGAGTGTAATAATCAGCCGCTAGTCCATAGTGGCCGTGATTGTGCTCCGAATAGCGAGCCTGCTGCATAGAGCGAAGAAGCATCATGGATAATACATCCGCATAAGGTTCTCCCTCAACAGCACGCATGATGTCTTGAAGGGCCTCCTGGCTCATCTCACTGGCAGTTCCATAAATGCGCAAGCCAAAGCTCGAAGCATAATCAATAAACTTCTGAACCTTTTCAGCCTTGGGCTCCTCGTGGATTCGATAAATAAAAGGCAAATCCAGCTTACTAAAATGCTCAGCAACTGTTTCATTAGCCATCAGCATAAAGGATTCAATCATACGCTCGGCAATACCACGCTGACGAAGAACGATATCAACAGGCTTACCCTGTTTATCCACTAAAATCTTCGCTTCATTGGTATCGAAATTGAGGGCTCCACGTTTCACACGCATGTTTTCTAGCCTTTCGTGAAGTTTGGCCATAAGTTCGATACTAGGAACAATTTTCTGATACTCTTGTCTCTTTTCCTTGTCTCCAGCTAGGATATCATTGACATCACTATAGGTCATACGGAAGCTTGTCTTGATAACCGTTTGTGTAATAGTGTAATTAACCACACGACCATGTTTATCAATCTCCATAATGGCAGACTGGGTCAGGCGGTCAACTTGGGGATTGAGAGAGCAGATTCCATTTGACAGTCGTTCTGGAAGCATTGGAACCACACGGTCTGTCACATAAACAGAAGTCGCACGATTAAGGGCTTCCTTGTCAAGGGCAGAACCCTCGGTCACATAGTAGGAAACATCTGCGATGTGAACACCAAGCTCCAGATTTCCATTTTTCAAGGCCTTGATATGCACCGCATCGTCCAAATCCTTGGCGTCAGCACCATCAATGGTAAAGGTAATCTCATCTCTCAAATCCAGACGGCCTTCCATATCCTTTTGAGACGGAGCATCAGGCACACTTTCTGCTTCCTTGACAACGGCTTCTGGAAACTCGGAGACAATGTCCATAGATTCCAAAACCTCAAGAACATCAATTCCGACATCCGTTGAATGCCCAACCACATCGAGGACACTCGCGACAAAGAAATCATGTTTCTTACTTGGGTATTTATCGATAAAGACCTTGAGAACTTCGGTTCCTTCTAGTTTAAGGGCTGGTTTCTTAACATAAATTGGTTGACTAATTTTCTGATTTTTCGAACGAATGTAGCCGGCATACTTGGGTTTTTCCTGATCTAGAACGATTTGGCCGACAACAGTTGTCAAACTGTGTTCTAGGATATCGATAATTTTTGCTTCTGCTGCTGTTCCCTTGTTGCGGTCAGCGACTTTCTTGATGACGACCTCAACGGTATCACCATCAATAGCATAATTGACATCGTTTTTTCCTACAAAAAGGTCGTCCTCCTCACCTTCCAGACTGACAAAGCCAAAGCCATTTTTATGGGCATGAAAAATCCCCTTGAAGGTAATCTCATGTTTTTTCTTGACTTCTAAGGTCAGACTTCCATCTTCTTCAAAGCGAATCTGGTGTTTTCTTTCCATTAGGGACAAGGTTTTTATCAACTCACGAAAATCCTTGGAACCTTCTTTTCCCAAAGCCTGAGCCAAGTCATTGACAGTCACCCTTCCCTTATCTTGTAAATATTCTTTTATTCTATCTTTCATATTTTCTTTCTAGATTTTTTAATTTCCTTTTACTGTAAAACCTTCTCAAACATCCTTTAAAAATAAAAAGAGGCAAAGACCTAGTCCTGCCCATTATTTTCTTATCTACTTGATAATACCGTCAATGCTAAGGCAATGGCTAGCCAGAAAAAGACTAAAATCCCCGTCAAACGCTGCATTACAGCTTCGAAACCGCGTGCTTTACTGCGTTCAAACAAATCACCTGAGCTGGCATCAAATACATTGCTGGATTGGTTTTTGGTTGGTTGCATGAAAATCGCAATCACAATCACAACAGATAATACTAATAAAATGGTTAATAATAGGTTATACATATCAAACTCCTTAAAATCCTTATTATTTTACCATAAAATCTACTTAGATTCAAGATGTAGGGTTACTTTTCTTTCCTTGGGACAATACTTTAAAACCTCAATCTTGTCTGGATGGGTTTTTGAATTTTTACTGGTTAGGTAATTGATACTGCCACAAGAGGAGCATTTGAGATTAATTTTTACTCGCACTAGATTTCCTTTACTTTTAATAATGTTCGAAATTGAAGCAGGTTAAAGAGACAACTAAAGGCAACACAAAGGCTTGTCGCATAAAAGACTGCATGGTAGCCAAATTGACCTGCTACTGCAGAACCTGCCATAGGCCCAACGACACCTCCCAGATAAAAGAATACCTGATTGAAGGCAAAGACCCTCGAAATGCCGGATTTGGGAGTCATTTTGCTGAGTAGCGCATTAACCCCGGGAATCAAGGCACCGGTTCCCAAGCCAAAGAGGAAACGATAAAGTCCTAGTTGAAGGGGGCTAGAGGCATTGGCACAGAGGAGATAGATGATAACTGAATAAAACTGGGCTACAACCAAGAGGCGATGGTTCCCCACCTTGTCACCTAGCTTGCCCATAATACCTGCACTCATCATGCTGGAAAAGCCCATACTGGATACAATCAAACCAGAGACAAAAAGAAGATTCTCTGTCTGGCCTAAGTCGCGCACATACAGAGCTAAGATAGGACCGATTGATTGGGCTGAAAATTGGATGACAAAACTGGTCAGAAAGAGGTTAACCAAGAGATAGGGATATTTAACTGATGTAAACAATTCCTTTGTTGGAATGACCTTTTCCTTGGCTACTGGTTGAAAATCTTCCTTGATAAAGCAAATAGTCAAAATAGCAGCTAAAAATAGAAAACTACCAACCAGTAAAAAGACAGTACGAATGCCAAATAATTCTGCGATAAAGCCACCAATAAAGGGACCAGTTAGAGTACCTGCAACTACGCCTGTAGACAAAGTACCTAAGGCAGAGCCTGATTTTTCCTTGGGAACCTGACTAGCTATCAAAGCAGTTGCATTAGGAACAAATCCTGCAAATACACCGTTTAATAAACGAAGAAAGATTAGCCAATAAATATTTGGCACAAAGGCCAAGCCTCCCATAGTGATAGTCATGGCCAGACCAGCACGAATCATCATGGGTTTTCGACCGTATTTATCAGCAAGGATGCCCCAGATAGGAGAGAAAAGTGCCGCAGAAATGGCAGAGACAGAAATAGCTAAACCTGCATAAAAAGCAGCTTGATTACTTCTTACACCCAGATTTTCCACAAAGATGGGCATAAAAGGCACAACCAAAGAAATACTGGCTCCTGTCAGAAAATTACCAAACCAGGCAATGCGCAGATTATCTTTCCAGTTAATTTCTGTCATCTTGCTTACCTCCCTCGAGGAGGATACGCACCTGAGTGAGAAGCTGGTCCTGATTGCCATTGTTGTCAAGAATATGGCTGGCTAAATCTTTCTTTTTTTCTAAAGGCCACTGGGCTGCCAGACGAGATTCAGCTTCATCTTTGGACAAGTGGTCCCTTTTCATTAAGCGTTCTACTTGGACATCTCGGTCCACATAGACCAACCAAGTCTCATCAAACCAAGCGCTGTAGTCCTGCTCAAAAAGCAGGGGAATATCCATGAAAAAAATCTCTCCTGTCTGAGCCAACTGGTCTCTCAAAGTAGCCAACTCTTCACGAATAATCTCTCCTTGGATTTGCTTAGACCATTCCTGTTCTTCAGTATTTGAAAAGATAAGACTAGCAAGGAGAGGGCGATTAAGTTCTCCGTTTTCAAGGATGATTTCTTGCCCAAAATGCTGTACTAGAGCCTCAAACAGACGACCACCAGGTCTCTGTAGTTGGTGGACAACCGCGTCGGCATCCACCACTTGAAAGCCTTGCTTTCTTAGAAAATTTGTCACGGTTGACTTACCAGAGGCAATTCCTCCTGTGATTCCAATGATTTTTCCCATCAGTCCCTCCTTTGACAGTTTGGACAAAAGTGGGTGCCTCGTCCGCCTAGTTGGATTTTCTCAATGATGGTGCCGCAACGCGAACATTCTTGACCAGCCTTGTCATAGACCTGATGAAAATCTTGCATAGTTCCATCTTCCCCAAAGGCATTGGTATAGGTCCGAATGGTGGAGCCGCCTTTTTCAACAGCCTGACTCAAAACAGCAATGGTCTGGTCATGAATGGCAGTCGCTTCTTCTGCTGTCAAGGTCTGGGAAGGTCTAGCTGGATGAACCTGAGCTCGCCAGAGAACCTCATCCACATAGATATTGCCAAGTCCAGCTACCAAGGTCTGGTCTAGGAGATGGGATTTGATAGGCTTTTTGGACTTGGCAAGGGCAGCTTGAAAGACCTGTAAATCAAAGTCTTGTTTGCTTGGTTCAGGACCTAATTTTTTAGAAATAAAGTAGGCATCTAAAAGGTCAGGAGCCAAGAGTTCCATAGTACCAAACTTGCGAACATCCTCATAAACAAGCGTGCCACCATCCTCAAATTGGAAGAAAACATGGGCATGCTTGCGTTCAGGAACCTGGTCCGGATAGTAAAAATACTTGCCCTCCATCCGCAAATGGGAAATCAAGACCTTGTCTGTCAGGTAAAAAAGCAAATACTTGCCCCGACGTTCCATTGACTCAATAATCTGACCAGGCACTTCCTTTTGAAATTCGTCCAAATCCGTCTTAATCATCTTGGGATAGCGAATTTCTATACTCGAAATCTTCTTTCCCAAAATCAATTTTTCCAAGCCACGTCGAATGGTTTCAACCTCAGGTAATTCAGGCATAAGTCCTCCTTCTGTAAAAACAAGAAGCAGGCATGAGCCCACCTCTACTTAGTATTCTTTTTCATTATAGCCAAAGTCAGCCAAATCTAGCTTTTTATCGCGCCAGTTTTTCTTGACCTTGACCCAGGTTTCTAGGAAGACCTTATCTCCTAGCATGAGTTCGATATCACGACGGGCCATACTACCGATTTTCTTAAGCATAGCGCCACCTTTACCGATGATAATCCCTTTTTGGCTATCGCGCTCGACCATAATAGTTGCACGAATATGAACCTTGTCTGTTTCTTCGTCTCGCTTCATAGAATCCACAACTACTGCGACAGAGTGCGGAATCTCTTCACGAGTTAGGTGCAAGACTTTCTCGCGAACCATTTCTGAAACCAAGAAACGCTCTGGATGGTCTGTGATTTGATCAGACGGGAAATATTGGAAACCTTCATCTAGATTTTCACTCAAAATATCCACTAGACGAGAGACGTTATTTCCTTGAAGGGCTGAGATTGGTACAATTTCCTTAAAGTCCATTTGGTTACGGAAATCATCAATCTGAGACAAGAGCTGGTCTGGATGGACCTTATCGATTTTATTCACCACCAAAATCACTGGAACCTTAGCAGCCTTGAGACGCTCGATAATCATATCGTCCCCCTTACCACGCGCTTCATCAGCAGGCACCATAAAAAGGACGGTATCCACTTCACGAAGGGTACTATAGGCAGATTCGACCATGAAATCTCCGAGAGCTGTTTTAGGTTTGTGAATCCCTGGTGTGTCGATAAAGACAATTTGCTCCTTATCGGTCGTGTAAATTCCCATGATTTTATTGCGCGTTGTCTGCGCCTTGTCACTCATGATGGCAATCTTTTGCCCCATAACGTGATTTAAAAAAGTTGACTTCCCAACATTGGGACGTCCTAAAATGGCTACAAAGCCTGATTTAAAAGTCATAATTTCCTCTTGCTATTTAAAATAATAAATCCCAGATTCGTGGGAGAAAAATCAATGCGCCTGTTAAGGCTGCGAAAAGAGAGACCACTAATACCGCGCCAGCCGCCATATCCTTGGCATTTTTAGCCAGCATGGAAAAGTGATAGTGACTGGCCAAATCCACCACATTTTCAATAGCAGAATTGATAATTTCAAAAGCTACTACCAAGAAAATGCTCAATAGGAGAAAGAGCCATTCGATTCGTGACACCTGAAAAACAAAACCTGCAAGGATGACTACTAGAGCCGTCACGGCATGTTTTCGCATATTTCGTTCTTCCTTGATGGCAGTAAAAATTCCTGTGATGGCAAATTCTAAACTAGATATCAGGTCACGATTTTTCCATTTTCGTTTATTGTCTTGTGAGTCCATAGGCTGTCAAAATTTCTTCTTGTAAACCGAACATCTCCGCTTCTTCTTCCGGAGTGTAGTGATCATAGCCGTTGATATGTAAAAAGCCGTGTACTGCCAAGAAGCCCATCTCACGCTCAAAGCTATGGCCATATTCCTCGGCCTGCTCATGTGCCTTATCGATAGAGATGAACAATTCCCCAATATAGGCATCAAACTCAGACATCATCTCTGCCAATTCTGGATTTTCAAGTAAATCCTCTTCGTCAAAGGCAATTTCCAATTCTGGTTTATACTCAAGGCTGATGACATCTGTCGGACGGTCTGTGTCACGGTACTCCAGATTGAGTTCATGACTACGCTCATTGGTCACAAAAGTGACTGCCATCTCCTTGTCTTCTTTTCCTAATTTTTGGGCTGCAAATTCCAAAATTTCTTGGGTTTGTTGCAACATTTCTTTTGAAACTTGACCAGTTTCATCTACCATTTCAATATACATGTGCTTCTCGTTTCTCTTTACTTGGCTTTATTATACCACATTTCCATGATTTTATTCTACCTTTTTGATATAATACTATGGAATACAATCACAAGGAGAGAACGATGTCATTTGACGGATTTTTTTTACACCACATGGTTGAGGAATTGCGAAGAGAGTTAGTGAATGGTCGCATTCAAAAAATCAATCAGCCTTTTGAACAAGAGTTGGTCTTGCAAATCCGCAGCAATCGCCAAAGCCATCGTCTGCTCCTTTCTGCTCATCCAGTTTTCGGACGCATTCAGCTAACCCAAACGACTTTTGAAAATCCAGCCCAACCTTCTACCTTTATCATGGTTTTAAGAAAATATTTGCAGGGTGCCCTGATTGAATCAATTGAGCAAGTGGAAAATGACCGTATTGTGGAAATGACAGTTTCCAATAAAAACGAGATTGGAGACCATATCCAGGCTACCTTGATTATCGAGATTATGGGTAAACACAGTAATATTCTACTGGTCGATAAAAGCAGTCATAAAATCCTCGAAGTTATCAAACATGTTGGCTTTTCACAAAATAGCTACCGTACCTTGCTTCCTGGATCGACCTATATCTCTCCGCCAAGTACGGAATCTCTCAATCCTTTTACGATCAAGGACGAGAAACTCTTTGAAATCCTGCAAACACAGGAAACGACAGCTAAAAATCTTCAAAGTCTCTTTCAAGGTCTGGGACGCGATACGGCAAATGAATTGGAAAACATTCTGGTTAGTGATAAACTATCTACTTTCCGAAACTTTTTCAATCAAGAAACCAAACCATGCTTGACTGAGACTTCCTTCAGCCCAGTTCCTTTTGCAAATCAAGTGGGAGAGCCTTTTGCCAGTCTTTCTGATTTGTTGGACACCTACTATAAGGATAAAGCTGAACGCGACCGCGTCAAACAGCAAGCCAGTGAACTGATTCGTCGTGTTGAAAATGAACTTCAGAAAAACCGACACAAACTCAAAAAACAGGAAAAAGAGTTACTGGCGACAGACAATGCTGAAGAATTTCGACAAAAAGGGGAATTGCTGACAACCTTCCTCCACCAAGTGCCTAACGACCAAGACCAGGTTATCCTAGACAACTACTACACCAACCAACCTATCACCATTGCGCTTGATAAGGCTCTGACTCCCAACCAGAATGCCCAACGCTATTTTAAACGGTATCAGAAATTAAAAGAAGCTGTCAAATACTTGACTGATCTGATTGAAGAAACAAAGGCAACCATTCTCTATCTGGAAAGTGTAGAAACCGTCCTCAACCAAGCTGGACTAGAAGAAATCGCTGAAATCCGTGAAGAATTGATTCAAACAGGTTTTATCCGTAGAAGACAACGGGAGAAAATCCAGAAACGCAAAAAACCAGAACAGTATCTAGCAAGCGATGGCAAAACCATCATCTATGTCGGACGCAATAACCTGCAAAATGAGGAATTGACCTTTAAAATGGCACGCAAGGAAGAACTTTGGTTCCATGCTAAGGACATTCCTGGAAGCCATGTTGTCATCTCAGGAAATCTTGACCCATCTGATGAAGTCAAGACAGACGCAGCAGAGTTGGCCGCTTACTTCTCTCAAGGTCGCCTGTCAAATCTGGTGCAGGTAGATATGATTGAAGTCAAGAAACTCAACAAACCAACTGGCGGAAAACCAGGCTTTGTCACTTACACAGGACAAAAGACCCTCCGTGTTACACCAGACTCAGAAAAAATTGCATCCATGAAAAAATCCTGATTTTACTTGAAATCAGGATTTTTAACATACTACTCACTCAAATCATATCCAATTATAGGACTAATCTTTGCCACCTAGTTTCTCATTGATTTTCATCATCACACTAGCAATTTTTTCGCCCCAATAAGGGTCTGAGGCATATTCCACATTCATACCAGACGCCTTATTTCCAAGGAAAGTTCTGCCCCTATCGATATAATTTTCCTTAATCCACTTGCTTGCACCTAAAATACCTTTATCCACATCATCAAATGTCTTGGCAGAAAGGTAAGGGGTCGTATCATAGGCTGTAATTCCAAAGAAATTATTCTTATCTTTGGCAATCTTACTTCGTCCCCAGTCACTTTCTAAGGCACTGTGGGCAAGGAGGTAAAGGGCATTGATATGGTAATGTTCTTCGGCTTCCTTAAAGGTAGCTCCCTTATTTTCCAAGAGACTATTGCCAATATTTAACAGACTAAATACCTTATCCAAGTCTTCAGCACTATAGTTTGTAGCCTCTGTCAAATCTTTGAAAAGGAAGGGATTTTCAAGGTTAAAACCATCAAAATGCAGCCCATCTGCCGAATAATATTTCTTGCCTACTTCCATATCAGAAAGATGGGAAGCTACTGGAACACTAGCATTCTGAGCTACATAGTGATAAAAACGATGTCCATCGCTCTCATAATAAGGGATAAAGTCCTTACTAGAATCTAGTGCTTGTAAATCTTCTGTTTTCATATAGCCTGACAAACCAGAAATAGTAATAGCCAAGCGCTTGTCATCACTTTTTCTATCCTTATCTAGCCAAACAACACTACCTTGCGATATATAGGACAGCTTTTCACCATCTGCATCATAAACATTTGCTGTGACAGGTACTACTTGATAATAAGCAGCATTTTCATTTGTAGCTTTTTCTCCAAACCATTTACCGTCGCTTCCAAGCTGATAACCATCTACAGTCTCATTTTTCGCCATGTAGCCACCAGATTTGAAGTAGTATCAAGCTTGAATTTTAGAATCGTAGACCCATTCTTTTTCAGCCATTTTGCCATCAGATTTGAGGTAAAACCATGACTCTTTATCCCAAATCCATTCATTGGCTGCCATATAGCCACCGGATTTTAGATAATAATAGTGACCATTTTCGAAAATCCATTCTTTATCAGCATGATTTCCATTTGCTTTGATGTAAAACCAAGATTGGTATTGTTTGTCAAAAAGCCAACCTTTCTGTACTTTGGCACCACTAGCATTCACATAAGCCTGGTCAATCCACTGACTTGTCAGTAGATAACCACCAGATTTAAAATAATAGTCCTTGCCCTTAATTTGGAGCCATTCTTTCTCTGCGTGTTGTCCATCTGCTTTGATATAAAACCAAGCGTCGTATTGAGAATCATAGACCCAGTCTTCAATTACTTTGGCACCTGTTGCACCAACATAGGAAGTTCCTACCCAAGCATTTCTTTTCATCTTTCCATCTTGGTCAAGATAATAGAGGACTCCCTTGTCTTCTACCCATTCTGATTTTGCCATATAGCCGCCAGATTTGAGGTAAAAATAGTCGTCACCTTGTTTCAGCCATTCATTTTCAGCATAGTTGGCATCTTCTTTTATATAAAACCAAGATTGATAGTGAGCATCAAAAACCCACTCATTGGCTGCTTGACTACCATCTGCTTTTAGGTATTGTTTTCCTTGCCAAGTACCATCGCTAGCCATTGCACTCTCTGGTCTGACTAAGAAAAACAGCAGGGCTAAAAAAATAAATTTTAATTTCTTCATTAACTTTCTTCCTCTGTTCTTACTCATTTCATTATATCAAAATTCTCTATAATCAACATTACAAACTAATAAAAAATCAAGAACAGATTGATTGCAGTTTACCTCAGAGACTCTTTTACTTCCTTGCGGAGATTTTCTAGACTGCTAATACCGTATTTATCCATGACTTTTGGTAAATTTTCGATGATATCAGGACAGGCATATGGATTGGTAAAGTTGGCTGTTCCAACTCCAATAGCAGATGCTCCAGCCAGATACATTTCTAGAGCAGCTTCTGCCGAATCCACTCCTCCCATTCCAATGATAGGCAGGTCTGTTGTTTGGGCGACTTGGCGGATGAGTTTGAGGGCTACTGGAAAGACTGCTGGACCAGACATTCCACCTGTTCCATTAGCCAAGATTGGTTTTCTGGTTTTGAGGTCAAAACGCATTCCAACCAGAGTATTAATCATAGTCAAGCCACTTGCTCCCGCATCTTCTGCAGCTTTTGCGACAGTAACGATATCGGTCACACTCGGGGTTAATTTGACATAAACTGGTACATCAGAGGCTTCCACAGCTGCTTTCACCACATCATAAGCTAAATCTGGATCTTGACCAATCAAGAGTCCATGATTACAGTGGTCTACGTTGGGACAAGAAATATTGAGTTCAATAGCCTTCACATTAGCTGCCTTGGAAATACCACTAGAAACGGCCGCATACTCTTGTTTTGAAAAACCAGCCACGTTAGCAATAATAGGAAGATTTGGATATTCTCTTTCCAGCCAAGGTAACTTTTCAGCCAAAACAACTTCCAAACCAGGATTTTGCAAACCGATTGCATTGAGCATGCCAGCAGGTGTTTCTGCCACCCTTGGAGTTGGATTGCCAAAGCGTGGTTCAAGGGTTGTCGCCTTGATCATAATAGAACCTAAAAGGTCTAAATCATAGTACTTGGCATACTCTTGTCCAAAACCAAAACAGCCTGATGCTGGAATAATCGGATTTTTCAAATCCAAGCCTGGTAGAGAAACTTGTAAACGATTTGTAGTCATGATTTTCTCCTTATAATACAACTGTTCCTGTGCGGAAAACAGGGCCATCTTCACAGACACGTTGGCTGACCGTCTCGCTTTCTGGCACTTTTAGAACGCAGGCATAGCAAGCCCCCATCCCACAAGCCATACGGGATTCCAAAGATAGATAGGCTCTTGGATGGTTATAGAAGGTTTGATTGATATACTTCATCATTCCAGGCGCCCCACATGAGTAAACAGCATCAAATTGATTGTCTAAATCCTTGATAACAACGGAAACATTTCCCTTGATACCATAAGAACCATCATCTGTCGTTACAAAGACTTGACCATATTGAGCTAATTCCGTCTCCAAAATGACAGCAGCCTTATTAGCAAAACCGAGAACTGTCACTACTTTCACACCACGCGCATGCAATTCCTTAGCAACCTCAAGCAAGGGCGGAACACCAATCCCCCCACCAACTAAGAGAACCTGGCTCTGCTCATCTAGGTCAGACAAGTCAAAACCATTTCCCTGAGGACCCATCACATCAAGAGTGTCTCCCTGACTTAAGGTTGAAAAAATAGCTGTCCCAGCTCCCTCAATCCGATAAATGAGATGACACTGCTTATTAGCCTTATCAATAGACGAAATTGAAATAGGGCGACGCAAAAGATGGGCATCATCAGGCACACGCAGATGAAGAAATTGGCCTGCTCGCATGGCTTCAACCATTTCCCCCTCTAGGACTAATTCAAAGATTGCTGGCGCGATTTCCTCCTGTGCTACCACCTTCATGGTTTCCAAACGAATTGCACCCAAACGTTTCTTACATGTGGGATTCATGACTTTTCCTCCTTAAATTTTAAGGGGACCAGATAAAGAAAAGACCTTGCTAGTGCAAGGCCTCAGTTAAAATCGTACAACAGAAGAGAGCACACTCAAAAAGTCTCCTCTAGAAAATTGTACTATTCTTTTATCTGACACCTTGTGAGTCTCTCTGGACTCCCCTTAAAGGTTAAATTTTTATTAGTATACTCTTTCAACCAAAAAAAGTCAAGTAGAAAACGAACATTCTACTTGATTTGTGATCGATTAAACAATTTGTAAATTATCAGATTCACCAATAAACTTATCTAAGTCTCTTATAGAAGTTTGAATTTTTACTACCCTTCCATTCCACTTATCTTCAAAACTAACTATCACTTCACAGCAATTGGTGTCAAATTTAAAATTTCCATGAGAAATAGCATTTCTAATTTTTGTACAGATAAATTCTTTATCTAAATCATGAGTTATCTGTTTCTGAGCACCAAATTTTAAATAATAATCATTGGAAAAATTAATCATATCCTGAGCATCATACACAAAGTTTGAAATATCAAATTTGCTATAATCAAGTTCGGGTAGGTCATCATCCTCTAACCTTAAGGCAAAATTGAACATTTTTAAAATTGTAAACATGTAGCGGAAAAATATTATCGAATCTGAGTCCTCTTGCAATTCATCCAAACTTCTCGAAATATCATCTCTGCCCTCTTCTAATTTCCCTTTCGAGCAAAGAGTAAAATAATTTATAATCCTATCGTTCAATTGTCGTATATGCACGAAGAAGTTTGATATTTCCGTCTCTGGATCACAGAGGGCTTTGTAAAGATATGGTAAATGTTTCTTATCTCCTCTCTCCTTTTTGATTATATTATTAAGCACACTAATTTTTTTCGAATCTAATATCTGCTCTTCAACTTTAAAATCACTGGAGTTTAAGAAAACATCCATTTTTTGAAAACCACATTCATTATCTATATCTGATTGATAATCTAAAAACTGATTCATAGGATGAATCTGCCCAGGGATATATTTAACTGATTCATTTACAAAGGTTACTACAGTAAAAACAAGATATGGTTTATGCTTATGTTCCTTGAAAGAAAAATTACTTATGAATGAATGTTTATATGGTACCCCTAAGACAGATTGATTTGAGTAATATCGACTAATAAATTCATGTATCACAGGCTCTAACGCAATTCCCGTGTTTTTTAGTTGTCCTCCATCTTTATTAAAAATATCATATAAACTAATTACACCTGGCTCACATAAAAAAAAGTTACCATACTGCATATGCGCGAAAGCATTGCGTAACCGTACAATCTCATCATAAATATTTCTAGGCTGTGGTTCAGTTTTAATAATAAGATGAGTAAATTCGTCCAAATCAAAGTTGTAATTTCCATTTATGAAAGTTCTGTACGTTGCATAATTTATTTCCTTTAAATCCAATTGAAAATTATCAATGTATCTAAATTGCTTTGTTGCCTTAAAATACTCCTTCTCTAATTTATTTTTATTATATATCATTAAAGAGGCATCAAGAAAGACTCTAAACTTTGAAAATTCAACAAGAGTTAGCTCACCAAAATCCCCATTAAATATTTTTTCTTTAATTTTACCAATATCAAGTTTATCCTTGTATAGTTTCGATAGTTCTTCAATAATCTTTGCATTACTAATCAAATAGTGCGACATTATCCACTTTATTCCCTTCCTAATTTATCTTATATACTTATATTTTATTCCCAAAAACCTTTGTCCGCTCCTTTATAAACTCAATCCACTATTTTTTAAAGTTCTTTTTTCTTCTTCGACCAATCCTTTTGAGTTCATACGGAAAAGCAATTCAATATTATCTAATTCATCTAATTTTTCTTCTAAGTTTCCAACTAAATAATCAATCGGACATATTTAAAACCTTATGCAACCTTAACAAGATTTTATTGAGTTCACACTCCTATAAAGCGTAAACAGGTTGCGAAATGCCTAGTTTTTCAGCCACTTCAACTTGAGTAAAGATTTCCTTTTTTCTTAGTTCTTTTAAGAGTTCCAAAAATTTCATTTTTAAGCTTATAAACACTTTTTCAAAAATCTATCGATAAATATATCTATTTTAAAAATAATAATGCTTTAGCATATAGATTTTTGAAAATTAAATAGAAAGTGCATCTAACAACCAGAGTATTGGCTGTCAGAACTACACTAAACTGCGTACCTTCATTATAAATGTTTGCTAAAAAAAGTCAAGTAGAAAACGAACATTCTACTTGACTTCACGAGATTATTTTTCACGAATGACTTCGACCTTGTAGCCATCAGGGTCTTTGACAAAGTAATAGTTAGGCGCAGTTCCTGGTAGGCCATTTGACTCAGTAACTTCATAACCTTTGGCACTATGCTCTTGATGAAGCGCCTCAAGATCAGGTGTACTGAGGGCGATATGGGCAAATCCATCTCCAACCACATAAGGACCATGATCGTAGTTATAAGTCAACTCCAACTCATAGTCGTCCCCCTCAAGACCTAGATAAACAATCGTAAAGGCATGATCTGGAAAATCTCTGCGACGCAATTCTTTAAACCCAAAAGCATCTTGATAGAATGCAATTGATTTTTCAAGATTTTCTACACGTAAGCAAGTGTGTAGCATTTTTGAAGCCATATTTTTCTCCTTTATTTTTAAAAAGACTGGGACAATCCTGTTCCAGTCTTATCTGTTATTATTTACCAAGTTTTGCTTTAGCTGCATCTGCAAGAGCTGTGAAAGCTGCTGCATCGTTAACAGCCAAGTCAGCAAGCATTTTACGGTTCACTTCGATCTCAGCCAATTTCAAACCATGCATCAATTGTGAGTATGAAAGTCCGTTCATACGAGCTGCCGCGTTGATACGAGTGATCCACAATTTGCGGAAGTCACGTTTTTTCTGACGACGGTCACGGTATGCATAGTAGTAAGAGTTCATTACTTGTTCTTTTGCAGTACGGAACAAGATGTGTTTAGCTCCATAGTAACCTTTTGCTAATTTAAGAATACGTTTACGACGTTTGCGTGATACAACGCCACCTTTAACACGTGCCATGTTTTATTTCCTCCAAATATTTCCTAGAATTCTTTACTTACAGTCAAGCTATTATTTCAAGCGAGTAAGCATTGCTTTGATACGTTTGTAATCTCCTGAATGCACCATAGATGCTTTACGAAGATGACGACGTTGTTTCTTAGTTTTTCCGTGGAAACGGTGAGAAGTGTAAGCACGGAAACGTTTAAGTCCACCAGAACCTGTACGTTTGAAACGTTTAGCTGATGCGCGGTGTGTTTTTTGTTTTGGCATGATTTTTTCTCCTTTATTTAACTTTCTGACAATTATTTTTTGTCAGTCGCTGGCGCCAATTGCATGAACATTTGACGTCCATCCATTTTAGCACGTTGTTCGATGATGGCAATATCTTGAGTTGCTTCAGCAAACTCGGCTAAAACTTTTGCACCAATCTCTTTATGGGTAATCATACGACCCTTAAAGCGAATAGATACCTTAACTTTATTTCCTTTTTCAAGGAATTTGCGTGCATTGCGAAGTTTTGTATCAAAGTCACCCTTGTCAATAGTTGGACTTAGACGAACTTCTTTCACAGTAACAACACTTTGTTTTTTACGTTGTTCTTTTTGCTTCTTCTGGTACTCAAACTTGAACTTACCGTAGTCCATAATTTTTGCAACAGGCGGTTTGGCTTGAGGTTGAATCAATACTAGGTCAACATTAGCGTTATCAGCCAAAGCTTGCGCTTCACTGAGTGGCTTAATGCCTAGCTGTTCTCCTTCAAGACCAATCAAGCGAACTTCACGTACACGAATCTCATCATTGATGAATAAGTCTTGCTTTGCTATGGTTTTCACCTCTTTTGTTTTATTAGAGAAAAACAATAGCGGACTCGTAAATATACAAGCCCGCACGTTATGATAGCGTTTCTTAGAAACTTTTCATCCGTAGGGCCAGGCAACTTAATGTCACAAGGCGAGAAGCTCTCACTTCTGCTTTTCTCAACTTTTATATGATACCAAGTTTTCTAGCTCTTGTCAAGATAAAAAGTTATTTTTTTGAAAAGTTTGTGTTTATATTTTGACTTGGTTTTCGAATCAAAAAGAGAGAATCAAGTTGATTCCCTCTCTATGTTAGTTTTTACTTATTTTCCCTATAGGAAAGCTAAAATCTATTAAAAACTTCCTTTTTACGTGAACTGCCCCATCTTTCGATAAATAGAATCCCCACTAACAATAGGATAATCAGGCAAGGAAGTAAGACCATTCCCATGCTCCAATTCAGATTGACATTATCAATTTGCTTAGGTAATCTTCCAGACAAAATCTCCACTGAACGCAAGTAAGTAAAGGGAATCAGATGTGCAATCTTTTGAAGAGGCTGGATTGTTTGGATGCCAAACAATAAGCCAACAATCCCAATGAGTGAAAGAAAGAGGACAGGCATTTTTTGCTTGAAAAAGTAAGCAATCAAGTACACTACTTCCACAATGATGATAAAAGCTAAGAAAGCTAGTAACAAGCCAGGAAATAACATATCTTGTATCTTTCCAATAGTTACCTCTTGATTCACCAAGCTATAAATCGGGTAGGGATAATCTAACTGTCCAAAACCACTTATCAGACTTCCCACTAGAAAAGAAAATCCACAGATTCCGATAAACAGCACAGTTACATAGCCCACTCCAACTCCAAGAGAAGACATTGCAAATGCCACTTTTGAAAAAGGATATAACTGAGCTGTGTCCAGATGATTTTGATATCTTTCTGCAAAAAGTTGTGTCAGCATAAAAATAATCGCAATCACAAACAAGGTTGGGATGATCGCCTCTAAAATCCAGACAATCTGATCAATCCCGTGGGTCGGATAATCTAAATCGTGGGCTTTTATGTTCAAGGGATACAGGGCTTGGTAAGTCTTTCGTTCGCGGTCAACCGCTATTTTTAAGTCCGAGCTAGAAGTTGGGTCATTTGATACAGTTTCATAACTCTTTTCCTCAGCTTGCCACTGCAAATAGTAGGCTTCTTCCCAGCGTCCTTCTTTTAATAAAGTCAGAATTTCTTTCTTTTGCGTCAAAAGATTTTTTTGCAAGTCTAAATTTTCTTTAGCAAACTGGTATTCCTCCGTGCTGGTGTCAGACATTTGGGAGAGCTTCTCTTCATTTTCATTGATAGCTCTCTCGTTGGCTGCAGTACGAGTTTCTAACCTGTTCTCCAAGCTGACATAGTTTGCAGTCCGACTATTGAAATAAAAGCTAATACCAAGAGTTGAAACAAATAAAACTAAGATAATCCAGTTTAAGCGACTTTTGAAAACTTTCTTCAATAAAAATAGACTAACATCTTTCATAAACTAAACCTCTTCTATCTGACCCTGATAAATGGTTACTATTGTATCGCATACATCAACTAGTTCTTCTTTGTAGTGGGAACTTAAAAGAACCAGCTGTTCTTGTCTATCGATTTGTGATAGTCTATCAAAAAACTTCTGTCGATAATACTCATCTAAGCCATTTGTAATCTCATCCATGAGCCAGCATTTCGCCTGACTGAGGAAATACATGGCAATCACCAAGCGTTGCTTCATGCCTAAGGAATACTTGCGGATGGGAAGGCTGATATAGTCAGACATTTCCCAATAGGCGATTTCATCCCTCAAGTTTAGGTTGGACTTCCAGATGTTTTTTATGAGATGAAGGTAGTCCATCCCACTTAAGTTTCCATCCAGCCATTCAATGCTCTCATAATAAAACAAAGAAGGAGAGGCTGCGATATGTCCACTACTAAGGGGAAGCAGCTTGCTCATAGCTCGGAACAGGGTCGTCTTTCCAGAGCCATTGATAGCAAGAATACCATAAATCCTACCCTTTTCAAATGTAAAATCAACATCTTGTAAGATGACTTGTCGCGTTTTTAAGGTCACATGAGTAAGCTGCAACATATCTAGCCCTCCTTTTTATCACTCTTGAAAGATTAACAACCACCGTTGTAATAATTTATATCTCTAAAAATCGTAATTTCAACCACCATCAACGCTATACTCATCATATCTATCATAACGAGACTGTGATAGTTCGTACTATACTTTCCAATCATACCGATAAGTTTTAAGGACGCTCACAGCAGATATACTGGACTTAAAAAGACCAATAGATCATAAACTAACTAATTAAACGGTTTTTGCTAATTTTTATTGGTTTTATATCATTAATATTGAAGACGCTTTCATTATATCGTTTTTATCATTATTATTCAACAGATTTTTAGTTTATTTTACTAATATATAGTATTTATCCTTTCTATCGAACGCTTTCAATCTTCCAACTATTCCAACCTTTAAATCGTATAGCTCCTTGCTGGTCAGTTCGGTAAACTTTGCTATTGATAGTTTCCAGTCGTGTCAAGGTTTCCTGATGGGGGAGTTTCGTTCGATTGTTCTTTCCAACTGAGATGAGAGTCATCTCTGGTTTGAGCTGTTCTAAAAAGGATGAACTTGATGATTTTTTAGAGCCATGTTGCCCAGCTTTCAAAACATCCACTTCTAGGTCAGGATACTGCTTCAGCAATTCCTTCTCTCCTTTCTCCTCCAAATTTCCTGTGAAGAGAAAGTACTTATCCAAAAGTTTTCCATACAGAAGCAGGGAATCTTCATGACCTCCATCTCCCATTTTCCTTGGAGATAAGACTTCTAACTCACTTCCAAAAATTGGCAAATTCTCTCCTACTGTCACACTGCGAACCTTGGTTTGAGTCGCCTGCAGTTCTACCACAAATTCCTTCTGTTTCAGACTGCCTTTTGATACTAAAATCTCCCCTACATGGAAAGCCTTGGCCACTTCCAGCAAATCTCCAACATGTTCCTTGTCCGTATTGGTCAAAATCAGCTGGTCAATCTTGGCTACTCCTCGACTTTTGAGATAGGGAATCAAGGTTCGCTGGGCATTGCTAGTTGTCGCCTTTTCTTGCCATTTTTCTATTTTCTTACTAGACTCTGCCTTACCGCCTACATCTATGAGAATGGTTTTACCAGTTACATCCCTTAGGAAAATACTTTCCCCTTGCCCCACATCCAGCATGGTAATTTCATTTTCCAGTGGATACTTGGTCAGGAAAAAGAGACCCGTAATCAATAAGCTTAATACTGCTAGCCTTTTAATGTTTTTTCTCAAATCATATACTAAAGCCAAGGAAATTAACAATAAAATCAAAAACCATGCATTGGGTTGACCAAAGACTAGAGGTCTACTTGCCACCTGTGAGACCAAGCGAATAATGCCCTCCAACCATTCAAAAATAAAATTAAGCTGAATGACTGTATAGAGAAAGGAAAGGGCAAATAAGATAGACAAGAGCGGTAAGAAGACCAAGTCAAAAAGAAAGGAAAAGACAAAGGTCAAGAGGATGGACCAAGGTTGAAATTCCGCAAAATAGAAGGACAGAATGGGCAATATTCCCAAGGAAATGACTAGACTTTCTCTGGCAATAGCCTTAAGCCCCTCCCCTTCTTTGCTGGTCATGGTCAAGATAAAAGCATAAGCACATGACAAAACACCTCCCGCCGTCAGGAAAAAGTTGGGCATGATGATAAAGAGGACAAGCACCGTCAAGGCAAAATTATCCAAGCCCTTAACACCATGTTGAGCCAGTAGCTTTTGCAAGAGACTGCGAATAACCGATGCTGAAAATCCTGTCAGACCAGCATAGAGAAGGGAAAAGGGATAGGTCAGCCATTTCAACTTTTCTTGAGTCAAGCCTAATCGTAAGAGAAGTTTCTTAAATCCATCCATGAAAAATCCTACCTGCATACCCGACAAGGCAAAAAGATGAATAATTCCTAGACTGGAATAAAGCTCATTCATCTCCTCAAAATCTGTGTCCAGATATCCTAGCAAAAGCCCTGTCATGTAATTGCGCATAGGGTCTGGAAAATGTGTCTTAATCCAAACTACAGCCTTACGGCGTAAACTGGATAGATTTTCTCCTATATCCCAACTGCTAACCTGTTTAAGGGACTGTATTCTTTTGATATTGAGAGTCTGGAAAATTCCCTGAGTCTTCAGATAAGCTTGGTAGTCAAAACCACCAAAATTTCTCTGCCCTTCTGGCTCCGAAAGCTTCCCTTCAAGTTCTATCTCATAAAGGTCGGTTAAGGCTTGAAAGGCTTCTTTCTCCTCCTCGGACTGGAGTTTATAATAGACTTGAAAAATGCGTCCATCAGACTTGCCACGAAAGGACAGACTATCACCATTGACCTTAATAGTGTCAGGCAAAATCCGTACCCTTTCAACAGAATCCGCCAAATTTTGACTCGCTTGACTCTGTTGCCAATTTTGAAACAGAAACCAAAATCCAAAGATTCCGCAAATCACTAGAACTCTGCCTGCTGATTTCCACGGAAATTGAATAAAGAGACAGACTAGCAGAAAGACGAAGACCAACAGTGCTAGATAGGAGGCTGAGAAAATGGCGTAGTAAAGCCAGAGTAATATAAAACTCAGATAGATAAGGGGGATAGGATAATTCTTAATCCACTGTAACATAGTCTTTTAACTTTTCTATTGTCTTGGCACCAATGCCAGAGACCTTCTTGAGCTCGTCTACTGACTTGAACTTCCCGTTTGCCTCACGATGGTCAATAATATCCTGAGCTCGTTTTCCTCCCAGACCCTTTACCTGCTTGAGTTCTTCCAGACTTGCCTTGTTGAGATTGACCTTCTTTGCTTTACTTGTCGAAGAATCCGTCCCAGAACCAGTCTGTTGACTAGCTGATTCTTCTCCCTTAGTTGGGACGTAAACCAGAGCCTCATCACTGACTTTCTGAGCTAGATTAAGCAACTTGCTGTCTGCTTGCTCTGTCAAGCCACCTGCCTTCTGAACAGCATCATTGACCCGACTACCTACTGGCAATTCATAAATCCCTGGCGATTTGACAGCACCCTTCACATCTACTGTGATTAGATCTTGTTCAAGAGGTTCTTCCTTTTCTTCATTCTTCACATCCTTTTCGGATACCGAATCCTTGGAAACAGCTGCAACTTCAGCCTGCAAATTCGTTTCTTTGACAGGTGTTTGTGGAGCTGGCTTTAGCAGGAAAAATCCTCCTACAAGCAAGCCCAGACCAGTACAGATGACAATGATTTTATACTCTTTGATTTTTTCGATAATTGCTTCCATATTTTCTCCTCTCTTAAATTATTCGTAAGAGAAAGAAAAAACAGTTGAAAATTTCTTCTCAACTGCTTATTTATTTGCAAAATAGTCTTCCTTAGTCAAGACATAATGAACTCTTGTCACGATTCGACCTTCTTCATGCTGGTCCATACAAGCATAAGCTTCTTCGTGGGAAAAACGCATTCCTGATTTCTCCATGACCTTTCCTGACGCGGGATTAGCCTTATCGTGTAAAGCAACTAACTTATTCATTCCTATCTTCTCAAAAGCTAGCTCAATTACGGCACGATTGGCTTCTGTCGTCAATCCTTGATTCCAATATTTTTTATTGATAATGTAACCAATAGCTGCCTTCTTAAGAACAGGATCAATCTTGTGCAAATCAATGGTTCCGATAAATTTGCCATTGCTTTTTAGTTCTATTCCCCACCGTCCCAAGGGATTGGCCAAGTAGAACTGAGCAATGTTATTCTTGGTTTCTTCCAAGCTTTGATTGGTTAGAAAAGTGTAACGTGTATTATCCTTATCCGAGGCATAGTCAAACATAGCTTCCGCATCATCCAAGGTTACAGGTCTAAGCAATAAACGCTCTGTCTCCACTATTGGATACTGAGCTAGTTTTAAAAAGATTGATTCCATATATTTCTTCCACTGGAAACCTTTCTAATCTAATATAAGGATATTAAATAAAACATGTAAAACGAAAATTTATAGTAGATTGAAATAAGATATAAACAAATCAATCAGGAAAGTCAAATTAATTTCTAGAAATGTTTTAGCAGTCACAACGTACTATTCTAGCGTCAATCTACTATAGATTGAGCATTGAGATAACTTTAAGTACAAAAGAACTATCCTTCAGATAGAGGTTGAGGATCTAATTCGTCACTCTCTTCTTTTTTAACTGGAGCTGGTTCATAAGCTCGGATAATCTGAGCGACAACTGGATGGCGAACAACATCCTTGGCTGAAAAATGAACAAAGTCAATCTGATGGATGTTCTTGAGTTTTTCTTGGGCATCAATCAAACCGGACTTGACATTACGTGGCAGGTCAATCTGACTGATATCTCCATTGACAATCATCTTAGAATTAAAGCCTAAACGAGTCAAAAACATCTTCATCTGCATGATGGTCGTATTTTGCGCCTCATCGAGAATGACAAAGGCATCATCCAAGGTTCGTCCACGCATATAGGCAAGGGGCGCAATCTCGATAATTTCACGCTCCATAAGACGAGTCGTTTGGTCTTTTCCCAGAATCTGATACAAGGCATCATAAACAGGTCTAAGGTAAGGATCTACCTTCTCCTTAAGATCACCCGGAAGAAAACCTAGACTCTCTCCTGCTTCCACCGCTGGGCGTGTCAGGATAATTCGTTTGACTTGCCCGCGTTTAAGGGCTGTCACTGCCAAGGTCACTGCAAGAAAGGTCTTCCCTGTCCCTGCAGGCCCAATTCCAAAGGTCACATCATGCTGTTTAACACTGTCCACATAAAGTTTTTGCCCTAGGGTTTTGACACGAATAGGTTTACCAGTATTATCCTTGATGATTTCTTCTTCGTAAAGGGCGACAAACTTGTCGATTTCATCGTTTTTGACCATACTAATCGCAGTCACCACATCTGGCGTACCAACGGTCATCCCACGATTTACCAAGACCATCAAAGCCTGAATAACCTGACGGGCTTCCTCACAGGCAGTCTCTTCTCCCAAAACCTGCACAATCTCCGTACGAGCATGAATCACCACATCAAGCTCTTCTTCCATCAAACGAAGATGGCGTTCATTGGAACCAAAAAGATGAAACAGGTCATCTGGATGACTCAGTTGAATGTCAATTGAATGTTCCTTCAAATAAAGAACCTCTCTAATCCTTTTATTTCTTTTTATTATAGCAAAGGGGTGGAGAAATTACTAGCCCAAACCCAATGAATCATGCTAGTGTTCTAAGTATTCTTGCCAGATAATGTCAAAATCTCCTAGATTGAAAGAGAAACTAGCGTACTCCTCCAAAAAGCGACTCACCTCGTCAAAATCATCTGTGTGTTTTGGGAAGGCTGACTCCTCAAAAGCTAGGTCTGCCAAGATAGCTTTGGGACTGTTACTTTTAGGATTGCGCTCGGTCATGAGCCAAGTGTAAAATGATTTTCTCATAAGTCTCCCTAAATCAACTCTGTCCCAAACTGGTCTTGCTTGATTTTACCAGCCTTCATCAAACCACCGAGTGCTTTCTTGAACTGACCTTTAGAAATGCCAAAGGTAGCCTTGATGTCATCAGGAGATGATTTATCATTTAAGGTCATGAAACCGCCATTGCTTTCCAAGTATGTCAAAATCATCTGAGCATCATTTTCCAACATCTCAAAAGAACGTGGTTTGAGGGAGAGGTTCAACGTGCGGTCCACTTCACGGAAACCAATAACGCGCGCATCTAATACTTGCCCCAAACGTGGCTCTGCGTAACGCTCGCTAGGATGGATAAAGCCAAGCATGTTATTTTCTGGCAGGTAAACAAAAGTTCCAGACAGCTTGAGGCGGTAAACAATGGCTGGCCAGTTTTGGTTCTGCATGTTGTTGTAGGCAGGACGAGCCAGACGTTGGAAGTCTTCTTGATAAGCCAAGAGTCCCCAGATACGGTCTTTCTTGTCCACTTCAAGACGGATGTAGAGTTGGTCGCCCTTCTTAGGCCAGAGTTCCTTGAGTTCAGGGAGAATATCGAGTGACACAACGATTTCCTTGTCAGGAAGGCCTGTATCCACAAAGACACCCAAGTCCTTACGAACCTCTGTAACACGGCCCCAACCAAACTGATCCTGAGTGGCAGTCACTTCTAAGGTTGTCATGCGGAGTTTTTGCTTCATATCCGTGTAGGCAAAACCTTTGACCGTATCCCCTACTGTATGTTGGCCTTCTTCCTTAGCAAGAGCATAGGTTTGACCATCCTTTTGCACAAAGTAAAAACGGTCATTTTCATCGATGATCAGTCCAACGATAAAACTTGCAAGATTTGTATTCATATTTCCTTCTTTCGAATAAAACTCAGCCAGCAATGCCAACTGAGTTTTTCTGTTTATTTTTAGACTTCCAAAAGTTCTTTTTCTTTGTTGGCAGTCATGTCGTCGATGTGTTTAACAGCATCGTCTGTTACTTTTTGAATGTCTTTTTCAAGAGTCTTCAATTCGTCTTCAGTGATTTCTTTTGCTTTTTCTTGTTTCTTAGCTTCGTCCATAGCATCACGACGAATATTGCGGACAGCCACTTTAGCATTTTCGCCGACCTTCTTCACTTCTTTAGCAAGGTCACGACGAGTTTCTTCTGTAAGAGCAGGGATAACCAAACGAATAACAGAACCGTCATTAGCTGGTGTGATACCAAGATCAGAAGCGTTCAAGGCACGTTCGATGTCTTTCAATGAAGACTTGTCAAATGGTGTTACCAACAAAACACGCGCTTCTGGAATGGTAATTGAAGCGATTTGGTTAAGAGGAGTTTCGACTCCGTAGTATTCTACATGTACACGGTCAAGCAAGCTTGCATTGGCACGGCCAGCACGGATACCACCAAATTCACGAGCAAGTGATTGGTGAGACTGGGCCATTCTCTCTTTAGCTTTTTCAATAATTGCGTTAGCCATAATCTTTCTTATTCCTTTTCTTAGATATTATTTGAAACTGTTGTTCCGATATTTTCACCAAATACGACACGTTTGATGTTGCCTGGTTGGTTCATGTTGAAGACAACCAAGTCAATGTCGTTATCCATTGAGAGAGTTGAAGCTGTTGAGTCCATGATACGGAGACCTTTATTGATAACATCACGGTGGGTCAATTCTTCAAATTTAACGGCTGTCTTGTCCTTCTTAGGATCGGCATTGTAAACACCATCGACCCCATTTTTAGCCATAAGGATGGCATCCGCTTCGATTTCAGCTGCACGAAGGGCCGCTGTTGTATCTGTTGAGAAGTAAGGTGAACCAATTCCAGCACCAAAGATAACGATACGGCCTTTTTCAAGGTGACGAAGGGCACGTCCACGTACGTAAGGCTCTGCCACTTGTTGCATGGCAATAGCTGTTTGTACACGCGTATCGACACCAACTTGTTGCAATGAATCTGCCATCACAAGAGCATTCATAACAGTCCCAAGCATTCCTGTGTAATCTGCCTGAACGCGGTCCATTCCTGCTTCTGCAGCAGGTTCTCCACGCCAGAGATTTCCTCCACCGATAACAAGGGCAATTTCGATACCTAAGCTATGAACTTCTTGAATCTCTTTTGCGATTGTTTGAACTGTTTGGATATCAATCCCTACGCCACGTTCACCGGCAAGGGCTTCACCTGATAACTTGATTAAAATACGTTTATACTTGGGATTCGCCATTTTCACTCTCCTTTTTTTATCCTACCTATTTTATCACAATTTCTAAGATTTTTATAGTATCATGAGCAATTCTTTCAAAAAAATTAGACCGTTAAAAATTCCTCTAAGTCAGAAAGAGCACGCTCTGCAATTTTTTCATAACGAGCCTTCTTATCACGAATACGCTCGCCTTCCAACTCCTTGATAATACCGAAATTAACATTCATTGGTTGGAAATGTTTGCTGTCAGCATGGGTGATGTAATGAGCTAGACTTCCAATCGCTGTTGTTTCTGGGAAAATAGCCTCGCTTTCTCCCTTGAAAAGACGAGCCGCGTTAATTCCCGCAACCAAGCCTGACGCTGCTGATTCAACATAGCCTTCCACACCCGTCATCTGACCAGCAAAGAAGAGATTTGGCTGTTTCTTAGAACGGTAAGTCTGTTCAAGAAGATTTGGTGAATCCATATAAGAATTGCGGTGCATGACACCATAACGAACAAACTCAGCATTTTCAAGACCTGGAATCATTTGGAAGACACGTTTTTGTTCTCCCCATTTGAGGTGGGTCTGGAAACCGACTATATTGTAAAGGCTACCAGCCGCATTATCCTGACGCAGCTGAACCACCGCATAAGGGGTTTTGAATTCTCCATCACGAGGTCCTGTGTAGTCATCTGGATACTCCAGACCGACTGGTTTCATAGGACCATAAAGCATGGTTTTAATACCACGTTTAGCCATGACTTCGATAGGCATACAGCCTTCAAAGTACTTTTCTTTTTCGAAAGAATTGAGCGGTGCTTCTTCCGCATTAACCAAGGCTTCATGAAAATCCATAAACTCTTGCTTAGTCATGGGAGCGTTGAGGTAGGCAGCTTCTCCCTTATCGTATCGAGACTTGAGGTAGACCTTGCTCATATCGATGGTGTTGACGTCGATAATAGGCGCTGCCGCATCGTAGAAATAGAAACCATCGCCGTCATTAAGAGCATGAATCTTTTCAGCCAGAGTATCGCTGGTCAAAGGACCAGTAGCGACAACCGTAATAACATCTGTCGGCAATTCTGTAATTTCATCACGCACCACCTCAATCAAGGGATGGTTGGCAACTTTTTCAGTCACCATTTGGGAGAAACCATCTCGGTCCACCGCAAGAGCACCACCAGCAGGAACACGTGTAGCCTCAGCAGATTCCAAAATAACAGAACCCAAGCGACGCATTTCTTCCTTGAGGAGACCCACTGCATTTGTCAAAGCATCCCCACGAAGGGAATTAGAACAAACTAACTCAGCAAAATTGTCTGTTTTGTGTTGAGGTGTTGACTTGACACCACGCATTTCATAAAGTTTAACTGGAATACCACGTTCTGCGATTTGGTAGGCTGCTTCAGAACCTGCCAAACCAGCACCGATAACATTGATATAAGATTGAGACACGACACTAATACCTCTTTGGGTGGGACGTAAGTCCATATCAAAACACCCCACTGGACTGTTTGACACCCACAAATCTTTCTAATTTTTTCTTCTACTAGTATAACAAAAAAAGGGAAGAAGGCAAACTTCCCTGTTTAGTCATTTTCTTGATTTTCTTCCCAGTCGTGGTAGGCTGCGTAGAGTTGACTTTTATTCCACTGGTAGTATTTCGCAACTTCCTTAATGGCTTGATTTTTCTTCATACCTTGCTGGATGCGGGCTTGGATTTCTGAAAACAAGTCCTCCTTGTCTTTTTCTTCCACATCCTGACTGGCACCTTCAACGATGAGAAGGCATTCGCCCTTGAGTGGTGTTTCAGCTATGCTTTCCAGCAATTCAGAGATCTTTCCTCTTTGGTATTCTTCATAGATTTTGGTCAATTCTCTAACCAAGACCACCGAGCGGTCACCGTAGACTTCTAGCATATTTTCCAACGTATCTGCTACACGATGAGGAGATTCATAGAAAATTTGTGTTTCAGGATAGTCTTTTTTCGAGTCGAAAAATTGCTTTTGCTGGCCTGATTTTCTTGGCAAAAAACCGTAAAAGATATGTGGCTGCGGTGCTAAACCACTGGCAATCAAGGCAGAAATCCCTGCAGAGGCACCCGGAACTGTGACAACTGCAACCTCTTCCTCAATTGCTGCCTTAACCAAATCATGACCAGGGTCTGAGATGCTAGGCAGACCCGCATCGGATACCTGAGCAATGCTTTGTCCTGCTTTCAGGAAACCAATCAAATCAGGAATCTTTTCCTTGGCATTGTGCTCATGAAAACTGATTTGCTTGGTGGAAATGTCAAAATGCTTGAGCAAAAGCCCTGTATTGCGCGTATCCTCAGCAGCAATCCAGTCCACTTCTTTCAAGGTCTGGATAGCTCGAAAGGTTATATCGTCTAGATTGCCAATCGGCGTTGCCACTAGATACAGCTTGCCATAGGGAGATTGCCCCTTAAAACTTTTTTGAATCTGCATGCTTACTCCCTGTATAGTAACTCGTCACAGAACATACATTCCTCATCCTGCTCTCGACGTTGACCATAAAAATCATTACAAACGTGAAATCCGTCTTTATAAATCCGACGGACACTTTCTCGAACATGTTTGGCCTTGACGGGAGCATCTGCTTCCACCTCACCCAAGCGTTCGCGCAACTTACTATTTTCCAAGCGAAGAGCTGTATTTTCCTCTACCAGGCTCTTGAGATTTTTCTTGATGGCTTCCACGTCGGCCAAGGTTACCAATAACTGTTGGGAAAAATCATCCAGCGCGTCAAATAATTCTTTTTTGTCCATAAAACAGCCCTTTCCTTTCTTTATCGTTCATTTTTGAGTTTATATTTCTTTCAAGACCAGATATTCCATAGCATTTTGAAAGCTGACATTAGCTTGCCACATTTTTCTAGCTTCTAGCAAATCTTGTAGAATCACTCTTACTCTTGCTTGTAGGATATCTTGTCCACAGAGAACTTCAAGAATCCGTAAAACCTGATCTTGTTTTTCCTTGTCATCTGCTAAGTTGGCTAATTTAGCAACCTGCAGATAACTTTCTTTTTTCTTAGCTACTAACCAAGTCAGCAGGCGTTCACTTTCATCGACCAAGGTCCAAAAGACTGCCTGATTTGCCAACTTTTCTGCTTCAGCTCGCGATTGACTAAACTGAGCTAGGAGAGTCGCTTTTTTCTTAACCAGTCCCATTTGTTCTAAGAGCAAGATGAGTTGTTCTTCTTGCTTTTTAAAGTGGAAAATTTGAGTCCGACTACGGATGGTCGGTAACATCTTTTCCTCATCGCTGGTCAAGAAGAAAATATAAACCTCACTCTGGGGTTCTTCGATGACCTTGAGCAGAGAATTGGCTGCATTAGGATGCATCTTCTCAGCTTGCTCGATAATAAAAACCTGCTGCTGGCTTTCAATCCCTGCTTGAGAAAACTGTCCCACCAATTCCCGAATGCGTTCTGTCTTAATAACCTGATTGACTGGCTTAATCAAAGTGACATCGGGAAATTCTTCCTGTTCAATCAGCTTACAATTTCGACATTTCTCACATGGCAACACACCTACCTTATCCGTACAAAAAAGGCTCTTAGCCAAAAATTGAGCCATTTCCAAGCTTCCAAAGAAACCTGAAAAGAGATAGGCGTGATTGAGCTGGTTTTGTTCTAGAATACGGACAAAGCGGTCAAACTGGGCTGGTTGCCAGGCCTTTAGTTGATCTTGTTTCATTTAGCTAATCCCATTCTATCAAACAAGACAGCCTTGGTAGTTTCCACAACTTGCTCCAAGGGGAGACTCGCATCAATCTTGACAATGCGATTTCCCTCTTTATCCAGAAGAGAAAGGTAGCCTTGACGAACTTTTTTATGCAAGTCCAAACCTTCCAAGTCCAAACGATTGACCTCGCGGTCACTATTAGCAGCAATGCGAGCCAGCCCTTCTTCCACCTCGATGTCAAAATAGAGTGTCAAATCAGGTTTAAGGCCATCTGTCGCAAAGTGATTGAGCCAATCAATGGCGTCAATATCCAAGCCACGACCAAATCCCTGATAGGCAATGGAACTATCGATGAAGCGGTCCATAATGACCAACTTGCCAGCTTCAAGGGCAGGGAGAACTTTTTCCACCAAGTGCTGTCTGCGACTGGCGATATAGAGAAGGAGTTCCGTTTTAGGATCCATCTGAGTATGACTTAGGTCCAAAATCACTTCCCGAATCTTCTCCCCAATCAAGACTCCGCCAGGTTCACGGGTCGTCAGCACCTCTACTCCTTTTTCCTCTAAAATTGGGAGCAGAGCCTCTAAAACACTGGTCTTTCCTGCTCCCTCTGGTCCCTCAAGAGAGACTAAAAATCCTTTTGACATGTCTAACTCATTTCTTTTTTACTACTTCTATTCTATCAAAAAAATAGGGGTTTGTGACAATCTTTTTGTCTTCTCATTTCATACTCAATGAAAATCAAAGAGCAAACTAGGAAGCTAGCCGCAGGTTGCTCAAAACACTGTTTTGAGGTTGTAGATGGAAGCTGACGTGGTTTGAAGAGATTTTCCAAGAGTATCAACCACCATAAAAGAGGCAGACAAATCCACCTCTTATTTACCTAGTTCTTGTGTTCGTTTATAGGCTTGACCAACTGCATCCATGACCGTTCCTCGAAAAGCATGCGCTTCTAGGCTTGCTACACCAGCGATAGTCGAACCACCTGGGCTACAAACTTGATCTTTTAAGACCCCAGGATGTTGCTGACTTTCAAGGACCAATTGCCCAGCTCCTACCACAGTTTGTGCTGCCATTTTTAAAGCTATTTCTCGTGGCAATCCTGTCTGAACACCTGCATCTGCCAAGGCCTCAATAAAGAGATAGACAAAAGCCGGTCCACAGCCTGCAAGACCTGTCGCTGCGTCGATTAAGCTTTCCCCAAGTTCAACCAAGAGACCAGCCTTAGTTAAAAGTTGACAAAATAGCTCACCGTCCTCAGCCCTGCAATTAGGAGACAAGGCATAACTAATCACTCCTTGTCCGATAGAAGCCGGAGTATTTGGCATCATACGAATAATTCGGTGTTGACTTGGGATAAGGCTTGCTATTTTTTCTAAAGTCAATCCAGCTGCCATGGAAATCAAAAGAAGACTTTCTCGTTTTTCAAGGATAGTCTGATATTGAGAAAGCAAGTCTGAGAACTGTGCAGGCTTTACTCCTAGAAAAATCACATCTGCTTCTGCAAAGATTTCGTCATTGCTGGAAGCCTGACCGCCAAAGTCGGCAATGAAAGAATCCACCTTGGCTTGACTACGATTGGCAAGGAGAAGGTCATCACCCGTCTTGGCCTGCAAAACAGCCTTGGCCAAACTAGCTCCCATATTCCCCAAACCGATAAATCCAATCTTCATCTCTTACTCCCTTATCTGTCCGTCACCAGTAACCACATACTTATAGCTGGTCAACTCTTTCAATCCCATGGGACCACGCGCGTGCAGTTTCTGAGTAGAAATCCCCATTTCGCAACCAAGACCAAATTGGCCACCATCGGTGAAACGAGTTGAGGCATTGACATAAACCGCTGCAGAGTCCACCTGATCTGTAAAGTAAGCTGCAGCTTCTGCATTTTCCGTCACAATGGCATCCGAATGATGGGTACTGTGAGCCTCAATATGGGCAACCGCTTCTTCTAAACTGCTCACAATCTTAACAGCTAGAATATAGTCTAAAAACTCGGTGTCAAAGTCTTGAGCCTCAGCTACTTGACCAGAAACAAACTGACTTGCTTTGCTATCCAGGCGGAATTGAATTGCTTCCAACCCAGCTTCTTTTCGATCTGCAACCAGCACTTGCTCCAAGCGAGGAAGAAAACTTGCTGCCTTGTCCTCATGAACAAGGAGAACCTCCATGGCATTGCAGACAGAAGGGCGACTAGTTTTGGCATTGTTGATGATAGACAGCGCCTTGTCTTCGTCTGCATCCTTGTCCACATAAACATGGACAATCCCAGTTCCTGTCTCAATAACAGGTACGATAGCATTTTCAACTACGGCATTGATCAAACCAGCCCCTCCACGAGGAATGAGAAGGTCTAGATAGCCTTTGGCCTTCATCATGGCATAGCTGCTTTCACGACTGGTATCTTCCACCAGTTGAATCACATCTGGGTGAATAGTAGTCGTCTCCAAGCCCTTCTTCAAAGCTGTGACAATAGCATGAGCTGTTTGATAGGCATCCTTACCACTACGAAGAACAACTGCATTTCCACTTTTAAGAGCCAAAGCAGCCGCATCAGACGTCACATTCGGACGGCTTTCATAGATTATACCAATAACTCCCATAGCTACACGTTTCTTTGTGATAACCAAACCGTTTTCAAGCTGATTGGTTTCTAAAACTTCACCGATTGGATCTGGTAAGGCAACCACTTCACGAATACCAGTTGCCATCGCTTCTATACGCCCTGCATCCAAATAAAGACGATCCAGCATCACATCTGAGATTTTACCTTTGGCCGATTCCATATCGAGGGCATTTGCCGCTAAAATCTCCTCTGTAGCAGCCACTAAGTGATCAGCCATGGCTAGCAAGGCTTGGTTTTTCACGTCTTCACTAGCTGTGTTGATCGATTTTTTAACAGCCTGTACCTGCTCAAATTGTTCTTGTGTACTTACCATAGTTTACCTCTAAAATTCTGTAAAGAGTAGTTGGATTTCAGGAGTAATGGAAATCCAGTCATCACGGTGAATCAAGACACCCTTGGCTTTTTGAGAACGTAACATATCCTCCAAAGCAGATGCCCCAAATTGCACGCGCCCTTTTCCAAGTGATTTTCCACTTTCCTTGTCAAATACTGTCACGATATCACCGTAAGAAAAGGCACCTTCTGCATCAACAACACCAGATAAGAGAAGACTCTTTCCATGTTGAGAGAGAGCTTCAGCAGCCCCTTTATCAACCCAAATAGAACCTTGACTCTGAGCATAAAAGGCCAGCCATTGTTTCTGGGTACGAAGTCCCTTCTCTTGCGCAACAAAGTAGGAACCATCCTTGGTCTCCTCAGCCGCCTCAATCATGGCATCTGACTTCAAGGATGAGCAGATATAAACAGGAACTCCTGATTCTGTCGCAATAGTTGCAGCTTTGATTTTGGTTAACATGCCCCCAGTTCCGTTTGAAGAACCTGCTCCACCGGCCATATCAATAATCTCACGATTGATAGTCTCGATTTTCTCCAAGCGTTTGGCTCTTGGGTCTGAATTAGGATTTCCAGTATAAAGACCGTCCACATCTGTCAAGAGGACCAAAAGGTCTGCTTGGACCATGGCCGCTACCTGTGCACTTAGAGTATCATTGTCCCCAACCTTGAGCTCATCAATAACGACACTGTCATTCTCATTGATGATAGGAATCGCCCCACGGCTAAGTAGAACTGACAAGGCCTGATGGGCATTTTTATAACGGCGCTTATCTACAAAGTCATCCTGGGTCAGCAAGATTTGTGCAGAAACGATTTGGCGCAAGAGAAGATTGGTCGTGTATTCTTCCAACAAAAGCCCTTGCCCTACCGCTGCTGAAGCCTGTTTATCAGCAATCTTAGTCGGACGCTTTTTAAATCCTAAGGCCCCAAAACCTGCAGCAATGGCACCCGACGACACCAAAATCAATTCATGACCAGCCTCGTGCAACATAGCCAACTGCTGGGTAATAGCCTTTACCTTACTACGTGATAAACTTCCATCCTCATTTGTCAGAGAAGAAGTCCCAACCTTAAAGACAATCCGTTTGTATTTCATAGTCTCACTCCGATTCTTCATATTTATCCATTATAACATGAATGGCAGGAAATAGAAAAGAGTTGATAGGAAAAAGAAGGCTCTAAAACCTTCTTTTTTACTACTGTTCTGATTCCAATTTGTTTGTACTCGTTTCAGAGCTTTGTGAAGTTGAAGAACTTGTAATACTTTCGTGTTGACTCGTTTCTTTATTTTCAAGATCTTTTTTCACTACTTCTTTGGATTCTTTTATTTCTGAGTTACTTGTATCTCTAGTTGTAGCAGATTTCTCGACTGGAACATCCACTAACCAGGCACCACTTGAATCAACAGTATAGCCTTCTGGTGTCTTACCGTTCACAAGTAATTGACCATTTTCTTTCAAGAAGTACCATTTATCCTTGTCTTTAATCCAACCAACAGCTCGTGAACCGTCTGTCTTGTAGAAATACCAATCATTTGCCTTTTTAAGCCAGCCTTGCTTCATAGCTCCTGAATCTTCCAGATAGTAATGATGACCAGCAACTTCTATCTCACCTGTCTTCATGATACCAGTAGAATCCATATAGTACCAGGTTTCTTTATCTTTTACCCAGCCCGTTTTCATTTCCCCTGATTGAGCAAAGTAATACCATTGCCCCTTATATTGAAGCCAACCTGTCTTCATAGAGCCATCGTTTGATAAATAATACCACTGTTCTTTATCTTGAATCCAACCAATTTCCATCTGGTTTTCTTTGTTAAAATAATACCAGATTCCAGCGATTTTCTTCCAATTTTTAGCAGCAGCACCAGAGTCTGTTAAATAGAACCAACGATTGTTCCATTTTTTCCATTGATTATATAACAGGATTCCCCTTTGATTAAAATAGTACCATTCACCTTCGATTTCATTCCAACCGACAGCATACTCTCCTGTAGAATCAGGTGCTTGATACCACCAGTTTCCATAAGCACTCTTATGCCAACCAGCTTGAAAACTTGGAATATGCTTGTAGGAGGTTGAAATATTGACAAATCCGTCTTGTCGAATATCAAAAACTGTCGCATCATAGTCTTTGCTGGCTGCGTTTATATGTTGAATTCCCATTGATTCAATCCAGCTAATATATTCCCTATTTATTTCTTGACCGCTATCATACGAACCAATTGGTGAGGAGGAAGTTTGAACAATTATCTCAGGAGACAAATTTCTTATAAAATTTTTTGTATTAGAATTTTTTGTATCTAAATGATGGTTAAACTTCATCAAATCAACTTTTCCAATGAGAGAACCGTACTTGTCTTCTGCTCCATGAACATTATCTAAGTCGCCCCCAAGGTAAATTTTCTTGCCATTGACTTTCACCACGCTAATCAAGGAATTGGAATTGTCATCCCAAATTTTCTTTAATTCACCCGACGAATCAGTTTCATTTTCATAATTATAGAGCTGAATATCCATGTCCCCAAACTGAAAATGAGCATCTCCTTGTGTGATGTTTTGAATAACTGAAACACCTTTTTCAGCAGCAGTCTGTAAAACCTTATCATAGCCATACAGATTATCCCAAAGACGTTCAGGCTTAGTAATACGATTATCACTATATTTCTTAAGATAGACTCGGTCAACTGGATAGGTAGACAGTAATTCATCAACATTTCCAATATGATCGCTGTGGGTATGGGTCACCAAAATAAAATCAAGCTTTTGGACACCCAATTCCTTCAAATGACGAAAAACACGGTCTGTCAGAACATGCTTATAAGTGGTATTGATACCCTGTCTCCATGGATAACGAGAATCACTTCCATCTGGGAAATCATAATCTTCTCCTGTATCCACCATGGCAAAATGTCCATTGCTTTCAAGAATAATCGCATCACTACCACCTTCATGAACATTTATAAAGTGGATTTTATTTCCTGAACTTTCTTGAGCTTGAACATTCCCATACCATGACAAAGCTAAAAAAGTGCTTGCAAGGGCTAAACTAGTTAATTTCTTTTTCATTCTTACTTCCTCAATCTCTCTAATTTTTCCTTAAAAATATCTGGAATATCTGCGGTAAATTCTAAGGTCTCACCTGTTCTCGGATGAGTAAAACCTAAAGTCTTGGCATGAAGAAATTGTCCATGCCCCTTAAGTGTCTTACGAGGACCATAGACTTCATCACCAGCGACTGGATGGCCAATATAAGCCATGTGAACACGGATTTGATGGGTACGCCCTGTCTCTAGCTGCAACTCTACCAAGCTGTAATCACCAAAACGTTCCAAAACGTGGAAACGGGTCACTGCAGGCTTCCCTTTAGCAGTTACAGCTTGTTTCTTACGGTCTTTTTCACTACGGCCAATCGGCGCTTCAATGACACCACGATCATTGGGCAAATTTCCATGAACAATCGCCCAATATTTGCGGAGAGACTTTTTATCCTTGAGTTCTTGGGCAAGTGCTAGATGAGCCTCATCATTTTTAGCAATCATGAGAAGGCCTGACGTATCCTTATCAATACGGTGAACAATTCCTGGACGCAGAACCCCATTGATACCCGACAAGTCCTTAATATGATACATAAGGGCATTTACCAGGGTCCCACTAGTATGACCAGCACTCGGATGCACAACCATTCCCTGAGGCTTGTTAACGACAGCCACATCCTCATCTTGGTAGACTATTTCTAGCGGAAGATTCTCAGCTACATACTCTAAAATCTCTGGTTCTGGCACATGGTAAGTGACGACATCGCCCTCTTGGACAGTGTATTTAGCTTTCTTGACTTGGCCATTGACCAAGACCTGACCTGATTTGATTTGTTCATTCGCGAGACTACGTGATAATTCTGTCAAATCCGACAAAGCCTTATCCAAACGCAGACCACCAGTTTCAATTTTAATTTCCATTTATTTCCTCTTTTAGCATTGCAATCAATAAAATAATCACTCCAACCGTCAGATAGCTATCTGCAACATTGAAAATTGCAAAATTGATAAAGTCAAGGTGGAACATATCCACAACAAATCCCTGACTGATCCTGTCAATAAAGTTTCCAAGACCACCTGCGATAATCAAGGTCAAACCCAAGACCATCCAGAGCGAGTCCTCCATGTGTTTATGTAGATACCAAATGGCACCTACCACGACAACCAGAGTAATGACAGCGAATAACAACTGCTGATCTTGTAAGATAGAAAAGGCTGCCCCTCTATTTTGCAGATAGGTCAAGCTAACGAAATTAGGAATCCAAGAGCGTACTTCACCCAGTGGAATTTGTTGGACGATATAGGATTTAACCAACTGATCCAGCGCAATCAAAAGCAGTACAATGACTGCCACTATTCCTCTTTTTTTCATGATTTCCTCTTCTGATTAAAATATTCTTGCATGACTTCTACAAAGAGAGTACCAGCTTGACTCAGCTCCACTTCTTCACGTTTAACATAGACCATGCGATTATCTAGGTTATCCTTGAGACGAATAACTGTGATGCCATTGACACTGTCACTATCTAAAAATCCAGAACCTGTCGCATAGGCATCCGTCCGCTCCAAAATACCATTCAAAGTAGCACGGTCTGTCACATTGAACATCTGCGAGCTCGCACTAGTATCAACAAAGTTCTCTGAATAATAAAGGTACTCGTCTTTTTCTTGAGTGAAACGAACCGTTGGTAGATCAGCTAAATCCTCCATGACCAATTCCTCTTTCTGAGCCAAAGGATGCCCCTCACGGAGATAAATATGGGTATGGAAGGGAATCAATTCAATGACCTCTAGTCCTAGCTTTTCAACCCGTTGCATAATCCCCTTTTTATTTTGATTGTTGAGGTAGATAATCCCAATCTCACTATGTCCTTGCGCCACTTCGTCTAAAATTTGAACAGTAGTTGATTCAAAAATACGAAAGTTCTTATAATCAGGATAGCGCTCTGAGAAAGCCGTAATGGTTGGTGGCAAGAAGTCATAGTGCTGGCTAGCAATGGAAAATTCATCTTTTTCTTCCTCAGGATTGGCATACTGATTTTGAAAAATATCAAATCTTTTAACCAATTCTTGCGCTTTTTCATAGAATTCCATACCACGACGAGTCAAGAAAGTCCCTGAGCTGGTCCGACGGAAAATCTTAAAGCCCAACTCTTTTTCCAAATCACGAACAGAAATAGACAGACTCGGCTGACTAACATACATCTTTTCAGCAGCTTCACGGAAAGTACCACTATTGGCAATGGCAACAACATAGCGTAATTGTTGAATGTTCATCTTCTACCCCCAACTTCTTTATCTTTTCATTATACCATATTTTAGAAGTTTTCCAAAAAGGAAAAAAGTCTGGAAATTTTCAAATTCCAATGAAGAGTCTAACAACCCAATACAAGAATTAGAATAATGTCTTTTTCAGTCCTCATTTTGGTTCAAACAAATAAAAACAGCAAATCTTTTTGATTTACCGTTTAAAACATAATACAAGAAAACTCTCTAAAAATTTCTTGAATTCTATAAATCAACTAGAAAAAATCTCTTCAATCCTATTGGCTATATCTGGATTTACTTCCCAGATACCAGCATAAGGTTGCTCAATATACTGTCTTTTCTTCTTAGTATATAGATAGACTACACTATCCTTTTCTTCATTCTGATGATAAAACTTGATAATGATATAATCTTTAACATTTGTCGGTTGATCATTTACACTCTCCAAAGAGGTAGATTTTGACTGTTTCTGTATCTCCTCAATCAATTTTGAAATTTCTTCTCTCTTGTTGATAGTTTTAACATCTTCAGAGAGTTTTTTCTGCAGAGAAATAACAGAGATCTTTTCAGGTTCAGGAAGAATAAGTTTTTTCTTACTAACACAAGCAGATAAAACAAGAAAAGAGATTGAACAGACTATTATGGTGATAAGATGTTTCATACAAGTTTACATCCTTTCATTCTTCTTACTTTTTCTCTGAGATACAATTATAGCATCAAACCTTAGCACAAACCTTAGCAATTTTTACAATATCTTATTCCCTTATAACATTCATTGCTGTTAAAGGTTTACATTCCACTATTTTATGATTGTATCTAAAAGATAAAGCAGCCGACAAGTTCGCTTCTTACATTGGTTTTTAAAATATGGGTATCAGCGTGGGTATCAAAACAAAAAAACAGGCTCTCCGAAAACTCGGAAAGCCTTAGTTTATGCTACTTCTAGCTTCCTCGCCTTTATATTTCAAGGCTCGGGATAAAAAGGTTCACTGGACCTTTTTATTTAGCGATTGGGTAAACAGAAACTTGTTTTTTATCGCGTCCTTTACGTTCAAAGCGTACTACGCCTTCAACTTTAGCGAACAAAGTATCGTCTCCACCACGTCCAACGTTTACACCTGGATAGATGTGTGTACCACGTTGACGGTAAAGGATTGATCCACCTGTTACAGTTTGTCCGTCAGCTGCTTTAGCTCCAAGACGTTTAGCTTGTGAATCACGTCCGTTTGATGTAGAACCTCCACCTTTTTTGTGGGCGAAAAGTTGCAAGTTGTTAAGAGTCATTTTTAACATAATGTTTTCCTCCGTGTTAGTTTTCTGTGATAACTCTGGTTTGGACGAACTCAGAAGAGTTCTCCGATAAGTTTGCCATACCTAAGAAAAATGATTCAAAGAATAACTGGGTCATTTCTCTCTGGTGTGAAGGAAGATCTTTTGGAATTTCAACCATCAGATAGCCACCTTCATCTTCGTTTAATTCTAGGATTGGTTCATAGCCTGCAAATTTTTCAATAGAATTGATAAAGTTAATGGCAAGCGTAGAAACCGATGCACACACGACATCTAAGCCGTATTCGCCACTCTCGGCGTGTCCAGTAATTTCCGCACTCCTCAGCTCGCCATCTTCGGCTCTCTCAAAGACTGCTTGTATCATGTGTTCTCCTTAAAATTAAGCGTTGATTGCGTTGATGACAACTTTTGTATATGGTTGACGGTGACCTTGTTTACGGTGGCTACCTTTTTTAGGTTTGTACTTGTAAGTAACAACTTTCTTTTGTTTTCCTTGTTTTTCAACAGTTCCAACTACAGTAGCTCCAGCAACAAGTGGAGTTCCGACAACAGTGTTTTCACCGCCAACAAGAACAACTTCGTTAAAAGTAACTTCTTGACCAGCTTCAACGTTCAATTTTTCAACGTAAACTGCTTGACCAACTTCAACTTTAACTTGTTTTCCGCCAGTTTTGATAATTGCGTATGTGCTCATTATGCACCTCCTATGATTTTTATGGGTTTCCCCGATTTTTTTGTGAAGACTCGCCTAGCATCGTGGGACGAACCACTTAAACTTGAATAATCAAACAACGATGTTCGTGCGGTTGCACAGGATCGTGCATAGTCAACTCTTCAAGTATAGCATATCTCCTATTTTCTTACAAGTAATAACACCTAAAATGAAGCTTTTTCTTTTACTTTTTTCCTCCACTTAGCAAAAAGCATACTGAGGTAAAAAAAGCTCATCATAATGGGAACACCAAGAATGGTCTTTTCATGATAGAAAATCGTCAAATAAGCTGAAAAGACAACGCCAAGGACAAAACTACTAAGCAGGCTTACAAAGATAATCCCTTCACGTAAAAAAGGAGTGTGCTTGGTTCGGAAATAATCTCCAAAAGCCAGCATGGTTCGTTTGATATTCCCTGTCATAAAGGCGTTATTGTAGGCAATACCCGAAACCTCACCAAAAGCAGTTGTCACCAGGCCCATACAAAAGGCCAAGGGCGGTACTAGATAGATATTATCTACAGTTTGCGGTACAAAACCAATAATGATTGATAAGATTGCCAAAGGAATCAGTGACAGAATTGGCTTTTTCACAATTCTCAATTTTTCCTTATAAACAGTTAATAAAAAGACCCCCATCATAAAAGCTAGCAAGGTCATTACTTTGGCACTGGCATCTGACACATTGTGTTGAATCAGACCTACTGAAAGAAAGACGACATTCCCAGTTTGTCCAGCCACAAGAGTGTTCCCTCGCACAATAAACGTATAGGCATCTACATATCCTGCACAAAAAGTCAAAAAAAGCGCTAGCCTCTTAGACTGACGTGATATTTTTCTTATAGGTAATAGCCTCATTTTTCCTCCCATTTCATTTACTCATCTCATTATTGTACCACTTTCTTTGGGAAAGTCCTAGTAGCTTATTTGAAATTTTTTACCCTCTGTTGGATAGTCCCGTCTATCTATGTTATAATGAAAGAAGGATTTGAAATCAGAAAAGGAGGAACTATGCTTAAATTAGGTGTCATCGGAACAGGGGCTATCAGTCACCACTTCATAGAAGCGGCCCATTCCAGTGGAGAATACAAGCTGGTCACAGTCTATTCTAGAAAACTAGAAACTGCGGCAACCTTTGCTTCTCGCTATCAGAATCTCCAACTCTTTGATCAAGTAGAGGACTTCTTCAAGAGTTCCTTTGATGTGGTCTATATTGCCAGTCCAAACTCCTTGCATTTTGCTCAGGCAAAGGCTGCTTTGTCTGCTGGTAAACATGTTATTCTTGAAAAGCCAGCTGTCACTCAACCACAAGAATGGCTGGATTTGGTTCAAACAGCTGAGAAAAATCACTGTTTTATATTCGAAGCGGCACGGAACTACCATGAAAAAGCTTTCACTATCATCAAAAACTTTTTAGCAGACAAACAAATTTTGGGAGCAGATTTCAACTATGCCAAGTATTCTTCCAAAATGCCTAACTTGTTGACTGGGGAGACACCAAATGTCTTCTCAGACCGTTTTGCTGGTGGAGCTCTTATGGATTTAGGGATTTATCCCCTCTACGCTGCCGTTCGTCTCTTTGGAAAGGCTCAGGATGCAACCTATCAGACTCAACAGCTTGACAATAGCATTGACCTAAATGGTGACGGAATCCTCTTCTACCCAGACTTTCAAGTTCATATCAAGGCTGGGAAAAACATCACTTCCAATCTTCCTTGCGAAATTTACACAACAGATGGAACCCTGACGCTCAACACAATTGAGCATGTTCGCTCAGCTATTTTTACCGACCACCAAGGAAATCAAGTCCAGCTCCCTATCCAACAAGCTCCCCATACGATGACTGAGGAAGTCGATGCATTTGCACACATGATCCAGCAACCAGATCTGAATCTCTACCAAACTTGGCTGGAAGATGCAAGTTCTGTTCATGAACTACTATTTACCATGCGCCAGACTGCTGGCATTAGATTTGAGGCAGAAAAATGAAAAACAAACTACCGACTGAATGGCAAGAACTGAGTGACCAACTCGGTTTCCAAGAATTCACCCCCATTCAAACTCAACTATTTGAGCCCCTTCTTGCTGGAGAAAACCTCCTAGGAGTGAGCCCAACAGGAACTGGTAAGACCCTAGCTTACCTTCTACCAAGTCTTCTCAGACTACAAAAGAAAAAAGCCCAACAACTCTTGATTCTAGCACCAAATACAGAGCTTGCTGGACAGATTTTTGATGTATGTAAAACGTGGGCTGAAGCTATCGGCTTAACTGCCCAACTCTTCTTATCAGGTTCGAGTCAGAAACGCCAGATTGAACGCCTCAAAAAAGGACCAGAAATTCTGATTGGAACCCCTGGCCGTATCTTTGAACTGATTAAATTGAAAAAAATCAAGATGATGAACGTAGAAACCATCATCCTGGATGAATTTGACCAATTGCTTGATGATTCTCAGATACACTTTGTCGAGAAAATTACTCACTACGCACCTCGTGATCACCAACTTGTCTATATGAGTGCGACAACCAAGTTTGACCAAGAAAAGATTGCGCCTAACACACGTACCATTGATCTTTCTGACCAAAAATTGGACAACATCCAGCACTTCTACATGCAGGTAGATCAACGTCACCGAGTGGATATGCTTCGAAAACTAGCTCATGTAGAGGATTTCCGTGGTCTGGTCTTCTTTAGCAGCCTATCAGACCTTGGAAGCGCAGAAGAAAAACTACAGTATCGGGATATCTTGGCTGTTTCCCTCGCTAGTGATGTCAATGTTAAATTTAGAAAAGTCATCTTAGAAAAGTTTAAAGATAAGCAACTAACCCTACTCCTTGCAACTGACCTTCTGGCTCGTGGAATTGATATCGATAGCCTAGAATGCGTCGTAAACTTTGATGTTCCTAGAGATATTGAAACCTACACTCACCGTGCTGGCCGTACAGGTCGCATGGGTAAAGAAGGTTATGTTATCACTCTCGTCACTCATCCAGAAGAGCTTAAAAAACTCAAGAAATTCGCAAGTGTCCGTGAAATTATCCTAAAAAATCAAGAACTCTATATCAAATAAAGCCCAATTGCTCTATGCACATCTAGTGTATAGAGCTTTTTTATAAGCAATTCAATTTTATACTCTTCAAACCGCGTCAGCTTCGCCTTGCCGTATGTATGGTTACTGACTTCGTCAGTCTTATCTACAACCTCAAAAACATGTTTTGAGCTGACTTCGTCAGTTCTATCTGCAACCTCAAAACAGTGTTTTGAGCAGCCTGCAGCTAGCTTCCTAGTTTGCTCTTTGATTTTCATTGAGTATTAGTTCAATATTCGAAAAAAAGAACCTTGCAAAGCAAGATTCTTTTAGTGTCTGACTTAAATAATTGTTCTTCTGGGAACTAAATCGAATTAAGCTTCGATTTCTGTAACCATACCTGAACCAACAGTACGTCCACCCTCACGGATAGAGAATGTAGTACCTTGTTCTACGGCGATTGGGTGGATCAACTCAACGTCGATTGTCACGTTATCACCAGGCATTACCATTTCAGTACCTGCTGGAAGTTCGATTGAACCTGTAACGTCAGTAGTACGGAAGTAGAATTGTGGACGGTAGTTGTTGAAGAATGGAGTGTGACGTCCACCTTCTTCTTTAGTAAGGATGTAAACTTCACCTTTGAATTTAGTGTGTGGGTTGATTGAACCTGGTTTAGCGATAACTTGTCCACGTTCGATTTCATCACGTTGAACACCACGAAGAAGGACACCTACGTTATCTCCGGCAAGACCTTCGTCAAGTTGTTTACGGAACATTTCAACACCAGTAACAACTGCTTTTTGAGTTTCTTCTTTGATACCAACGATTTCGATTTCGTCGTTAACTTTAACGATACCACGGTCGATACGTCCTGAAGCAACTGTACCACGTCCAGTGATTGAGAATACGTCTTCGACTGGAAGAAGCAATGGTTTGTCAGTGTCACGTTCTGGTTCTGGGATGTACTCATCAACTGTGTTCATCAATTCCATAACGATGTCTTCGTATTTAGTGTCACCTTCAAGGGCTTTAAGAGCTGAACCTTGGATAACTGGAAGATCGTCACCTGGGAAGTCGTATTCTGACAATAGGTCACGGATTTCCATTTCAACCAATTCAAGCAATTCTTCGTCGTCAACCAAGTCAACTTTGTTCATGAAGACGATAAGGTGTTTAACACCAACCTGACGTGAAAGAAGGATGTGCTCACGAGTTTGTGGCATTGGTCCGTCAGTTGAAGCTACTACAAGGATAGCTCCGTCCATTTGAGCGGCACCAGTGATCATGTTTTTAACGTAGTCCGCGTGTCCTGGAGCGTCGATGTGAGCGTAGTGACGTTTTTCAGTTTCGTACTCAACGTGCGCAGTGTTGATAGTGATACCGCGTTCGCGTTCTTCTGGAGCAGCATCGATAGACGCATAGTCTTTAGGTTGGTTAACTGATGAAGGCAAGCGACGTGCCAAAACAGTTGTGATAGCTGCAGTTAGGGTAGTTTTACCGTGGTCAACGTGTCCGATAGTACCAATGTTAACGTGTGGTTTACTACGATCGTATTTTTCTTTTGCCATTTGAGTAAAAGCCTCCAATAAAATATATTTTATAGATAGACAGTAGGCAATACAGTCTAACTTTCCTTACTATTTTATCAAATTTCAGCTAAATTGCAAGTGTTTTACAAAGTTTTTGTGAATTATTCTTAATAGGCCAATCTAAATGGCACTTCTACTTCTATAATTTACCTAAAGAAAAAGAAAAATCAGGAATTTCCTGACTTTTACTTAGCTAATTCTCTTTCTCGTTCTTTCATTGTTTTATGATTTTCATACAAACGTGATAAGAACTTATAAATTTCTTTCAAGATAGAATATGTTGGTACTGCGACAATCATGCCAATGACCCCATAGATATTGCTTGATAACAAAAGTAACACTAAAATTGTTATTGGATGGACTTTCATCACGCCACCAACGATTCGAGGGTAGAGGATATTTCCATCCACTTGTTGAATGATTAGCATGTAAACAACTGCAATTAGCATTCTATGAGGATCAGTAAAGATATTGGCAATAATCATCGGAATCAAGCCAATACTTGGTCCCACATAAGGAATGAGATTGGCTAATCCTGAAAAGATGGCAAAGACCAAAGCGTATTTCAAACCAATCACGCTATATCCGATAAAGGCCAAACAACCGATAATAATGGCATCAATTGCGACTCCACTAATATAGCGAGCAATTGTCGCATTCAAATTCTTTAAAAGACCTGCAATATGCAACTTATCTCTCTTTAAAACAGTGCGCTCAAGCATCGGCAAAAATTTGTTACCATCTAACAAAAAATAAACCAAAAACACAGGAGTCATAATAATAATCAAAACGGTACTAAAGAGAGCTGATAGAACACTTCCAACACTATTGGTAACGCTATTTAGGATATTTTGTAAAATATCTACATAGGATAGATTTAATTGTTGAATAGTCGCTTGAATATCCAAATTTTGAAAGGCTGGATAAGTAGATAAATCCACAATCAAATCTTGTAAACGACTATAGATAGTCTGACTAGTCGCAATCAAGCTGGTCAACTGATTAACCAAAATCGGTAAGAGATAGACTACCCCAATGACAAGCCCCCAAACCAAAGCACACAAGGTTAATAGAATACCAATGATACGATTAATTTTGAAATACTTTTGTAAAAAAATTACAATAGGATTGGTCAAATAATATAAAAAACCACCTAGAAGAAAAGGAATCATGATGGTGTTTGCGACGCTTACAAAAGGCGTGACAATAGCCCCCATCTCTCTCCATAAATAAAAAATGATTGTTACTAATAAAATCTCACTGGTCCAAAAAAATAATTTATTCTTACGAAACATGAGCTACCTCCATTCATCTATTTTACCATACTTTCAAAAAAGCTTCTTTCTTCTATCATGAAACTGGGAATATTTTTTTCTTTATGTTAGAATAAACTTACTATGAAAAAAATCATTTTTACTCTCTTAAGTCTATCCGTAATTGGGGCAGCATCTACTGTTGCTGCCCAAGATTTTAATATTGCTGCTAAACATGCGATTGCTGTTGAGGCCAATACTGGTAAAATTCTATATGAGAAAGATGCAACTCAACCTGTCGAAATTGCTTCTATAACAAAACTACTTACAGTTTATCTTGTCTATGAGGCTCTAGAAAATGGAAGTATCACACTATCCACCCCAGTAGATATTTCTGATTATCCTTATCAATTGACGACAAATTCTGAAGCCAGTAATGTTCCCATGGAGGCCCGTAATTATACTGTCGAAGAGTTACTTGAAGCAACTCTGGTATCTAGTGCCAACAGCGCCGCTATTGCCCTAGCTGAGAAAATTGCTGGCTCTGAAAAAAACTTCGTTGATATGATGCGGGCCAAACTCCTGGAATGGGGAATAAAAGATGCCACTGTTGTCAATACAACTGGTCTGAACAACGAAACTCTTGGAGATAACATTTACCCAGGGTCTAATAAAGATGATGAAAATAAGCTCAGTGCCTATGATGTAGCTATCGTTGCCCGTAATCTCATCAAAAAGTACCCACAAGTCTTGGAAATAACGAAAAAACCTTCTTCTACTTTTGCTGGAATGACAATCACCTCTACCAACTACATGTTAGAAGGTATGCCTGCTTACCGTGGTGGTTTTGATGGACTGAAAACAGGAACAACAGATAAGGCTGGAGAATCTTTTGTTGGTACTACTGTCGAAAAAGGCATGAGGGTTATCACAGTTGTTTTGAATGCAGATCATCAAGATAATAATCCTTACTCTCGTTTTACAGCTACATCTTCCCTAATGGATTATATTTCTTCTACATTCACACTTCGCAAAATCGTTCAACAAAGCGATGCCTATCAAGATAGTAAAGTCCCCGTACAAGATGGAAAAGAAGATACGGTCACTGCAGTGGCCCCAGAGGATATCTATCTAATTGAACGTGGTGGGAATCAATCTTCCCAATCTATTCAATTCACACCTGATTCTAAAGCAATCCTCGCACCACTTGAAGCTGGAACAGTAGTTGGCCATTTGACTTACGAAGACAAGGATTTGATTGGTCAAGGTTACATTACCACAGAACGTCCTAGTTTCGAAATGGTAGCAGAAAAGAAAGTTGAAAAAGCCTTCTTCTTAAAAGTTTGGTGGAATCAGTTTATCCGATTTATCAACGAGAAATTATAAAACATACTGAGCAAAAGATTGCTCCAAAATAGAAACAGCCCAAAAAGGCTTTAAAGTCAAAAACGCATAGTATCAGGTATTAAAACTTGATATTATGCGTTTTATTGTGGTAATATTTACTTCGTTTTCTCCTAAAATTGAATTTTATCCCAGTCTTTTTTGAGATATTTTATTCATTAGTTTAGGAAGACAATTACTAATCTCCGTTGGCAAGACCACATAATGTTCTTGAGCTAATTCTTGGGCTATCTCTGAATGAAGATGAGTCGCTACGGTTACACGCTCGTAGAGACTGGCCTGTCGAAATTGGCCTGCAAATCCTGCAATCATCCCAGCCAGAGTATCTCCCATTCCCCCAGTCGCCTGATAGGGACCGCCAACCTGTAACTGGTAATAATCAGATTGGACAGCTTGCCAAATACGAGTAGCCGCACCTTTCTCTACCAAAATTGTTCCTTGAGGGAAAGAAGTCAGTGCACTAGCTGTTGTAGCTTCGTTTTGCTTTTCAATCGTAATTCCAGACAGTTTTTCCCACTCCTTTTGGTGGGGAGTTAGGATAAGCTGGTTAGATGGAAATGACAGACTTGTCCTAGCGAGAATAGTCAAGGCACCTCCGTCTACAATCAAAATATGATTCTGTTTTAAGCCAGCAAAGACCTGTTTAACTAAATCTTCTCCAAAAGCATCGTCTCGTAAACCAGGCCCCAGCAAGACAACTTCTGCCTTCTCCAATTGCTCTTTTAATAATTGCTGGTCTTGAAGAGAAAAGGCCATAGCCTCAGGTAAATGACTGTGCAAAGCTGGGATATTTTCTCTATCTGTTCCAATAGTTACCAATCCTGCACCGCTTTTTACAGCTGCTAAAGCAGCCATGATTATGGCACCTCCATAAGGATAAGTACCACCTAACAGAAGCAAGCGACCATAGTCTCCTTTATGACTTGTACGAGAACGTTCAATAATGACTTTTTCTAGTAAGGCTTGATCAATCACTTTCATCGTTTTTCCTCTCGCATTTATTATACAACAAAAAAGAGGCGCAGACCTCCTTTTGTAATCTTATATCTAAAATTTAATACTCATTTCTGCCATTTCAGATATAGCTATAGAAAATACACTCTCTTCAGCGATTTTTCTCTTATTTTCTATCCAATGTCCGAAGTGCTGCTTGATAAGTTTGCTCCATCAGCATGGTAATGGTCATAGGACCAACACCTCCAGGGACTGGCGTAATATAGCTAGCAAGTGGGGCAATCGCCTCATAATCAACATCCCCACAGAGCTTACCATTTTCATCGCGGTTCATCCCAACGTCAATGACTACCGCACCTGGTTTCACAAAATCAGGAGTCACAAACTTAGCACGACCGATTGCGACCACCAGAATATCTGCTTTAGCAGCCACCTTGGCAAGATTATGGGTACGTGAGTGAGTCAAGGTCACTGTTGCATTTTTGGCCAAAAGAAGCTGAGCCATGGGTTTACCGACAATATTGGAACGACCGATGACCACCGCATTTTTACCCTCTAAATCAATTCCATATTCATGAAACATTTCCATAATTCCTGCAGGTGTTGATGGAATCATGACTGGATGACCAGACCAAAGGCGTCCCATATTTAGCGGATGGAAACCATCCACATCCTTTTCTGGGTCAATGGCTAATAAAACCGCCTCTTCATCGATATGTTTTGGTAATGGTAACTGAACCAAAATCCCATGCCAAGCTGGATCTTGATTATATTTGGCAATCAAGTCTAATAATTCCGCTTGGGTAATGGTATCTGGAACTCGCACTACTTCGCTACGAAAACCAGCCGCAAGAGCTGACCTCTCCTTGTTGCGAACGTAGACTTGGCTGGCTGGATTGTCCCCAACCAAAATCACTACCAAACCAGGCACTAGACCTGTTTTTTCCTTTAATTTTGCAGTCTTTTCAGCCAACTGCCCCTGCAATTTGGCCGCTAAAGCTTTCCCATCAATAATCTGTGTCATATCATTTCTCTTTTCTTTCAAATATCTTCCATTATACCAAAAACTGCTAGTCCCCTCTAACACTTCTTTCCTAGGCAATCCTATAGTTTCAAACTATAAGAAAAAGCTCTGGTTGAGCTTTTCACTAATCTTGTCTTGAAATTTTAAAATAGATTATAAAACCTTACTCAAGAAGTCTTTAGTCCGTTGTTCTTGGGTTTGTTCAAAAATCTGTTCAGGTGTTCCGTCTTCAACAACCACACCGTCTGCCATAAAGATGACACGATCTGCCACCTCACGGGCAAATCCCATCTCATGTGTTACGATAACCATAGTCATTCCTGACTTGGCAAGGTCTTGCATAACAGCTAGAACTTCTCCAACCATCTCAGGGTCCAGGGCTGAAGTTGGCTCGTCAAAAAGCAAAACATCAGGTTCCATAGCTAAACCACGCGCAATAGCAATCCGCTGTTGCTGACCACCTGACAAACTCTGTGGATAAGCAGTTGCCTTATCTGGTAAACCAACTTTTCCCAAAAGTTCCTGAGCTCTCTTCTCTGCAATTGCCTTACTTTCACCTTTGGTCTTGATAGGAGACAAGGTAATATTTTCCATCACAGTCATATTAGGAAAGAGATTAAATTGTTGGAAAACCATGCCCATCTTCTCACGCATGGCAAAGAGGTCATTCTTCTTGTCCGTAATATCGACTCCCTCAAAGATAACCTTCCCCTTGGTTGCTTCTTCCAACAAATTCATAGAGCGAAGCAAGGTAGATTTCCCGCTCCCTGAAGGACCGATGATAACGACAACTTCTCCTCTTTTAATCTCGAGGTTGATGCCCTTCAATACTTCATTCTTTCCAAATGATTTATGTAAATTTTCAATTTTTATCAAGGTTTCTGTCATTATTTCTTATCTCCTTGTCCCATACGTTTTTCAAAAGTTTTCAAGGCTACGGTCAAAATAGAGGTCATAATCAAGTAATAAAAGGCTGCAAATAAAAGTGGTGTTAAGGGTAGATAGGTTGTTGTAGAAACTGTTGTAGCCCCATTCCACAACTCCATAACACCGATAGCTGATAAGAGGGAGCTGTCCTTGATAATGGTGATAAATTCGTTCCCCAATGCTGGCAAAATATTTTTGATTGCTTGTGGCAAAATCACATACCTCATAGCATTTTTAGGACGAATCCCTAGAGAATAGGCCGCTTCTAGCTGACCTTTTGGAACCGCATTGATTCCAGCACGAACAGTCTCAGAAACATAAGCACCACTGTTCATAGAGATAATCAAAATCCCTGGAATCAAACGAGAAAGGTCAACACCCAAAATTCCAACCTGAATAGTCGGGGCATTGATGTGCATAAGGGCAAAGGCAATCATAATCTGAACCATCATCGGTGTCCCACGGAAAATCCAAACGTACAAGTTGGCCAGCCAGACAAGCGGTTTAAACTTTGAACGTTGCCCAAAAGCCAAGACAACACCCAAAATGGTTCCCAAAAAGACCACACAGATAGAAATGAGAACCGTCACAACAGCCCCATAGTTAAAATAAGGTAAATACTTAGGTAAAAAAGAAAAATTCATAATCACACTGCTTTCTAAAATAGAATACTGTATGATTATAACATGTATTGAATTAAAATTCAAACTTTTTATCCGATTTATTCAAAAAAACTTTCAGCTGGTAGAATTAGCGAGAAATCTTAGTTTTTTCTAGTCAAGTTGGCCTCCTTTATGGTAAAATAGTAACGATAAGAAATGAAGGAGAATCAAAATGGAATCACATTTGGTTAGAATCATCAACCGCCTTGAAGCAATGGCAAAAGACGGCGGAAATTTAAAACGTAATTTTGAACGCGAAGGAGTTGTTGTTGCAGAAGTTGCATACAGCCACGACGAAGAAAACGGCTCAATCTTTACCCTGCGTGATGTCGAAGCTCGCGAAACTTATACGTTTGACAGCATTGACTTGATTGCAATGGAGATTTACGAACTCCTTTACTAATACAAAACAAGCTGGGATTACACCCTGCATGTCTAACCAAAATCCTTTTTGTCTCACAAATAGGATTTTTTTATAGTCCAAATTCACAAAAATTTTCATTGTAACAACTTCTCAAAGCTGCAATCTTTTTACTTGCTTTACACCCCAATCCTGTTATAATGAGAGTATAGAAATTTGACTATTTTTGACCTTTGGACAGGTCAAGCTAAAGAAAGAAATGAGGTAGATGTATGCTTTGTCAAAACTGTAAAATTAACGACTCAACAATTCATCTTTATACCAATCTCAATGGAAAACAAAAACAAATTGACCTCTGTCAAAACTGCTATAAGATTATCAAGACAGATCCTAACAATAGCCTCTTTAAAGGTATGACGGATCTGAACAATCGTGACTTTGATCCTTTTGGTGATTTCTTCAATGACCTAAACAATTTCAGGCCTTCTAACAACACTCCTCCTACTCCCCCAACCCAATCAGGTGGAGGTTACGGTGGAAACGGCGGTTATGGTTCGCAAAATCGTGGACCTGCTCAAACTCCGCCACCAAACCAAGAAAAAGGTTTGCTAGAAGAATTTGGTATCAACGTGACTGAGATTGCCCGTCGTGGTGATATTGATCCCGTTATTGGGCGCGACGATGAGATTATCCGTGTCATTGAGATTCTCAATCGTAGAACCAAGAATAATCCTGTCCTTATCGGTGAACCAGGTGTCGGAAAAACGGCCGTTGTCGAAGGTCTAGCTCAGAAAATAGTCGATGGTGATGTCCCACATAAACTCCAAGGTAAACAAGTCATCCGTCTAGATGTGGTTAGCCTGGTTCAAGGAACAGGGATCCGTGGACAATTTGAAGAACGCATGCAAAAACTCATGGAAGAAATTCGCAAACGTGAAGACATTATTCTCTTTATCGATGAAATCCATGAAATTGTCGGTGCTGGTTCTGCGGGCGATGGCAACATGGATGCAGGAAATATCCTCAAGCCAGCCCTTGCTCGTGGAGAACTGCAACTAGTCGGTGCTACTACCCTCAATGAATACCGTATCATTGAAAAGGATGCTGCTCTCGAGCGTCGTATGCAACCTGTTAAGGTCGATGAACCAACAGTGGAAGAAACAATCACTATCCTCAAAGGCATTCAAAAGAAATACGAAGACTACCACCACGTTCAGTATACCGATGCTGCAATTGAAGCAGCTACAACTCTTTCCAATCGCTACATCCAAGATCGCTTCTTGCCTGACAAGGCCATTGACCTCCTAGATGAAGCTGGTTCTAAAATGAACTTGACCTTGAATTTTGTGGATCCTAAAGTAATCGATCAGCGCTTGATTGAGGCTGAAAATCTTAAATCTCAAGCTACACGAGAGGAAGATTTTGAGAAGGCCGCCTACTTCCGCGATCAGATTGCCAAGTATAAGGAAATGCAAAAGAAAAAGGTTACGGACCAGGATACTCCTATCATCAGTGAGAAAACCATTGAGCACATTATCGAGCAGAAAACCAATATTCCTGTTGGCGATTTGAAAGAGAAAGAACAATCTCAACTTATCCATCTAGCTGAAGACCTCAAGTCTCATGTTATTGGGCAAGACGATGCTGTCGATAAGATCGCTAAGGCTATTCGCCGTAATCGTGTCGGTCTCGGTACGCCTAACCGCCCAATCGGAAGCTTCCTCTTCGTCGGACCAACTGGCGTCGGTAAGACAGAACTTTCCAAACAACTAGCCATTGAACTCTTTGGTTCTGCTGACAGTATGATACGCTTTGACATGAGCGAATACATGGAAAAACACAGCGTGGCTAAGTTGGTCGGCGCCCCTCCAGGTTATGTTGGCTACGATGAGGCTGGACAATTAACTGAAAAAGTTCGCCGCAATCCATATTCTCTTATTCTCTTGGATGAAGTAGAGAAAGCCCATCCAGATGTTATGCACATGTTCCTCCAGGTCTTGGACGATGGTCGTTTGACAGATGGGCAAGGACGTACCGTTAGCTTCAAGGATGCCATCATTATCATGACCTCAAATGCAGGGACAGGTAAGGCTGAAGCCAGCGTTGGTTTTGGTGCTGCTAGAGAAGGACGTACCAACTCTGTTCTCGGTGAACTCGGCAACTTCTTTAGTCCAGAGTTTATGAACCGTTTTGATGGTATTATCGAATTTAAGGCTCTCAGCAAGGATAACCTCCTTCAGATTGTCGAGCTTATGCTAGCAGACGTTAACAAGCGCCTCTCTAGCAACAACATTCATTTAGATGTAACTGACAAGGTCAAGGAAAAATTAGTTGACCTCGGTTATGATCCAAAAATGGGAGCACGCCCACTTCGTCGTACTATTCAAGACTATATTGAAGACGCAATCACTGACTACTACCTTGAAAATCCAAGTGAAAAAGACCTAAAGGCAGTTATGACCAGCAAGGGCAAGATTCAAATCAAATCTGCCAAAAAAGCAGAAGTTAAAACTTCTGAGACAGAAAAATAAATACTATAGAAAAGAAGTAGAAAATGAAAATTTTCTGCTTCTTTTTTACTAAAATAACTGTAATTTCTTGACAGCTTGCCCTTTGTCCATTATGATAATAATAACGATACTAGATAATGAGGAAAATGCAATGGCAAACCCAACTTTCGGAGAAAAAAAAGCGAATACAGACTATGTTGCACGCTATGGAGTGTATGCAGTTATCCCTGACGCTGAACAAAAACAAATAGTTTTAGTTCAAGCTCCTAATGGTGCTTGGTTCTTACCAGGTGGCGAAATTGAAGCAGGGGAAAATCATCAGGAAGCCCTAAAACGTGAATTGATTGAAGAGCTTGGATTCACAGCTGAAATTGGTGTCTATTACGGACAAGCTGACGAATATTTCTACTCTCGTCACCGTGATACCTACTACTACAATCCTGCCTACCTCTATGAAGCGACATCTTTCAAGGAAGTTCAAAAACCACTAGAAGACTTTAATCATATTGCCTGGTTCCCTATTGATGAGGCTATTGAAAATCTCAAACGTGGTAGCCATAAATGGGCCATTCAATCTTGGAAAAAACAGCATAAGATTGACTAAATCAAGCTACTTTATTCAAAAAGTGCTATAATAGTATTAGAAAATCGGAGGAAATGTTATGAAGCTTATCAATACGACAAACTCACACTCGCAACTTGTAAAAAGCCAGCTAGAGAGTACAGATGCAACCCTTGTTGAGGTCTATTCTGCTGGAAATACAGATGTTATTTTTACCCAAGCTCCGCTTCACTATGAAATCCTCATCTCAAATAAACACCGTGCTATTCGAGAAACTGAAATCGAAGCCATCCAAGAATTTTTCTTGAAACGTAAAATTGATAAGGACTCTATTGATGAAGCCAATATCAAGACACTCTACTCAGAAAAATTAATTGGGATTTCGATTCCAATCAAATAAAATTTTGGAGAGATTAGAAAGCTATTGAACCTTATAGACCAAACATAGGTTCTGACTTGCTTTTTAAATTGTCTCCAATTTTTTATCTTGAGATCTTATCATACAAGATTTTATAGACAAATAATAAAAAAGATTTGATTCTGCTTCTCACACAATCAAATCTTTTTCTTTTATTAAAAACGAATCGTTTCACGTGTTTTCTCATACGAGGTAACAAAGCGGTTGGTTACACCAGGCTCTGCCACTTCCAATGCTTGAGAAATCTTGTCAAATGAAGCGTGGTAATCAAATTCTTTCTCAAAAATGTCCAAAGCTTCATTAAATGCTTCTTGAATGCGCTCATCAAATGAGCGGTAACGGTTAGAATATTGTAAGAGTTGTTCTGTCAAGGTTGCATACTGAACAATATTATAAGTTTCCGTTTCTAAAGCTTCCATATCATTCGTTGCAATTTCAAGAATACGGTTAACTGATTCTATATTGACTAAGTTTTGCTCTAATTCAGCCATTAGATCTTCCGTATTATTACTTGCTGTAAAGAATAACTTCAAGAAAGTTTGTGGAATACCAGGTAGGTTCCGTTTTTCCATATATCTCTTGATGGTATGGAGACGATTAACATATACATTTGCCTTTTGACGTGCATTGATATCATCTTTTTCAATTCGTGCAAGACGCTCACTAACTGCAATCTGTTCGTCTTCAATCTCTTTAAGATTTTCCTGTAAAGATTCAAGATTTTCTTCAAGAATTGAATATGCTTGAGTTGGTTCATCTTGATTTGAAGTTGCCTCAATAATAGCAGTCTCAAAGCTTTCTAATTCGGACTGTAAACGACGAACATGACTTGCATCCGATTCAGAAAGTAAATAACTTTTACTCAAACGCTCAATATCTTCTATCAATAAAGCATTATTTTCCTTCATGTGTTGAAGATAAGTAGGAAGTGTTGCTACTAAACCTTCTACTACTTTCTGTGCCGCAATTTCTCTTGTAAAGATATCATAAAGTGCATTAATCTCTTCTTGGATTTGAGTATTTTCATACTCTGCATTATCCAATTCTAGTTTCGCAATATTCTCATGATTTTTCTTGAGAGCTTCATAAAGCAGTTGGAAACGCGCTTCAATATCCGTTTCAGCAAAATGATAATTAGCATCTAAAAGCTTACGGTAACCATCTTCTAAATCTTCCAGTTGATCAGGTAGGTCTTTAGATAATGTTGCTACAATTGCTGGTATACGATCAACAATATGCGTTAAAGCCAAGATATGATTTTCAGCATTATCCAAAATCACAGCAGCTTCTACTGGGTCACCTGACGAATTTAAAGTTACAAACTGAGAAAACTCTGATTGGATATTTTCCAATTGTTTTTCAATTTCAGATAAACCTTGGCCATATTCTTCAGAATGATCAGCAACTCGGTGTTGCAACTCTTCAAACAAGTCCAAGGTATGAAGAACACGTCCACTATTTTTAGACTCTTGTTTCTCCAAATCTGCCAAGGCATTGCGAATTGCCGCAATATCTTCTTCAATCAAGGTAATTTGACTCTCGATTTGATCAATTTGATGACTCGCTTTGAAAAAACGGAATGAGTTATTGTAGCCTTCTGCTTCGAAAAGATTATTTTCGATATCGGCAAAAGAATTAAGAGATAAATCAACCCATTTTTGATTCCATTCACGGAAAGTCACCTGACTTTGTCCAATCAAGTGCATATTTTTTACAGCTTCAACTTCATCATTTACTGGAAGATTGTACAGTTCTTCTTTTTTCTCTTCTAAAATTGCTAGTTTACTTTCATTGCGTTTCCTTACATAGATTGCGATAGCATAAGCAATGACCAATAAAACTGCAACTGCAATTATCAAATAAATTACTAGTCTAGCAGACATATTAAACTCCTTTTTTTACTTGAAACAATCGTAATGATTATATCATATTTTTTAGACCAAGGGAACTACTTCTCCCGATTTTTTAGACATCAAGTGTACTATAGACAGCATTTTCTTCGATAAACTCACGACGAGGCTCTACTCTATCCCCCATCAACATATCAAAGATTTTATCTGCTTCTGCAGCATCATCCACAGAAACTCTGGCCATCAAGCGATGTTCAGGATCCATGGTTGTTTCCCACAATTGGTGGTCATCCATTTCACCCAGACCTTTATAACGCTGAATGGTTGGTTTGGCACGTCCTTCACTGTGGCGGGCCAAGGCCTCTTGGAGTTTGATTTCTTGATCTGCTCCTGGCTGGATATATTCTTTAATCTCGCTTCCAACCTTGACACCATAGATTGGTGGTTGGGCGATATAAACATAACCAGCTTCTAGGATTGGTTTCATATAACGATAAATCAAGGTTAAAAGAAGGGTACGAATGTGGGCTCCATCGACATCGGCATCGGTCATCAAAACGAGTTTTTGGTAACGAGCTTTTGAAACATCAAATTCTGCCCCAAATCCTGTTCCCATCGCTGTGAAAAGACTACGAATTTCTTCGTTAGCTAGAATCTTATCCATACTTGCCTTTTCAACGTTCAAAATCTTACCGCGGATTGGAAGAATTGCCTGAAATTCACGGTTACGACCAGATTTGGCTGATCCACCAGCTGAGTCTCCTTCGACGATGAAGAGTTCTGTTTCAGCAGGATTGTTAGAAGAACAGTCTGCTAGTTTCCCTGGAAGGTTGGAAATTTCCAAACCAGATTTTTTACGAGTAACTTCACGCGCACGCTTGGCAGCCACACGAGCTTTGGCAGCCAAAATCCCTTTTTCCACAATACGTTTGGCAATCTGTGGATTTTCCATGAGGAAATCAGAGAAGGCATCGCTGAAGAGACGATTAGTAATCTTGACCACTTCACTATTCCCCAATTTGGTTTTGGTTTGTCCTTCAAACTGTGGATTTGGGTGTTTAACTGAGATAACTGCAGTTAGTCCTTCACGGACATCTTCTCCTGTTAGGTTGTCTTCATTGTCTTTCAGTAACTTATTCTTACGAGCATAGTCGTTGATAACACGAGTCAAGGCTGTACGGAAACCTTGTTCATGCGTTCCACCTTCATGGGTATGAATATTATTGGCGAAACTCATGACGTTTTCATGGTAACCCGTTGTATACTGCATGGCTACTTCAACTGTGATATCATCCATCTCACCATCTGTGTAGATTGGTGTATCAAAGATAACATCCTTGTTTTCGTTGATATATTCAACGTAACTAGCAATCCCACCCTCATAATGGTAATGCTTGGTTTGTTCCAAACCTTCACGCTTATCTGTGATTGAAATTTGAAGACCACGATTTAGAAAGGCCAACTCTTGAATCCGTTTATTTAATTTATCGAAGTCAAATGTTGTTGTTTCAGTGAAGATTTCTGGGTCCGGTGTGAAGTGAACTGTTGTTCCCGTTTTATCCGTATCTCCAACCACCTCAAGGTCTGCGACAACATGACCACGACGGTATTCTTGGTAATGAATCTTACCATTTTTGTGGACATGAACGTCTAATTGAGTGGAAAGGGCATTAACTACTGAAGACCCTACTCCGTGAAGACCACCTGAAACCTTGTATCCGCCACCGCCAAACTTTCCTCCAGCATGAAGGACTGTAAAGACAGTCTCAACGGCAGGTCGACCTGTTTTTTCCTGAATATCGACTGGAATACCACGTCCATCATCAACAACAGTTATCGAATCATCTGGCTCAATAAAGACTTGAATATGGCTGGCAAATCCTGCCAAGGCCTCATCGATTGAGTTATCAACGATTTCCCAGACTAGATGGTGAAGACCTTCTTTTGAGGTTGACCCGATATACATCCCTGGACGCATACGAACAGCCTCTAGGCCCTCTAAAACTTGAATTTGACTGGCATCATAATCTTGTGCCTGCAGATTTTTGATTTCTTCTGTCATCTTATTCCTTTTTCTTACATGTCTAATACTTGTCTTAAATTCACGATACTGGTAAACAAGTAGGTATCCAATCCTGCAGCTTGACCTGCTTCGATATCAATCGGCCGATCACCAATGACCAGGCCAGTGCTAATCTGATACTTTTCTCTTAAATAAATCATGGACTCAGGATTTGGCTTTCTCTTAAAACCTGAGCTAGAAGTGACTACTTCTGTAAAATAGGCTGCTATAGAAGTTTTTTCTAAAATTTCCAAGACTTGATTATTTCGGTGAGAGACCAAAAAATGACGGCCACCTTGATTTGAGATATCTTTCAATAAATCAGCAACTCCATCAAATAAAATCGGATGTTCTAGCTCTCTGGCTTCATTTTCCTTGTACTTTTCTAAAAAATTCTCTAAGTTGGGAGCGAATGTCTCAATCGCAAAATCAGTAGAAACCTTTAAAGCCTGATAGACACTGTCATGGTCTTGTGTGATGCCATACAATGCCAATGTTTCAACAAATGCAGCTGTTGAAGTTTCGTAATTATCCAGTAAAGTTCCACCTAAATCCCAGATATAATCGTGATATTTCATACCCTTCATTATAGCATTTTTTTATGAAAAAAGCGATGATTTCCCTGAGTTTTCCACATAAAAAACGAGAGTTTGACTCCCGTTTTATTGATTTTTACCAAAGACATCTCGATAGAGCATTCCTGTTCGTAGACTCTCTGCGTCTCCTCCTAGTTGGTCCACCAACTCGTAGGCAAAGGCAAGGGCTGTAGAGGGACCTCGACTGGTTGTCAAATGACCATCTACCACTACTGTTTCCTTGACATATTGACCATCAAGGATTTGCTCTTGAACGCCATCATAGCAAGTGTACTGCTTGTTTTTCAATAGCCCTGCTTGATTGAGGGCAATTGGCGCCGCACAAATAGCTGCCAGTTTCTTCCCTTCTCGTTCGAAGCTTTGCAACTCTTGAATCAAGGCTTGATTATCGCGCAAATGTGCAGAACCAGGCATTCCTCCAGGAAGGACAATCATGTCATAGTCTGATAAATCACCCTCAAAAACACGATCTGCTCTTACTTGGATTGCATGCGCCCCCGTCACTTGCTCTTCAAAACCAACCATATCACAAGTAATATTTGCACGACGCAAGACATCTACAACTGTCAAAGCTTCAATTTCTTCAAAGCCCTGAGCTAACATAACTGCTACTTTTACCATGATTTTCTCCTTATTTGATTTGTTTTAATACAACCTTTTTCCGCTTGAATCGGACTTTTCCACTCTTTTCTTCAGCTAGATTGGTTTGATAACTCATCGATAAAAGCAAGCCAACACCGATCAAATTACTGATAATAGCCGATCCTCCTTGCGAAATAAAAGGCAAGGGAATCCCAGTCAAAGGAAGCAAACCTGTCACGGCACCGATATTCTCAAAGATATGGAAGAGCAACATCATAATCAAACCTGTAGAAATATAGGTGTAGAACTGATTATTTGATTTAAGAGTAATCTTCAACATACGATAAATCAGCATGAGATAAAGGGCAATAACAAGGACAGAGCCAATAAAGCCAAAATCTTCTGCAATGACCGTGAAAATCATATCCGACTCTCTAACTGGAATAAGCAGATTAGAAGCATTAAATCCTTGACCAAACAAGCCACCACTCCCAATGGCAATCTGCCCTTGAGCCTGTTGGTAAGTGGTTGTTTGGGCAAAATCAAAAGGATTGAGCCAAGCCAAGATACGATTGATTTGGTAGGTCGGCATTCCTAATTGATGGAGAAAAGCCCGACCACCCTTACTGATAAAAATGGCTAAGAATCCAGCAACTCCTGTTACAGCAGTCACAAATACTGGAATAATAATTTTCCAAGAAACTCCTGATAGTAAGACGATTCCTGAGAAAATGGATACAAAAACCAAAGCCGTCCCCAAGTCACTTTGAAGTGCCAAAAGAACTAGGACTGGAATGGTAAAGACAATCATCCAAAAAATTAATAAAAAGTCCAAAGGTATTGTACGTTGCCATTCCTTATGTTTCTTTGTAAATTGGACAATCACACGAGCCAACATAAGGATATAGGATATCTTCATAAATTCTGACGGTTGGAATAGGGTAATTCCATTTATTGATACCCAGTTTTTGGCACCCGTTGATGCAACTAGGCTTGGATTATAAAAGACGATCGGCAAGACCATGAGTCCCAAACCTAACATATATAGAAAAGGGGTCACTTTCCAAAGAAATTCTGTATTAAAGAGCATGACCACAAAACCAATCACAAGCCCCAAGGCAATCCATGCGACCTGCTGCCCTAAAATGGGCAGAATATTGTTTGGATAATCATGACTAACAGCTATATAGATAGCCACCACGCCAATAACCAGTAGAAAAAATACTGGCAATAGCAAACTATAATCGACTCTTGAGTCGAGAGAACGTTTCATATACACTAACCTTATACTTTCATACAATACTATTTATCAAAGTTCATTTAAAAATTTATCAACAGCTTCATCAACTTCGGATCGAGAGACGGTTTTAACAGTCGCTTCTTTTGCTAGAGAAGTCACTATTTGCTTGCCGTATCGTTTTCCGACGATTCTTCTATCCAGAATGAGGGTTAAGGAACGTTGGTGTTCACGTCTCATACTTCTTCCCAAAGCCTGTTTTAAACGAATAATGGCCATTGGCAATTGATAGTCATAAAAGGCATTTTTCCCTTCTTGATTCAGTTCCTGATTGATCTTTTTCGTCAAGGGTTCTTGAGGATTTTGGAAAGGAAGTCTTGGTACAACTTGAATCACAAAAGGATGACTTGAAAAATCAACTCCCTCCCAGAAACTTGCTGCACCAAGCAAAATTTGTTGTTCTCCTTTTTCAAAGCGTTTCTTCAGTTGATGAACATCGCCATTTTTATACTGGGCTAAATGACTTACAGGGAGTAAATTTGATACTGCTAGAAGCATGTCTTTGGCAGTAAAGAGAACTAAAATCGGTTGCTGAAAATCTTGAACATCCATCAGCAAATCAGCTACCTCTTGGGCATAGACTTCTAAGGAGGTTTCTGTCACCAGGGGAAAATCTTTGACCAAGACCACTTCTTGATCCTGTGTTTTACAAGCTTCAATCTTAACAAATTTGGCTTCGGGATATCCTAACAGGTCTGCCAAAGAAACTCTTTGACTAATCTCAAGAGTGGCCGACACTCCCAAGACTTGGCATGAATCAGGCACTAAGGAAGATAGAAGAATACGGCCTGATTTCGTAGAAGAAATCTGAATTTTCTTTTGACTCGTTTCAATTGCTTCAAGCCAGTAATCACCTTCAGCCGTAAAATAGCGAACCAGTTCCTCAAAGCCTTCTACCTCTAATTCTGAAAAATACTGGTGGAGATTGGTCAGAGAATCTAAGATATTTTTCCTAGATTTACCAGACTGAAATTGTTCTGTCAAGTAGAGACACTCAAAGCGAATACTTTCTAGTATTCGTTGTTGAACCCTGTTTTCTTCTCCTACTAAAGCCTTATCAAGCAAATCGATAATAGACTGGATATCGTAGGTCTGTTGAAGCAGATTTTCTAGAGCCAACAAAACTTTTTGGACTTCATCAATAATCAATAAACGGTCACTAACAAATTCAGGATTATCTTCAAGTCTGGTTACAAGATAAGCATGATTGGTCACTAAAAGCTTGCAGGTTTGTGCCTTTTCTTGACTACGTTTCCAAAAATCTTCCGTCACAAATAAGCTCTTTGATGATAAATTCCCGTCATGACGAAGATCTGTCAGAAAATGTTGGTAACGGTAGAGTTGCCCAATTTCATCCAAATCTCCTGTCTCTGTCTCTGTCAACCAGACCAAGAGTTGCATTTTAAAGCGTCTAAATAAGCGATTTTCATCATTTTCCTGCAAGGAACGATAAAAGGTATCCAACTTCAGGTAATTTTGTGGCCCCTTTAAAGAATGAATATCTGTACGGAATACTTCCTTGAGACGTTTACCTTCTTCTTCCATTATTTGATTTTGAAGAATCTTTGTCGGAACGCTAAGGACAATCTGACGATTTTCCACTTGGGACAAAGCGGGTAAGAGATAGCCATAGGTTTTCCCAATCCCTGTCGGTGCTTGAATTAATGAGACAGGCTCATCTTTCAATAGCAAGCCAACCTCTTTAGCAAAATTTTCTTGCTCCTCCCTCACTTCAAGATTCAACAGAGAAATATTTTTAGAAAAATCTTGAGATAGTTTTCGTGACTCCATGGGATCTGCAGTTTTCTTGAAATACAGTCCTTGAACTTCGACCAAGTCTAGTGAACTCAGGATAGATTGGTTGCGATAAATTTCCTCAATAACCAAGTAGGACTCATATAAGAGAGCGTCAGCCATTTCCAGCAAGCGTTCCAAGAGACCTTTAGGAAGCTGGGCCATCTTTTCCCGTAGAAATAAGAGTAATTCCGCAGTAGCTTGGGCATCTGAAAGGGCTGTATGAGCGTGTTTTAGAGGAATTCCTAATTCCCGGCACAAAATAGGCAAGCTATATTTTTCCAGTTCAGGAAAAAAGACCTGGGCCAATTCGACCGTATCAACACGAGGATTTCTTAGTTCATAGCCTTCAAAAAATAAATTTTCCGCCAAGAGATTGGCATCAAACTGAACATTATGGGCTACAAAAATCCCATCCTCCACCAAGTCAAAGATTTTTCTAGCAACTTGCGAAAAATCAGGTGCTTGCGCCAGACGTTGGTCAGTTAGCCCTGTCAATTCTTTAATATGAGCATCCAAAGGTTCGTGTGGATTGACATCCGTCGTATAGTGATCGACGATTTTTCCATCCTCAATCACGACAATTCCCACTTGGATAATTTTAGCCTTACTACCTGTGCTAGTTGCCTCTAAATCAACCACAACATAGCGATTACCAATCGTTTTCATTATAAAAAATTATACCAAAAAAAGGGCCATTTGGCACCTGCAAACATAGGATAATTTTCAAACTCAAGAACACTACTTGTCTTAAAATTCCCAGTAAACAGAGCATCCTAGCCTACTAATTCTTTGAAAATATTGGAGAATAAGAAAAATTGAGAGAAGAAACATTTGTATCTTTCTTCTCTCAACTATCCATTTGCTTTATTTAACCATGTCAGGATCGTAGTCATAGAATCCTGTATCAAGGAAACGATTTTTAGGGTGTAACTTGCGAACTTCTTCATCCAGCAAGAAAGCTTGGTCATGGCTAAAGTTACCCTCTTGAATCAAGCTTCGCGCTTGGATAAAGAGTTTTGCAATCTCAACAAAGTTCTGACCTGGTGTGTAGAGCCCTTCTAGTTTCCAGTGAGTGAAACCATGCTCTACCAATTCTGTCAATTTTGTCATCAAATCAAGGTCGTTATTGGCAAAGATGTGGGTCCCATGATTGTCTTCAAAAATGGAATAGTGGCTCTCTGGATCACTTGGCTCAGCCAAGAAGAGGTCACGCTTGCGCGTTTTTTCATCATCGATGTGCGTAAAGTTATAGTAATTTTGCAAGAGCGGACGTTTAGAATGATGGATAACGCTAGCTCCGTAAACCAAAACTTCAGCAGGAATTTCCAAAATCTCTGGCATTTTGAAAAGTTCAGCTGATGGAATTTCACGCGCCAAAACAGCCTCAGATGCGCCAGCCTGTTGTCCCCAGAAGTTAATCTGACGACTGCTAGTTACCATGGTTGAAGCATCGTAGATGGTCTTAAATGAATAACCATCGCGATTGACCACATAAAAGACACCTGCATCCCCAATCGTAATGTAATCTGTCTTGATTTCTTCCAAAAAGTCTAAGAAGGGCTTGATACGGTCCATCATATCTTGGTGCATGAGGGCATTGACTGCAACAATCAATTCCTTACCAGCATCATGAACCAGCTTAGCGATTTCACGCAATTGGTCATGACTAAAGGTTGTTGGCAGACGAAGGCCAAAATCTTTCTCACCGACATAGATACGGTCTACGCCAGCCTCGAGCAGTTGTTTAACTTGTTCAATACTTTCAGCAGTTGCTGTAATGATAATCTTTTCCATAAGAAAAATTATACCACATTTCTATCAAATCAGCCAAGACTTATCAGAGTTTTACAAATAGGAATTATTTCAGTAACTTCCACTTGACTCACCAAAGTGGAAATTAGTCTAATACTCTTCAAACCACGTCAGCTTTATCTGCAACCTCAAAGCGGTGCTTTGAGCAACCTGAGGCTAGCTTCCTAGTTTGCTCTTTGTTTTTCATTGAGTATAAAACGGATTTTTATAAGAATAACTAGATGAAAGGCAAATCCAAAAGCATGAGAGAGCTTGCCAGTAACAATGATTTTGTATGCTATCCATAAATAGCAAACATCTCAAGCTCCATTAATCTTCAAAACAGCATAGATAAAATCTAGTCCAAAATTTAAGCAATTGATGCTATAGGGTTTATATATTGTTATAAATTTCTAGTCGTTTTGTTGTTATAGTAACAAAAACGACATAGAAAAACGAGTATCTCCATCTACGGAAATACTCGTTTTTTGATAGTTAGAAGTGTTTTTTTGCTCAGCTTCATTTCTTTTTATAAAATGTATCAAGCAAGCGACCAACTATCTCATCTTTTTTCTATTTCTGTCAATATGCGTGACAGGTAGTAATGATAGCCAAAAATAGCAAGAGCAAGCAAGAGGATAAGAACTCCTACTCCCAAGCTAATGGCAAGGACAGGGGCGAGAGACCGAACCAAGAACAAACTTGCTATGACTAAAATCATTAAGATAACACTATAAATTAAGAGTAAAACTATTGCTACTATACGATTTGAACGGTTCACCAAGTCCGTAATGCTACTCCAATTGGTTGACAGATTTTTCACGTCCTTAAAGTAATTGTGGCAAGAAAGGATGACACTGGCAAGGGTCCAGACTACAAGAAGGTAAATCATCGAAAGGATGGGCAAGCCTAGATATAGAGAAAGACCAAGTAAAGTCAGAATTGGTAAAAAGGACTGGACAGCAAATATAATCCAAAATTTCACTTTCACATAACGAGCAAAGTCAAAGGGCAAACTCTTCAGAAAATCAACATTTTCCCTCTCTAAGGACAAGGCAATTGAATGCAGGCTGGTGATATTGTTATTGACAACTGCTATAAACAATCCTATAAAAAACAAGGGTAACCAGTATGGAGGATGAATATCTGGAACTATCTGAGAATCTCGAATTTTGGAAATCAGACCGATCATCATGAGATAAGGAAGAAAAGCACTTGTAAAAAGCACTGTAATCACGCCAGTTCCCTGTCCCAAGAGGGTGAGGTGGTAGCGTAAAACCATACGGAAAAAGCCCTTTTTATTAGTAGTTGAAATTCTCTCCTTATTGCGACGTTCTTTCTTGACCTTCTCCTCACTGTTAAGCAGAATCACGTCATAAAAATGAGGAAGAACCTTCTTTTTGGTCAGGTAAAGCAAGAAAACAGTTAAAGCTATCCAAGCTAACAGACCCAGTATGGCTTCTGTCGAAAAAGGCTCCACTGCTATTTTGTAAAAGATATGAAGAGGATAAAGGAGAAATGGAATGTCTCTAACTTTGTCAACAATACTTCCAAAAGTCGACTGTAGAAAGAGGACAAATATTAAAGGTATGAGAACCCCTATCCCAATCATCACATTCGAAAAAATAGACTGATACTTTCTGAAGACCGTAGTCTGAGCCAAGAAATGTACTGCCACTACCATCACTAAAGTAACAGAGACAAATAATAAGGCCAAGGACAGCAGCATCAAAGGCAAGCCCAGCCAAAAAGAAGGAGCTAGCCTAATATAGAGGACTAGAAAATAAGCTAGGATTGGTACAATTCCAGCTAGAGCTGGCAAGAGAACAGACAGTCCTTTAGCAATTATAATCTCTGATTCTTTAAAGGCATAGGGCCTATACGATGCCAAGTCCTTACTCTCATAAAAGACATTGTAAAATGCAGTGAAAGAAGTTGAAAAGGCAAGCACCAGTAAAATAGCAACCATGCTACTAAAAAAACTTGGCATTTCCTCAAAAGGAAAACGAAAGGCTATATTTATAAACATGAAAAGCATCAAGAGACTTGAAAAAATGTAAGAACTTAGGACTCTAGCGGAAACATTTACTTTTTTCCCAGGATTCTTAGCCTGCTTCTTTCGTAGGTTAGCCAGATTAGCTTCTTGAGATGAATAGAGGATATTGATATCAACTAATTTTTTAATGACCTTGAGACGCATCTGAAACCTCCTCTTTTCTACCAGCAAGGCTAAGGTAGATACTTTCCAAAGACTGGTCTGGGTGGTCTTTTCTCAAGTCCTCTACGCTACCACAATAAATCAAATGCCCCTTTTTCAAAATGGCAATCCGATCACAGACTTGCTCTGCCACCTCTAGGACATGGGTTGAAAACAAGACTGTCTTGCCTTTTTGTGCATGTTCCTTCATCATTTGCTTCAAATCAAAGGCAGCCTGGGGATCCAAACCAGTCAAGGGTTCGTCCAAAACCCAAATATCAGGATCAGACAAGAGTGCCCCAATGACAAATACTTTCTGACGCATTCCGTGAGAAAGAGTTTCAATAACCTGATAGCGATTTTCAGCAAAATCAAAAACACTCAATAGCCTAGCTAGACTAGCCTCCAAGTCAGAGCTAGTCAGATCATAGGATGAAGCAATCAATTCCCAAAACTCATTGGCCGTTAAGCGTAAAAATAAGTCAGGCGAGTCTGCTACGTAGCCAATCTTTCGTTTAATAGCCAAGCGATTTTCCGATAAATCCTGACCGTCTACCAAAATACGACCACTGCTGGGTGAAATGATACTGACTAGGGATTTTATGGTGGTCGATTTTCCAGCCCCATTATGGCCAATCAAGCCCATAATCTCCCCATTTTCAATCTGCAAATTGAGATTGCTCAAAGCCTCTTTATCACCATACAACTTACTAACATTTTGAAATTCAATCATGGGATGACTCCTATCTTTATCTATATTACATACTATTATACTAGCACTTTGATACAAAAAAATCAATACTTTATTTTAAGTAGTTAAAATAGTTTCCTTCTATCTTATGCAAACGTTGGCGCTAACCAATACTTTATGATAGAATAAAGAACAAGATTGACAAGTAAGAGGAAACATCATGCAAAATCAAACACTCATGCAATACTTTGAATGGTATCTGCCCCACGATGGTCAGCACTGGACGCGCCTAGCTGAAGATGCTCAACACCTAGCTCATCTGGGGATCAGTCACGTCTGGATGCCACCAGCTTTCAAAGCTACCAATGAAAAAGATGTCGGCTATGGGGTCTATGACTTATTTGACCTAGGAGAGTTTAACCAAAAAGGAACTGTCCGCACCAAGTATGGTTTCAGAGAAGACTATCTTCAAGCTATTCAAACCCTAAAAGAACAGGGAATCCAGCCTATGGCCGATGTGGTACTCAATCACAAGGCTGCAGCCGATCACATGGAAGCCTTTCAGGTTATTGAAGTGGATCCTGTAGACCGTACAGTTGAACTTGGAGAACCCTTCACCATCAATGGCTGGACTAGCTTTACCTTCGATGGTCGCCAAGATACCTACAATGACTTCCACTGGCACTGGTACCACTTCACAGGTACAGACTACGATGCCAAACGCCGTAAGTCTGGTATTTATCTCATCCAAGGGGACAACAAGGGCTGGGCAAATGAGGAATTGGTCGATAACGAAAATGGTAACTACGACTACCTCATGTATGCCGACCTAGACTTTAAACATCCTGAAGTCATCCAAAATATCTATGACTGGGCTGACTGGTTCATGGAGACGACTGGTATTGCTGGTTTCCGTTTGGATGCCGTTAAGCACATTGACTCTTTCTTCATGAGCAATTTTATCCGCGATATGAAGGAAAAATACGGTGAGGATTTCTATGTTTTTGGTGAATTTTGGAATCCCGATAAGGAAGCCAATCTAGACTATCTTGAAAAAACGGAAGAACGCTTTGACCTTGTCGATGTTCGTCTCCACCAGAATCTCTTTGATGCTAGCCGAGCAGGTTCCAACTATGACCTTCGTGGCATTTTCACAGATAGCTTGGTTGAACTCAAGCCTGACAAGGCTGTGACATTTGTCGACAACCACGATACACAACGAGGTCAGGCTCTTGAGTCTACCGTTGAAGAATGGTTCAAACCAGCAGCCTATGCCCTCATTCTGTTACGCCAAAATGGCCTTCCATGTGTCTTTTACGGCGACTACTATGGGATTTCAGGGCAATATGCTCAACAAGATTTCAAAGAAGTCCTTGACCGCCTCCTAACCATCCGAAAAGATTTGGCCTATGGAGAACAAAATGACTACTTTGATGACCCTAACTGTATCGGTTGGGTACGTTCAGGTACTGAACATCAATCCCCAATCGCAGTCCTTATCTCAAATGACCAAGAAAACAGTAAATCAATGTTTGTCGGTCAAGAATGGGCTAACCAAACTTTCATAGATTTACTTGGAAACCACCAAGATCAAGTTACAATCGATGAGGAAGGTTATGGACAATTCCCAGTCTCAGCTAGATCCGTAAGTGTCTGGGCAGCCAATACAATCTAATTGCCAATGATTATCAAGCCAGGTCCAATCGGATTTGGCTTTTTTGTATTCACAAAAAGACCTACCCAAATGGATAGATCTTTACTTTATTACAATTTAGCTGCTACTTCATCCAACAATTCTTGGATCTTAGCTTGGTTGCTTCCTCCTGCCATGGCCATGTCTGGTTTACCACCACCACGTCCATCGACGATTGGTGCCAATTCTTTGACAAGGTTTCCTGCATGAAGGTCTTTTGTCTTGCTTGCTACAAGGACATTGACTTTGTCACCGATAGCAGCAACTAGGACAAGAAGATCAGAGTAGTCTTTTTGTTTCCAGTTATCTGCAAAAGTACGAAGGGCACCAGCATCAGATACAGACACTTGACTAGCAATGTAACGGTGACCGTTGACTTCCTTCACATCCTTAAAGATATCGCCCGCGGCTGCAGCTGCGGCCTTTTCTTTCAATTCAGCATTTTCTTTTTGAAGTTGACGAAGTTGTTCTTGAATTCCTTCTACTTTATGAGGCACTTCCTTGACTTGAGGTGCTTTCAAGGTTGCTGCGACAGCTTTAAGAGCGTCTTCTTGTTCACGGTAGGCTTCAAAGGCTTCCTTACCAGTCACTGCCAAGATACGGCGAGTTCCTGATCCAATCCCTTCTTCTTTGACAATCTTGAAGAGGCCAATTTCAGAAGTATTACCAACGTGGGTACCACCACAAAGCTCGATAGAGTAGTCACCGATAGTAACAACACGAACTTCCTTGCCGTATTTCTCACCAAAGAGAGCCATAGCTCCCATTTCTTTGGCAGTGTCAATATCCGTTTCAACTGTCTTAACTTCAAGAGCTTCCCAGATTTTCTCGTTGACTTGCTGTTCAATCGCACGCAATTCTTCAGCAGTTACTGCTTGAAAATGCGTAAAGTCAAAGCGAAGGAATTCGACTTCGTTAAGAGATCCTGCTTGTGTTGCGTGATTTCCAAGGATATTGTGAAGGGCAGCGTGAAGCAAGTGAGTCGCAGTGTGGTTTTTCATAACACGGTGACGACGATTTGTATCAATTGCCAGAGTATATTCTTGGTTCAAGGCAAGCGGTGCAAGAACTTCAACCGTGTGAAGTGCTTGTCCGTTTGGTGCTTTTTGAACATTGGTCACAGTAGCCACGACCTTACCTGACTCATCCAAGATTTGTCCGTGGTCAGTGACCTGTCCACCCATTTCAGCATAGAATGGCGTTTCCGCAAAGATAAGTGAGGCAGTTCCTTCTGACACAGATTCTACTTCTGCATTGTCAGCCACGATAGCCACCAATTTAGAAGACAATTGGCTAGCATTGTAGTTGAAGACACTTTCTACAGTGATGTTTTGAAGGGTTTCATTTTGCATACCCATTGAGCCACCCTTTACAGCTGACGCACGCGCACGTTCTTGCTGTTCTTTCATGGCTGCTTCAAATCCTTCACGGTCCACAGTCATACCAGCTTCTTCAGCGATTTCTTCAGTCAATTCAACTGGGAATCCATAAGTATCGTAGAGTTTAAAGACATCTTGACCAGCAATGACAGATTGACCTTTTTCTTTCAAGTCTGCTACGATACCTTGAGCAAAGTGTTGACCTGAATGAAGGGTACGAGCAAAGGATTCTTCCTCGCTCTTAACAATTTTTTCGATAAAGTCACGTTTTTCAAGCACTTCTGGGTAGTAGCTTTCCATGATTTTACCAACAGTTGGAACGAGTTTGTAAAGGAAAGGCTCGTTGATTCCCAATTTTTGACCATGCATAGAAGCACGACGAAGAAGACGGCGAAGGACATAACCACGTCCTTCGTTTCCAGGAAGAGCACCATCACCGATGGCAAATGAAAGGGAACGGATGTGGTCAGCAATAACTTTAAAGCTCATGTTGTCGCCATCTTGGTCATAGACCTTACCAGATAATTTCTCCACTTCACGGATGATCGGCATGAAGAGATCCGTTTCAAAGTTTGTCTTAGCCCCTTGGATAACCGCCACCAAACGCTCCAAACCAGCGCCCGTATCAATGTTCTTGTGTGGCAATTCCTTGTACTCACTACGAGGAACAGCAGGGTCTGCGTTAAATTGTGACAATACGATGTTCCAGATTTCGATGTAACGGTCGTTTTCGATATCTTCTGCAAGGAGACGAATACCGATATTTTCTGGGTCAAAAGCTTCCCCACGGTCAAAGAAAATCTCTGTGTCCGGTCCAGAAGGTCCCGCACCAATTTCCCAGAAGTTGTCCTCGATTGGAATCAAGTGACTTGGGTCCACTCCCACTTCAATCCAACGGTTGTATGAATCTTTATCGTCTGGATAGTAGGTCATGTAAAGTTTTTCAGCTGGGAAGTCAAACCACTCAGGGCTTGTCAAAAGCTCATAAGCCCAAGTGATGGCTTCGTCACGGAAGTAATCCCCGATAGAGAAATTCCCCAACATTTCAAACATGGTATGGTGACGCGCAGTCTTCCCTACGTTTTCAATGTCGTTGGTACGAATCGCTTTTTGAGCATTGGTAATACGTGGATTTTCAGGGATGATAGTCCCGTCAAAGTATTTCTTAAGAGTTGCTACCCCAGAGTTGATCCACAAAAGAGTTGGATCATTTACAGGAACCAAACTCACTGATGGTTCTACTGAGTGACCTTTAGTCGCCCAGAAATCAAGCCACATTTGGCGTACTTGTGCACTAGATAGTTGTTTCATATTGTCTCCTTATTTACTTGTTTAATGTGATTGGCTTTCCAGCATTTCCACATAGTCAATAGCGACACAGAGAGAAATGACTAGGTCTGCATAAGCGTCCTCAAGGACTGTTACGTTATAAGTAGAGGTCAGATGGAAGAGTTCTTTCCTGATTTCCGCAATCAACTGATCGCGATCATCCAGTAGTTTGAAATTCAAATCCCAGATATTGCCCTCGATACGAAGCCCCAGATTATCAAACTCATACTTATCTCGCCAGAAGGTCAACTTCTTACGAATGACAAAACTGGACCCATCCTGAAGCTGAATTTCAAAACGAGGTAGCAAGGTCAAGATTTCTTTACTGATCTGACTGACCTGTTCACCATTAGCATCATAAATGGTAAAGGTTTTGGGAATCTTAAAAAATGATCCCTCCACCTGATAGGCAATTTCTCCCCTGTCATCCTTGATAGCGAAGCGTTCGCCTCCAAGACGAAACTTTTGTTTGACAAGAAATGTTTTCATCAACACCTCCAAAAAACCAAAAGACAAGCTCATATCACGAAGGGCGAAAAACCGCGGTACCACCTTCATTCAATGAACTTGTCATTCTCTTGTTCTTATGCAATTGTATGATTGAGTAGCATGACTTCCTAGCTTAGATGGCTCGCAGCACCGCCACTTCTCTGGACTAAGACAACTGAAAATCAATTCTCAACTTTCTTATTATAACGTTTTTTTAAGCTTGCGTCAACTGGAAATGATTCTTATTTCCAGCATCAGTCTTAGGATCAGGCTCAGGATTGCTATTGGCTTCACAGTTAGCTGGTGCCCACAACGGACTTACATCTCAGATATCTGATATACCTGTCATACTCAAAATAGCTCTCTAAACCAAATGAACTATCTGTCGTATAATGTAACAATTCTAGCCCCCTGTATTTTTTCAACCTTCAATAGCTTAATGGGGGGTTGGTTCATTTCATAGTGTTTTGCACTACGCCCTTCTGGCAACTCAGCCTGTATTTTTCTTCTAAAAACTGAAACAGGATAGCAAATATCAGTGTTCTTAACCTTCTTATCATATTTATCAAACAAAAAATAAAATTCTTTATCTCTATGTTGAAAATGCAATAAATACTTTGCTTTAATCTTCGACCCAATTTTATTGGGGTCAAAATAGTACAATCCCTTTAAATTAACACTTATATTTTCTAGCATCGTATAAATTAAATTCAGAGAAGTTGCTCTAGATAAAAATGCAGCCTTATGCTGAGATGTATCTTTATCTAAATCATAAAAAGTGATATGATTTCCCAAAATTTTGTTATATATCCTCTGAGCCCCATTACCATTGAAGCACTTAACTTTATCTATTCCTTTTAGTTTGTGCAAACCTATAAGATGATGAAAATTTGGTTCCGTGAAGCTTAACTCAATATATTTTTCTGTAGTTTGTTTGGAAACAGTCTGAGTGATAGTAAATTTGTATTGAGTATCCATCAACGTTCTGTAACTAAGAATTAAATTTCTTAACATACTGTACCTTTTCTCAAAAAAATAAAGAGGCTATTTACACCTCTTCCTACGATATATTTATTCATCTGCTTGCGGAAAATATATAAAACCCAAATAAGCCTATCTACGAACTACTGACCAAAACAGACCGACCAGTAATTCTTTGGCTACGCTAAAAGCGATAGTTTTCTTCTACGAATTTTATTATATTAGATTCTTAACAATTTGTCAAGCAAAATCAAAAATCTGCTTTTTATTTGGAAATCCGTTTTGAGGAAGAGAATATCAACCAGAAACTTTTTTTGAAAAGAGGCTGGGCAAGTAAATAAGCAAATCAAATAAAAAAACATAAGGATATATAAACTATGAATCATCACCACTTCCGATAAAAATTGTCGATAGCAAATCGTGCTAGGAACCTTCACAACTTTGGAGAGTTAGTAATAGGCTTTAAAATGAGAAAAGCGCATATTATCAAATATTAAGAGAACCTTATAATATGCATTTGATTATGAAAAAACTTTCTAAATGTTATCCTCGAACTGAGTCTTTGGTAAGCCTATATGATTACATTATACAGGAGTATAAAATTTATTAAGAGTACGAGAGATAGACAACCTATAGTTGTTATACTCTTCTAAAATCTCTTCAAACCACGTCAGTGTCGCCTTGTCGTATATATGTTACTGACTTCGTCAGTTCTATCCACAACCTCAAAACAGTGTTTTGAGCTGACTTCGTCAGTTCTATCCACAACCTCAAAATAGTGTTTTGAGCTGACTTCGTCAGTTCTATCCACAACCTCAAAATAGTGTTTTGAGCTGACTTCGTCAGTTCTATCTGCAACCTCAAAACGGTGTTTTGAGCTACCCGCGGCTAGCTTCCTAGTTTGCTCTTTGATTTTCATTGAGTACAAAGGAATCTTTCGGTTTTTGACGACTCGCTTTTTCCGCTCTAAGTGTCCTTGTTCACGCCTTTCTTTTCCCAAGTGAAGAGAGTTCTGACGCCAACATAAAAAACTTTAGCTGCCTCGACATGGCTGTGCCCCTCTTTGATGTAATTTAATGCTCCTTGTTTAAAATCTGTACTATATACCATAGCTTTATTATAACGTGCTTGTTTAAAACTAAACAACTATACACCTCAGATGCACGACATGCCCATCGTACCCAAAAGAGCCGATTATATTTGAGTATCAGCTGTACGATATCCCTAGCGTACACAAAAATCTCCTAGCAGAAATGACTACTAGGAGATTTTTTATGAGAGGTGCTTGTCTAGGTTTTGAAAATCAAATTCATTATTTGATGCTAATCGAACAAGTTCCTAACTAAGCTTCTTCCTCTTCTTTACGACGATATCCTGCAAGACCAAGACCAAGTAATGCACTTGCAGTTGCTGCTACCATAGCTACAGTAGAATCTGCTGTACCTGTATTTGGCAATTCTTTAGCCACTTGGCGTGCACTTGCGTCTGCTTTCAAGGCGTCTTTGGCGTTTGTAAGTTCTGTCTTATTGACATCTTGCAAGCCAGCTTTGGCTGTATCAAGTTCTCTCTTAGCTGCGTCTACTTTTGCTTTCGCATTCGCTACGTCTTGTTCCGTTGCGCTCGCGTTGGCAATCACGGTTTCAGCTTCGCTTACCGCTGTGTTCGCTTTTGTCTTCGCTGTTTCGTAGGCTTGTTTACTTGCTTCTGTCTTACCAGCTGTATCGGCAACTTGCTCAACGTCTGCTTTCAAGGCGTCTTTGGCGTTTGTAAGTTCTGTCTTATTGACATCTTGCAAGCCAGCTTTGGCTGTATCAAGTTCTCTCTTAGCTGCGTCTACTTTTGCTTTCGCATTCGCTACGTCTTGTTCCGTTGCGCTCGCGTTGGCAATCACGGTTTCAGCTTCGCTTACCGCTGTGTTCGCTTTTGTCTTCGCTGTTTCGTAGGCTTGTTTACTTGCTTCTGTCTTACCAGCTGTATCGGCAACTTGCTCAACGTCTGCTTTCAAGGCGTCTTTGGCGTTTGTAAGTTCTGTCTTATTGACATCTTGCAAGCCAGCTTTGGCTGTATCAAGTTCTCTCTTAGCTGCGTCTACTTTTGCTTTCGCATTCGCTACGTCTTGTTCCGTTGCGCTCGCGTTGGCAATCACGGTTTCAGCTTCGCTTACCGCTGTGTTCGCTTTTGTCTTCGCTGTTTCGTAGGCTTGTTTACTTGCTTCTGTCTTACCAGCTGTATCGGCAACTTGCTCAACGTCTGCTTTCAAGGCGTCTTTGGCGTTTGTAAGTTCTGTCTTATTGACATCTTGCAAGCCAGCTTTGGCTGTATCAAGTTCTCTCTTAGCTGCGTCTACTTTTGCTTTCGCATTCGCTACGTCTTGTTCCGTTGCGCTCGCGTTGGCAATCACGGTTTCAGCTTCGCTTACCGCTGTGTTCGCTTTTGTCTTCGCTGTTTCGTAGGCTTGTTTACTTGCTTCTGTCTTACCAGCTGTATCGGCAACTTGCTCAACGTCTGCTTTCAAGGCGTCTTTGGCGTTTGTAAGTTCTGTCTTATTGACATCTTGCAAGCCAGCTTTGGCTGTATCAAGTTCTCTCTTAGCTGCGTCTACTTTTGCTTTCGCATTCGCTACGTCTTGTTCCGTTGCGCTCGCGTTGGCAATCACGGTTTCAGCTTCGCTTACCGCTGTGTTCGCTTTTGTCTTCGCTGTTTCGTAGGCTTGTTTACTTGCTTCTGTCTTACCAGCTGTATCGGCAACTTGCTCAACGTCTGCTTTCAAGGCGTCTTTGGCGTTTGTAAGTTCTGTCTTATTGACATCTTGCAAGCCAGCTTTGGCTGTATCAAGTTCTCTCTTAGCTGCGTCTACTTTTGCTTTCGCATTCGCTACGTCTTGTTCCGTTGCGCTCGCGTTGGCAATCACGGTTTCAGCTTCGCTTACCGCTGTGTTCGCTTTTGTCTTCGCTGTTTCGTAGGCTTGTTTACTTGCTTCTGTCTTACCAGCTGTATCGGCAACTTGCTCAACGTCTGCTTTCAAGGCGTCTTTGGCGTTTGTAAGTTCTGTCTTATTGACATCTTGCAAGCCAGCTTTGGCTGTATCAAGTTCTCTCTTAGCTGCGTCTACTTTTGCTTTCGCATTCGCTACGTCTTGTTCCGTTGCGCTCGCGTTGGCAATCACGGTTTCAGCTTCGCTTACCGCTGTGTTCGCTTTTGTCTTCGCTGTTTCGTAGGCTTGTTTACTTGCTTCTGTCTTACCAGCTGTATCGGCAACTTGCTCAACGTCTGCTTTCAAGGCGTCTTTGGCGTTTGTAAGTTCTGTCTTATTGACATCTTGCAAGCCAGCTTTGGCTGTATCAAGTTCTCTCTTAGCTGCGTCTACTTTTGCTTTCGCATTCGCTACGTCTTGTTCCGTTGCGCTCGCGTTGGCAATCACGGTTTCAGCTTCGCTTACCGCTGTGTTCGCTTTTGTCTTCGCTGTTTCGTAGGCTTGTTTACTTGCTTCTGTCTTACCAGCTGTATCGGCAACTTGCTCAACGTCTGCTTTCAAGGCGTCTTTGGCGTTTGTAAGTTCTGTCTTATCGACTGATTTTTTTTCAGGTATTAAAACCGCATCACTTATTTCTGAATCTGCTCTAGAAACAGTTATACTATTCCCATATGCATCAGTGGTGTGTAGATCCGCTTTTGCACTATTTTTAGCAGTTATTATATCACCCTTATTTAATTTTTCTGTTGTCGTCCAAGTTGCGAGTCCATTGACCGCATTAACAGTCGCTTTCTCAGCATTATTCACGTAAAAAGTGACTTTAGAATCAGATGAATTAAGAGCTGTTGCTTTCACAGTAGCTGTTTTACCTGCAACAGTATCTATATTATCAACTGTAACAGTCGGTTTTTGAGGCTTGACTACAATAGGAATTTGTACAACTACTTTTTTATCACTATAACGTGTTATCAACAAGTTATAGGCACCTACCATTTCATTTGGAATATTCCCTACAAAAACATAGTTCACTTCTGTGTCACTCGGATATGGTTTTTGACCGTCTGTTCTTAAATTAGCATATTCTAAACGAGGACCAATATTCGGAAAAGTCGTAACTTGCTGATTTCGATCATTTCGTGAAGGAGTAGTTAATTTAACCATCACATTACGATTTAGATATTGACCAGCCGTTAGATTACCTAAACTTCCTTTTGTTACTTGATAACTATAACCAGGAATTGATCGAAATCCACTTTCACCAGATGATACACTTACCCTAGATGTTGAATTCCTTACCGAAAATAACTCCTCTGTTACTTTTTCAATAGGTCTATTTAGTTCTCTAGGCTTGACAGTTGCTTTCTTTTCTAACTCCAACCCGCTATTTTTAAAAGAAATCACACTAGCATATGCTTCATCAATTTCTTTTTGTGTCTTAGCATTTAGCAAAGCATACTGAGCTTTTGATACTCTTTCTGCTAATTTTTCAAGCGAATCCTTTGTATATTTACTCTTGTCCAATCTATCTACTTCTTTTAACAAAATTCGCAATGTTTTTGATTGCAGAGTTACCGGTTGATTATTGTTAAAAGTAAAAGAACTGCCAGCCAAAACCTTATTGACTTCCTCAGTCAAGGCTTTCATGGCTTGAACCTGGGCATTAACCTCCTCTTGACTGGAGTTTGGATTATCAAGAACAGCTTTAGCTCTTGCTAGACTTTCATCTACACGAGCATGGAGTTCTTTCATAGAATCCAGTGTCAGATTGGCAAGCAGGGCTTGCAGACTGGTTTGTGCAGACTCGGCAAGTGACTTATTCACAGTAGGACGGCTTGCTTCTTCTGCTTGCTTTTCTCCCTTGCCTTCTTCATTAGTTTTTGCCAGAGACTTGTTTTCATCTGATGCCTCTTGAGGCTTTTGATTGCCTTGGCTAGATTGCTCTAGCTGACTAGGGTCCGTATCAGGAGTTTTTTCATTTAGCTCTTCAGCCCCCCCCCCCCCCCCCCCCCCCGCTCCCCCCCCCGAGGAATCGCTTACAAGGACGCTGGTTCTAGTCGTTCCACTCTCTGTCGCTGGGGAAATATCAGGTGTTTGTGCCTGTACTGTCCCATTGGCAAAAAACATCAGCGCCGCAACGGCAACGCTGGCAGCACCAAAGTGGTACTTCCTAATTGAATAGCGAAAAACCTTTTCCTCTTTGTGATCTTTTTCATGTTTTTGTTTCATTATTTCTTCCTTTTTCTATTTGAATTCTTCTGTATAGTCTAGTGCAATCCAACCCCTACCCGACTTCAACAAGCCCCAAGTATAGCCATCTGCCTCCTCTACCTGTATGATAGTAAAAGTTCCAAGGGGACAAAATCCGTCATCAGGATAATCTACACCTGGACCTGTTCGGAGGTAGAGATCATCATTTACTACACGAACAAGAAAAACTTGGTCACTTTCCGAAAATTGTTTTACTTGCTCTTCATTGTCAATATCACCTGATAACTCCAATACCATCTGAATCAAACGGTCAATGTCAATTCCACCAGGACAATCTGTAGCAGTAAATTCCTGGTGAGGATGGATGGTTTCACGATTGATTGGTAAATTATAACGATTACAAATATCTGCAATCAAACGTGCTGAGTTCCTGTAGGTTTCCTCTGCAATAGTCCAGTCAGGTTCCCCACGGTTATTTAAGTGTTCAATACCAATCGAACGCTGATTGACCTCATAGTTGCCGGCATGATAAGCGACGCTCTCTTCACCAACACACCCCCATATCTTATCAGGAGTCACCTGATAGTGAGCAGATGTGCCATGACCTGTAGAGACATACCAAGTACTTCTAGCCCCCTCATCACTCAGCCCACCATTATGGTGGATAACAATAGTATCAATATCAAGGCGATTTTGATCGCTATTCATGATTTCCTCATCCACATCTGTGATAAGTCCTGAAAACAAATCGCCATTCACTCTTTTTGTCGCAAACATTCTTCCCTCCTAGTCATTTTCTACCTTATCTTCTACCTGAGGATAGAGAGTCGTTCCCCAAATAGAAATCGTCCGCTTACGTACGAGTGGCAAATCGGTTTTTTCATAAACCGTACGCCACCATTCCCAGGCAAGTCCTGTACATTCCCTAATTTTGATAGAGAGATTGCGAACATTCCCTTTTAAAGGAATACTAGTGGTAAAATGAGCCGTCAAATCCTGCCCATTTCTATCCCAAGCCTTAGGAGTCAAAACTTCTTTACCTTGATAATCATAGGATAATTCATCCCAAGTAATGTAATATTGGGCAACATAGGCACCACTATGATCCAAGAGTAAATCTCCGTTTCTGTAAGCTGTCACCTTAGTCTCAACATAGTCTGTACTGTTTTGAAAGGTCGCAACTACATTGTCCCGTAAAAATGAAGTTGTATAGGAAATCGGCAAGCCTGGGTGATCTGCTGTAAAGCGACTGCCTTCTTGAATCAAGTCCTCTACCATATCCACCTTGCCTGTTACAACTCGGGCACCCGAACTCGGGTCGCCCCCTAAAATAACTGCCTTCACTTCTGTATTGTCCAAAATCTGCTTCCACTCTGTCTGAGGAGCTACCTTGACTCCTTTTATCAAAGCTTCAAAAGCAGCCTCTACTTCATCACTCTTACTCGTAGTTTCCAACTTGAGATAGACCTGACGCCCGTAAGCAACACTCGAAATATAGACCAAAGGACGATCGGCAGAAATTCCTCTCTGCCTCAAATCCTCTACCGTTACAGTATCTTGAAACACATCTCCTGGATTTTTAACAGCATCTACGCTGACTGTATAATAAATCTGCTTAAAATTAACAATCTGAATCTGCTTTTCGCCCGAATGGACAGAGTTAAAATCAATATCAAGAGAATTCCCTGTCTTTTCAAAGTCAGAACCAAACTTGACCTTGAGTTGTTCCATGCTGTGAGCCGTGATTTTTTCATACTGCATTCTAGCTGGGACATTATTGACCTGACCATAATCTTGATGCCACTTAGCCAACAAGTCGTTTACCGCTCCGCGAACACTTGAATTGCTGGGGTCTTCCACTTGGAGAAAGCTATCACTACTTGCCAAACCAGGCAAATCAATACTATAAGTCATCGGAGCACGATCGACCGCAAGAAGAGTGGGATTATTCTCTAACAAGGTCTCATCCACTACGAGAAGTGCTCCAGGATAGAGGCGACTGTCGTTGGTAGCTGTTACAGAAATATCACTTGTATTTGTCGACAAGCTCCGCTTCTTTCTTTCGATAACAACAAACTCATCGGGTAGCTGATTCCCCTCTTTGATGAAACGATTTTCAATACTTTCTCCCTGATGGGTCAAGAGTTTCTTTTTATCGTAATCCATAGCTAGTATAAAGTCATTTACTGCTTTATTTGTCATCTTCTACCTCCTAATAAGTTCCTGGATTGAGTTGCATAAACTCAGACTTGTTCAGCGAAATCAGCCGTGGTTGGACTAAGTGATCCAAAATTTCCTCGTATAATTCTTCTGAGACATTGCGTCGCCGTCTGGCTAGATAAGAAGTCGGAATGACCGTATTATCCAACATAAATACCTTATCTAAGTCAATCAAGGTTGGTCTTGTAAAAGGATTACGAGCTAGATCCGGCTCTTCTATCATAAAGTTCTTGACCAAACGTCTGGTCAAGAGAGCTGGTTTGAAGGTCTGATTTTTAACCAACTCTTTGTTTTTAGTCGTGCTGTTGTCAATACAGATATACATATGATTCTTCACAGCCAAATCGCTACTAATAGTCGGAAAAGGCAAATAAAGAGCTACAACATCTCCTCTCTTAATCAAGCAAGAGCACCCCCTTTTCTCCTAATGTAACATAGACAGGATTGACCAAGTCTTCTGATTGGCTCAGAATTTCCAAAGTTTGAGTTTGGCGCGCTGTCAATTTAGTAGCATCTTGTCTCTTCAATACAAAATGCTTGTCGCCAATTACCTTGACACTATAATCCTTCTCCAAAGCTGACTGGTAAATCCACATCAGATCTTGTCTGTCCTGAGAACTCAAGAGAGAAGGATGTTCAAGTCTCCCAATAGTCTGATAAAAATCAAAAACAGGAGCTAACTCCTGCCAATCTGACTGGCTAGTTGTCAAGGCTAGAAAAAGAGCTTTGCGAGCTGATACTTCTTGATTAGCCTTGAGAGTCCCTTTTCCCTCCAAGTTTTTTAGAAAGTGGGAAACTCCAGAAAGCAAATCTTTCTCTAACTGCGAGAAATAAAAACCTTGCCTTCCCAGACATAAGTCTCTCAAGTCGCTTTCTCTAGCAAATAAGAGTTCAAACATTTGATAATAAAAGAAAAATATCTGGCACTGGGTCGCACTCATCTCTTCTTTATTGGCTTCTTTTTTCAACCAGAGCAAGGGCAATAAGTAGCTAGATTGAAACATTTCCTCCACCTCCTACTCTTTTTTCCCCTGGAGCATCTGCACTAGCTGCCACTTCTTTTGACTGGATACTTTCCCACTGGTTGATTTCCTCTGAGATAAGACTTTCGCATGTCTTGACAAATAGGGCAAAAGCCTTGGTTTTTCCTGCATATTTCTCCGTTTGGCATTGATAAAGGAATTTTTCTCTCTCCAGGAGTTGCGCAGTCTTTTGGTAAGAAATCCAGTGTTCCTTTGCATTATACAAATTGAGAATCCCTTCACACAGCAAGCCTAAACTGGACAAAGCAACCGAAATCAAACGGTAGCGATCACCTGGCATAGGAATAGCACAGAAAACTGCTATGAGAAAACCTGCCACGATTTCTGTTATTTTTAACACCTTATAGCGCCTACGATGTTGAATACTTTTCTTTAAAAAATGAGCTATCTGTACATCCAATCGCTCTGTCAAGTACATTTCTTCCGGCGTCATATTCGTAACCCCTTTTATTTACTTTGATAATCATAGCATAACATATTTGAATATCAAAGTATAGTAAAAACTGGAAAGCTATATCTTATTATAAATTTCAAATATGAAATGTTTGTGAAATGAGAGAAAAGTATCACTTCTCCTACTTGCACAGTTCATACTAGTGTATTCATTATATCATAATCGGGACAAAAAAACTTACTTACTTACTTACTTACTTACTTACTTACGGTAACTTGTTTTATCAAGAATTTCAAACTATATATCCTTAAATTTCAGAATTATTAAATTTTTATTACATATTTCCCTTTACTATCGTGAGAAGGAAGCGTTTGATTTTTTTATAGCAGAATGAAGGAATATCTGAACAAATTAGTTGAGAAATTCAAACTAATTTTTAACAATATTTTAGAAACCAAGGTGTGCTATTCTAACTTCAATCTGCTATAAAACGCATAATATCAAGTTTTTCAACACCTGATATTATGCGTTGTTTGATTTTACAACGAACCAGCTCTAACTGATTCGTTTTCTTCCGTTTAGCTCCTACTTCCGATACATTTTAAACTGTAGGAAGAGGTCGCTATATTTCCCTGTCCATTTATGGTCAAATTTCTCATAAACTTCTAGGTGTTTCATGGTTTCAGCATCTGGATAGAAGGCCTTGTCTTCTTTTTTCTCCTCTGGGAGCAATTCCTTAGCTGGTAGGTTTGGTGTTGAATAGCCAACATACTCTGCATTTTTGAGAGCATTTTCAGGCTTCAACATAAAATTGATAAAGGCATAGGCTGCATCTTGGTTTTTGACTGTTTTGGGAATGACCATATTGTCAAACCATAAGTTGCTGGCTTCTGTCGGAACCACATAGCGTAGATTTTCATTTTTTTCTAGCATTTGGCTGGCTTCACCCGAGAAGGTCACACCGATAGCAGCGTTATTCTGAATCATGTAGCCCTTCATCTCGTCAGCAACGATGGCCTTGATATTTGGAGTGAGCTTGTAGAGCTTGTCTACTGTCTCTTCCAACTGCTGAGGATCCTTTGAGTTAAGGCTGTAGCCGAGGGAGTTGAGCCCCAGTCCCAGCACCTCACGCGCCCCATCAAAGAGCATGATAGAGTTCTTATACTCTGGCTTCCAAAGGTCATCCCAATGCTCAGGCGCTTCATCAACCATGGTTTCATTGTAGACAATTCCCAAGGTTCCCCAGAAGTAAGGGATAGAGAATTTATTGCCTGGGTCAAAGGACTGGTTGAGGAACTCTGGTCCGATATTTTCAAGACCTTGCAGTTTTGAATAGTCAAGCGGTACCAAGAGGTCTTCGTCCTTCATCTTGTTGATCATGTATTCACTAGGAATGGCAATATCATATGTCGTTCCACCCTGCTTAATCTTAGTGTACATAGCTTCGTTGGAGTCAAAGGTCTCGTACTGGACTTGGATGCCTGTTTCTTCTGTGAATTGCTCCAAGAGTTCTGGATCGATATAGTCTCCCCAGTTGTAGATAACCAATTTTTGACTATCTCGACTATTGATTTTACTATCTAGATGAGTCGCAATTCCCCACAAGACGAGTATAATGGCTACAATTCCTGCTAAAAATGAATAGAGTTTTTTCATGCTTGCTCCTCCTTCTCACGTGAGATAAAGTAATATCCAACCACTAGGATAATACTAAAGAGAAAGACAAGGGCAGACAGGGCATTGATTTCTAGTGAAATTCCCTTGCGAGCACGAGAGTAAATCTCGACGGACAGGGTTGAAAAGCCATTTCCCGTTACGAAGAAGGTCACGGCAAAGTCATCTAGCGAATAGGTGAAGGCCATGAAATAACCTGCAATGATAGACGGTGTCAGGTAAGGAAGCATGATTTCCTTGAACATCTGAAATTGACTGGCTCCCAAGTCATAGGCCGCATGAATCATGTCGCCGTTCATTTCCTTGAGTCGAGGCAAGACCATCAAGACCACAATAGGAATCGAGAAGGCCACGTGACTAGAAAGAACTGTCAAAAAGCCAAGTGAAAACTTGAGTTGAGTAAAAAGAATCAAGAAGCTGGCACCAATCATAACGTCAGGCGCAACCATGAGGATATTATTAAGTGAAAGAAAGGCTTCTTGGTATTTCTTACGAGACTGAGAAATGTAAATAGCACCGAAAGTCCCGATAATGGTCGCAATCAAGGCTGACAAGAAGGCCATGAAAAAGGTCTGAGTCACAATCAACATGAGGCGGCCATCGCTAAACATAGTTTTAAAATGGCTCAAGCTAAAGCCTGTAAAGCTATTCATGTCGTTGCCTGCATTAAAGGCATAACCAATCAAGTAAAAGATTGGCAGGTAGAGGACAAGAAAGACCAGTCCCAGATAAAGGTTGGCAAATTTTTTCATCGTTCTCTCCTTTCCTTGGTCACCCACATGGTGACGAACATGGTCAGGATGAGAATCACACCGATGGTTGAACCCATACCGTAGTTGTCATTGGTCAGGAAGTTCTGCTCAATGGCTGTACCTAGTGTGATAACGCGGTTCCCACCAATCAAACGAGTCAGCATGAAGAGACTCAAGCTTGGGATAAAGACAGACTGAACCCCACTTCGCACACCATTCATAGACAGAGGGAAGATGACATGACGGAAGGTTTCCCACTTGGTCGCACCGAGGTCATAGCTGGCATTGATGAGATTGTTGTCCATATCATCCAAGACATTAAAGATTGGCAATATCATAAAGGGAAGCTCGATGTAGCTTGCGACAAAGATAAAGGAGAAATCGGTAAAGAGTAACTGCTGTGAACCAATTCCGATAAATTCCAAGAATTGGTTAATAGAGCCATTTTGACCAAAAATCCCGATAAAGGCATAGGCTTTGAGGAGCAAATTGATCCATGTCGGCAGGATAATCAGCATGAGCCAGAGTTGACGGTGCTTAAGACGGGTCAAAAAGAGGGCTGTTGGATAGCTGATAAGCAAGGTCACAAAGGTCACAATTCCTGCATAGAGTACAGAGTTGAAACTCATTTTTAGGTAGGTCAAGTTTTGTGACGCAAAGTAAGATTTATAGTTTTCTAAGCTAAACTGGCCTTCAATGTTGAAAAAGGATTGACCGAAAATCAGGACCAAGGGTGCGAGCACAAAGAGGGCAATCCAGAGCATGTAGGGCACTACAAAGAGTTTAGAGCTTGTTTTCTTCATCTCTTTCCTCCTCGATTGCATTGATCAGACCTGCTTCTTGCTCTTCAATTTCCACGTATTCTTCGATACGAGCATCGAACTCTTCCTCGGTTTCGTTGAGACGCATGATATGGATGTCTTCTGGTTCAAAGTCCAGACCGATTTCCTCACCCACGATGGCCTTACGGGTTGAGTGGATCATCCATTCATTTCCAAGTTCATCATAGGCGATAATTTCATAGTGAACCCCACGGAAGAGCTGGGTATCGACCTTAACTTGGAGCTTGCCTTCTTCAGGAAGAGTAATGCGCAAGTCCTCTGGACGAATCACGACTTCGACTGGCTCATTTGGTTTCATACCTCCATCGACCGCTTCGAAGCGTTTGCCGTTAAACTCAACCAAGTAGTCCTCAATCATGGTACCTGGCAAGATATTTGACTCACCGATAAAGGTGGCAACAAAGTGGTTAATCGGCTCGTCGTAGATATCCACAGGCGTTCCAGACTGGACAATCTCGCCATCATTCATAACGAAAATCCAGTCACTCATGGCAAGGGCTTCTTCCTGATCGTGAGTGACAAAGACAAAGGTAATGCCCAATCGTTGTTGCAGTTCACGCAGTTCGTACTGCATGTCTGTTCTTAATTTCAAGTCTAGCGCTGACAAGGGTTCATCCAGCAAGACCACACGGGGTTGGTTGATGATAGCACGGGCAATAGCCACACGCTGGCGTTGTCCTCCAGAAAGTTTACGGATGGAACGTTTTTCATAACCTTCCAACTGAACCATCTTTAGAACTTCCGCTACGCGTTTCTCGATTTCTTTCTTGTCAATTTTACGCAAGCGGAGTGGAAAGGCAACATTTTCAAACACATTCATATGTGGAAACAAGGCATAGGATTGAAAGACGGTATGGACGTCTCGCTTGTTGGTTGGGATATCATTAATTCGGACACCGTCTAGCATGATATCTCCTGTCGTCGCATCCAGTAAACCTGCAATGATGTTTAGGATGGTTGATTTCCCTGAACCAGATGCGCCTAGAAGGGTGTAGAATTTCCCTTCTTCCAACTCAAAGTTGATGTCTTTGAGAACCTTGGTGTTGCTGTCTTCAAAAACTTTAGAGACGTTTTTGAATTCAATAATTGGTTTTTTCAATTGTCATTTATTCCTTCTTTTTCATAGATTAACAGATCAGGGCTCTGTCAGGCCACTACTACCTCGTGTAGGAGATTGAACTGCCTACATTCTTCTGCACTAACGATAGGCTTTCACCCCCTTTCCATGACATAGCAGCAGCTTTTCAAATACAGCTTCTTACTTGCTTTCACCTAAAATACGGACTTCTCTCTCAAGAGTAACGCCAGAGTGTTCCTTGACTTTTTCGATAACAGACTCAATCAAGTCTTCGTAGTCTTTGGCCGTTCCATCTGCGACATTGATCATAAATCCTGCATGCTTTTCTGACACTTCTACGCCACCGATACGATAGCCTTTCAAGCCAGCTTCTGAAATTAATTGACCTGCAAAATACCCTACTGGACGCTTAAAGACCGAACCACAAGATGGATATTCCAAAGGTTGCTTGAGTTCGCGTAGGTGCGTCAAACGGTCCATTTCCTGCTTGATAATCTGATGGGTTCCTGGAGAAAGGGCAAATTTAGCTGACAAGACAACTGCACCAGACTCCTGAATGGCTGAATGACGGTAACCAAAAGCCAAGTCTTTAGCAGACAGGGTCTCGATTTCTCCATCCTTGGTCAAGACCTTACAAGACTGCAAGATGTGGGCGATCTCGCCACCATAGGCACCCGCATTCATAAAGACAGCACCACCAACACTTCCAGGAATGCCACAAGCAAACTCAAAACCAGTCAAACTATGACGAAGGGCAATGCGAGTTGTTTCAATCAAGTTGGCACCAGCTTCTGCTTCAATAGTATAGCCATCAACAGAAACATTATTAAGCTTGTCACACAAGATGACAAATCCACGAATCCCACCATCACGAACAATGATGTTACTAGCATTTCCAAGAACCATCCAAGGAATATTTTCTTGGTTGGCAAATTTAACAACGCGCGCCAACTCAAAACGATTTCGTGGAAAGACCAAATAATCGGCCTCTCCACCTACTTTTGTATAACTATAGCTATGCAAGGGTTCCTTAAAACGGATATCAATTCCTTCTAAGATTTCAAGCATTTTTTCTCTTACAGACATGTCACTCTTCCTTTTACAAAATTCATTCCATTATACCATTTTTAAGACCATTTGACGACCCTAAAAAAAATCTTGGGCTTATTTTAAACAAAAAAAGAGGTTTCCCCCTTTTATGATTTTTTACAAAAGATTGCCTTGGTTCCATAGGCAAGCAGAACGAGCTCTAGTGCTAGGACAACTTCTACCAAGACTGGATTGGTCAACCAGCCAACTTGGACTAGAGATGGTGCCAGGTCAAAGAAGGCATGTAGGCCATAGGCTGCTAGGAGATAAATCCATTTCTTCTGGCGAACAGCTTGGTAAACCCAAACAGTCAAGAGTAATTGGAAACCTAGGGCCAAGATTCGCTCAAAACCAAGCAAATAAATCTGCCAGACTGATAGCGACTGGATAGTTTTCAACATATTTTCAGACAGCAATTGCATGACCTGTGGATTCTGCGTTTGAACTGCTGAGAGAACGATGTAGAGATTGAGCAAACTAGCAAGGCCTAGGAAAATTAATTCCAAGCCACCATGCCCCAGTCCATAGGCCAAGGCGTCTGCCTTTTCCAAATTTCTCTTTTTCTCCAACCATTTGAAGAAAACAAGACGAGCTGTTTCCTCAAAAAATGCTGCCATGGCTAGGCCATAGATGATATAGACAAGCGGATGATCTTGCAAGAGGGCAATACTACCGTCTTTTTGAGGATGCAAAACTAAGATATGCACCAGTTTTTCCAAAATCTGTGAAGAGACAAAGAAGGCAACAGCACCCAAGCCCAAAACAGCTAAATTAATCTTGTATTTCTTTTTGGCATACCAAATGCTCCCTATCAAGAAAGCCAGCAACAGCACCATGGTAATGATAATATGAATGGTCATTTTCTTCTCCTATTCTGCCTTTTCAATATCTTTTTTCATCTCGTCAACATTGAACTTAGCAAACAAGTATTGACGATCTTGGACTGGGAAACGTTGGTCCAACTGGTCAACCGCTCCCACCTCGATAATGCCTTCCTTGATGACAAAGTCCATGACATGCCCACCGAAGGTCAAATCATCTGAGATGAAGTGGAGATGATAGCCTGCCACACTAACCCCATGGAAAATCTCTGGCGTCCAGAAACCAACGATGGTCCCCGCAACATTGTCACGACTATATTCAGGTTGATGGGTTGCGACATCAGCAAACTTGGTATCTGGTGTTGACTTGGGAATCATGCGCACATGCATATGCGAAAATTCCCCACGAATCTTGATAGAGCGGAAAAGATTTTCCCCGTCATAATAAGACTCGATTCGTTCTTCCAATTCCTTGTCTGTCATCTCAAAGCGCTGGCGAAAAATGACCTCTGCCTGATGCGGTACCACTGCTGCGTAAGGAATAAGGGCATCTGGTGATACTTCCACAATTTCTGGCTGATTTCCTGATCCTTTGGCCTGATAAGCCTTGCCATCTAAGACAATCAATTCCCCATCAATGGAATCCAAGGTTCCCAAACCAAGGTCACCATGCTCTAGCAATTCTCCTACTGTCATGGTACCACCATAAAGGCCAGCCATCAAGGCTCCAAGGGTATTGTATTGAAATAATTTCACTGGTTCCTGCACGTTCTTATCCATTCACTTTCTTGTCTGTTATTCTATAAATCTTACTCCTAAGTATACCACATTTGCCCCTAGATGTGAACGATATAAACACTCTAGACATTGCCAAGAAAGAAAAAAAAGGTACAATGTAACAAAATCAAGGGAGGTCTGGAATGAAGAAACAAAGCAAGTACCAAGAGGTTGTTTCCTATCTAAAAAACGGTATCGAGTCTGGACGCTTTTCGACGGGGAGTCTGAGATTTTGACAGAAACAAAACTTGAACTAGCACAACAACCCCTAAGGAACACACTTCCCTAGGGGTCGCATTTTATTTAACTAAATCATTATTTATTTTTTGTTCCTAGTAAACATAAATATTGTATTAATAATTGCAAAAATAAATGCAAACAAAAGGATTTTCCAAAGGATAAATTTTTGTAACACTAAATACGCATATACAAATCCAATCAAAAAGCTAATAATCCCATCCTTTATTAAAAAGTTTTTATCACGCATTATTCCATACCTCACTGAACTACCCAAATAGCCAATTGAGCAGCAATGATATAAATATTTGTTTTAAGTCCATTAGCTTTAACAAATCTTAGTACCACTTTAGCTAATTCTGACCAAGCCTTTTTCTACGCATACCTAACAGTTAGCGAAACATTGGTCATAGCAAAAAATTCTTCTCGTATTTTTCTCGCTATACATCCTCCCATCTCATCCCAAGGGACTCTGTCATAGAGATTATTAATATTAGTTTCTAATTCATTTTCCGCAAGAGCAATATCTTTTTGAGAAAAGTTTTTATAAACATATTCAGTAAAAATTTTTTCATTAACTCCATTTCTAAACATTTGTTCAAGAACATTGGCTACATCATCGATTTGTTTTTGTTCTTAGGTACTAATTTCAGAAACTTCCGTGGTAGTTACATCATCAGCAAATATTCTAACAGAAGCTATAGAAGGAGACATAATAGAAAATAGTGATAATACAACAGGTGCTGAAGTTACAATTTTTTTAAATCTCATAAAAAACACTCCTTTCAAGTCACAAACATATATTACTGATAAAATAACTTGACTTTCTGATTTAAACTCCTTTCTAACAAGTTATTAGTATACTTTTATTTTTCAATTCTGTTATACCACAACAAGAAAGCGATTTCAAGATTTTTCCTAAAAACAAGTACAAGTAATAAGGGAAAATTAGCATGAAAACTTTTTAAAACAAATCAACCCCAGATAAAAAATACACATTTTGTTTTAAAGAGAAAAAGGTTCCGAAAAACTGTCACATCTGCATTTGGTTGCTCTTTGATTTCAAAAAAGTATTAAAGATGGGAGTATACCACATTTAGCTTTATATGTGAACGAGAGAAACACCCTAGACATTGCCAAGAAAAAAAAAAAAAGGTACAATGTAATAAAATCAAGGGAGGTCTGGAATGAAGAAACAAAGCAAGTACCAAGAGGTTGTTTCCTATCTAAAAAAAGGTATAGAGTCTGGACGCTTTTCGACGGGAAGTCGCCTGCCTTCTATCCGTCAACTGAGCCTTGACTTTCACTGTAGCAAGGACACTGTCCAACGAGCCCTGCTGGAATTACGGCACGAACAATACCTCTATGCCAAGCCCCAGAGTGGCTACTATGTCCTAGAACAAGGGCAACACCAGGATCTAGAAATCGAAGTCACTGACGAACATGCCAGTGCCTATGACGATTTCCGACTCTGTGTCAATGAAACCTTGATTGGCCGAGAAAACTACCTCTTTAACTACTATGACAACCAAGAAGGTTTAGAAGACCTAAGACAATCCATTCATAAACTTCTATTTGACCAAGCTCTCTACTGCAAGGCAGACCAGTTGGTATTGACTTCTGGGACCCAACAAGCCTTGTTTATTCTCTCTCAAATATCCTTTCCTAGTCAAGCCAAGGAAATCTTGGTGGAACAGCCGACCTACCATCGGATGAATCGCCTCTTGATTGCTCAGAGCTTAGACTATCAAACGATTGAACGAGGCATTGATGGGATTGACTTGGAGGAGCTGGAAGGTCACTTCAAAACAGGAAAAATTAAGTTTTTCTACACCATTCCTCGTTTTCACTATCCTCTGGGGCATTCCTATTCTGAGCAGGACAAACGAGCCATTCTTGACTTAGCAGCTAAGTATGGTGTTTATATCGTCGAAGACGATTATCTGGGGGATTTGGACTCCAAGAAGGGCCAGACCTTCCACTATCTGGATACAGAGGAGCGTGTCATTTACATCAAGTCCTTCTCAACCAGCCTCTTTCCAGCCCTGCGGATTACGGCACTCATTCTGCCAAATGCTATCAAAGAAGCATTTGTGGCCTACAAAAATATCCTTGACTACGACAGCAACCTCATCATGCAAAAGGCCCTGTCACTCTATATTGACAGTCAACTGTTTGAGAAAAATCGGCTAGCTCGCTTGGCCAATCAGGAAACTTACCAAAAACAACTCGAGGAAAGACTAGCTAACACTCCTTGTCACCTCCCTCACTTTCCCCTACACGATGGTTTATTGCTAGACCTCAGACAGTATCCTAAAATCGCCAGTCTCAAACACAGTCAACTGGGCTTGGACTTCTTTGAAGAGGCCTATTTAAGCACCTGTCCTTATCAATTTGCCAAGGTGTCCTTAGATAATCTGGAAAATGTTTTAGACTATTTAAAAGCAGAATTGGACTGACTTCCAACTCTGCTTTTTTCTTATACTCTTCGAAAATCTCTTCAAACCACGTCAGCGTCGCCTTACCGTAGATATATGTAACTGACTTCGTCAGTCTTATCTACAACCTCAAAGCAGTGCTTTGAGCAACCTGCGGCTAGCTTCCTAGTTTGCTCTTTGATTTTCATTGAGTATTATTCTTCAACTTCTGTTAAGGTTGCCGCTTTTTCAAGATAGCTTTGGTAGGTACCGTCATCCTTGAGTTTTTGGATGACCTTGTCCACCACTTCTTTCAGATCAGCACTATTTTTTCTAAGGGCAACTGCACTGGCTTCGCCGTCCTTCATCTTCAAGCTGACAGTTGCGACATCTAGGTCTGCATTTTTAGCAGCATAGCTAAGGGCAACAGGCTCATCCATATGAACAGCATCTACTTTTCCAGCCTGCAATTCATTGACTGCTTCCCCCATATTGGTTAGGGAAATCAGCTGAGCTTTTGGCAATTGTTCCTTGACCATAGCTTCTGGAACAGTCCCTTTTTGGGCTGCAATATTAGCACTTTCTAAGCTAGTTAAATCCTTGTATTTTTCTACATCAGCCTTACGAACCAAGAAACTAATCTTGTTTTCATAGTAAGGGATTGAAAAATCAAAGACTTCTTTTCTCTCGTCAGTAGCACTAATTCCTGCGACAGCTAGGTCAGCCTTACCAGTTTGAAGGCTGGTCAAAACATTGTCAAAACTCATGCTTGAAATTTCCAACTTCACCCCAAGTTCATCAGCTATAGCCTGAGCCATGTCAATATCCGCACCGACTACCTGATTTTTCCCGTCAACTAAGGATTGGAATTCAAAAGGTGCATAGTCAGGACTAGTCGCCACAACTAATTTCCCCTTTTGCTTAATGGCTTCAACAGCTGACTGAGAACCATTCGAACCTGACTGGCAAGCTACTAAGAAGAAACTTGCAAGAAAACTACATAAAATAAATATCCATTTTTTTGATTTCATAAATAAACAACCTCTCTGTTAATTTTGTATAATTATAACGCTATTCAAGTTACTTGTCAAGTATTTTTTGAATTTTTATCTTAAAAATATTTTTTTCATTCAAGAAAAGGAGCTATCAGTTGATTTCAAGCTCCTTTTTATACAGGATGAACCTGTTTTATAGTTCGACAATCTTACCTGTTTCAAAGTAAACAACCCATTCACAGATATTTTTGGCATAGTCTCCAATACGTTCCAAGAAGGCAATCACTTGGAAGTAATCACGACCTGTAACGATGGCATCTGGATTTTTCTTGATTTCTTCTGTAGCCAAGTCACGAATGCTATCAAAGTAATGGTTGATTTTTTCGTCCATAGTTGCTACTTCATAGGCCTGGTCTACTGAACCATTCAGATAGAGTTCAAGGGCTGCTTCAACGAAATTCTTGACATCGCGCCCCATTCTCTTGATTTCTTCTTCAACAGCTGGGATGCGTTGCTCACCCTTCATACGAATTGTCGCTTTGGCAATGGAAACGGCATGGTCACCCATACGTTCCAAGTCAGATACAGCCTTCAATACTGTCAAAACAGTACGCAAGTCCTGAGAAACGGGTTGTTGGAGGGCAATCATTTCAAATGATTTCTTCTCCAATTTCACTTCGTATTCGTTTACTTCTGCATCGTCTTCGATGACTTCCTTGGCCAAATCACGGTCATGCGTCACAAAGGCACGCACTGTCCGATTGATTTGGGATAGCACTTCTTGTCCCATAGCATAGAACTGGTTGTGCAATTTCTCTAAATCTTCCTCAAATTGAGAACGTAACATCATTTATCTCCTTATCCAAATTTTCCTGAAATATAATCTTCTGTTTCCTTGTGTTGTGGGTTGAGGAACATCTTCTTGGTATCGTTAAACTCGATCAAATCTCCATCTAGGAAAAATCCTGTCTTGTCAGAGATACGAGAGGCTTGTTGCATGGAACGCGTAACCAAGAGCATGGTGTATTTATCTTTTAGACCATACAAAGTTTCCTCAATCTTACCAGCAGAGATAGGGTCCAAGGCTGAAGTCGGTTCATCCAAGAGAATGATTTTAGGACTGGTTGCCAAGACACGGGCAACACAGACACGTTGCTGTTGTCCACCTGAAAGCCCGATAGCTGAATCATGCAGGCGATCCTTGACCTCATCCCAGATAGAAGCTCGTTGCAAGGCTTTTTCTACCGCTTCATCCAGAACCTGCTTATCCTTCACTCCATTGATACGAAGCCCGTAAACAACGTTTTCGTAGATAGACATAGGGAAAGGGTTCGGTTGTTGGAAAACCATACCGATTTCCTTACGCAATTCAACTGTATCTGTACGTGGGCTGTAGATGTTGTGGCCGTTGTAAACCACTGAGCCAGTTGTGGTTACCTCTGGATTGAGATCCCCCATGCGGTTGATAGCCTTGAGGAGGGTTGATTTCCCTGATCCAGATGGACCGATCAAGGCTGTGATTTCCTTAGGTTGGAAAGATAGGGAAACACTATTCAAGGCCTTCTTTTGATTGTAGTAAACGGACAGGTCTGATACCTGTAAAATCGCTTCTGTCATACTGTTTCCTTTCTATCCAAAGTGTCCTGTTACGTAGTCATTGGTTGACTGTAATTTTGCATTTTGGAAAATATTAGAGGTCTTATCGTACTCAATCAAGTCACCCAAGTAGAAAAATCCTGTGTAATCACTAGCACGCGCAGCCTGCTGCATACTGTGGGTCACGATGATGATGGTAAAGTCCTTCTTCAATTCCAGCATGGTTTCTTCAAGTTGAGCAGTCGCAATCGGATCCAAAGCTGACGCCGGCTCATCCATCAAGAGAATATCTGGTTTAACAGAGATAGCACGAGCGATACAGAGGCGTTGCTGCTGACCACCTGATAGGGTCAAGGCCGACTTGTGCAAATCGTCTTTGACCTGATCCCAAAGGGCAGCTTGACGGAGAGAAGTTTCCACAATTTCATCCAAGACTTGCTTGTCCTTAACACCTGCACGTTCATGGGCAAAAGTGATGTTGCGGTAGATAGACTTGGCAAAGGGATTTGGTCGTTGGAAGACCATTCCAATGTGCTTACGCATCTCATAGACATTGATTTCTGGACGGTTGACGTCAATCCCTTGGTAGAGGATTTGACCTGTTACCTTGGCAATATCAATGGTATCATTCATACGGTTGAGACTGCGGAGGTAGGTTGATTTCCCTGAACCAGAAGGGCCAATTAAGGCCGTGATTTTATTTTTTTCAAATTGCATATCGATGCCCTTGATGGATTCTTTTTTACCGTAGTAAACATGTAAATCCTTGGTAGAGAGGGCCACTTTCTCTTCAGGAAAGGTGATGATATGCTTTTCATCCCAATTATATTTTGACATGGCTTCTCCTTTAGGCAGCGGTTAATTTCTTATGTAAATAGCTTCCGAGTTTGCGAGCTCCAAAGTTAAAGATGAGAATAAAGATGAGTAGCACGGCCGCAGAACCTGCTGATACGATAGTTCCATCTGGAATAGTACCTTCACTATTGACTTTCCAGATGTGGACAGCCAAGGTTTCAGCTTGACGGAAGATGGAAATTGGACTGGTAACACTGAGAATATTCCAGTTAGACCAGTCAAGGGCTGGAGCGGATTGTCCTGCTGTATAGATCAAAGCAGCCGCCTCACCAAAGATACGACCAGAGGCCAAGACAACCCCCGTTACAATACCTGGTAGGGCTTCTGGAATGACCACATGGACCACAGTCTCCCAACGAGAAATTCCAAGGGCCAAGCCGGCCTCACGTTGCGTATGGTGAACGTGTTTCAAGCTGTCTTCAACATTACGAGTCATCTGAGGTAAGTTAAAGACCGTCAAGGCCAAGGCACCTGAAATGATTGAAAATCCATACTCAAACTGAACTACAAAGATCAAGTAACCAAAGAGACCTACAACCACTGATGGTAGTGAAGACAAGATTTCAATACAGGTTCTGACAAAATTGGTCACAGGACCTTTTTTAGCATATTCAGCTAGGAAAATCCCAGCCCCCATAGATAAGGGAACAGAGATAATCAAGGTAATAACCAGAAGGAAGAAGGAATTATAGAGCTGAATTCCAATCCCTCCACCTGCTTGGTAAGAAGATGATTTGCCAGTCAAGAAAGACCAAGAGATGTGGGGCAAACCACGAACCAAGATATAAAGAATCAAGGATGCCAAGATGGCAACGATAATACCTGCAATTGAGTAGAGGACAGCTGTTGCAATTTTATCTAATTTCTTAGCGTGCATAGTTTTTCTTTCCTCTTTCTTTCGTAATCAATTTAATCACACTGTTGAAGGCCAAACTCATCAAAAGCAAGACTAAGGCTAGTGACCAGAGAACGTTATTGTCAACGGTTCCCATAACGGTATTTCCGATACCCATGGTCAAAACAGAGGTCAAGGTCGCAGCAGGTGTTGTCAATGAAGTTGGGACTACGGCTGAGTTTCCGACCACCATCTGAATAGCCAAGGCCTCACCAAAGGCACGTGCCATCCCAAAGACCACTGCGGTAAAAATCCCTGAACGCGCCGCCTTCAAGGTCACGCGCCAGATGGTTTGCCAACGAGTGGCTCCCATAGCCAAACTAGCTTCGCGGTAGTGACGAGGCACCGCACGCAAGCTATCGGTTGTCATAAAGGTTACCGTCGGTAAAATCATGACAAAGAGAACGAAAATCCCTGACAAGATCCCAAAACCAGTTCCACCAAAAACACTGCGGACAAAGGGAACTACGACCTGCAAACCGATAAATCCATAGACGACTGAAGGAATCCCGACCAGCAATTCAATAGCTGGTTGCAAGATTCTCGCACCTTTTGGTGAGACTTCAGTCATAAAAACTGCCGCACCAATGGCAAAAGGAGTTGCGATAAGAGCTGATAGGATTGTGACAATAAAGGAACCCAGAATCATAGGAAGGGCACCAAATTGTTTACCTGAAGGATTCCAAGTTTGTCCAAAGAGGAAATCAAATATATTGACTCCATTGACAAAGAAGGTCGACAAGCCTTTTTGGGCTACGAAAATCAAAATCATAGCCACAATGATGACAATCAAAGACAGACAGGCAAAGGTCAAGCCTTTTCCTAGTTTCTCTAGACGAGAGTTCTTTGAGGGAGAAAGTAATTTTTTAGCTAATTCTTCTTGATTCATTAGTGACTCCCTTCTAGCGCTGTTACCGTTCCTACAGCATCTTTTTCAACCTTCATTTCCTTGACAGAAATATAGCCCATTCCCTTAACGATTCCGCTTTGCGCTTCATCTGAGAGGACAAAGTTGAGAAACTCTGCCACCAATTCATTTGGTTGACCTAGGGTGTACATGTGTTCATAAGACCACAAAGGCCAGTTATTGGTTGTAACATTCTCTGCAATCGGCTCATAGCCGTTCAACTTCATGCGTTTAACTGAGTCATCCACATAGGCAAAAGCTAGGTAAGAAATGGCTCCTGGTGTCTGGGAAACAATGTTTTTGACCATCCCATTTGAATCCTGTTCTTGACTCTGAATGGCAGATTGGCCATCCATAACAACACTATCAAAGGTTGCACGCGAACCAGAACTTGCTGCACGGTTGATAATAGAGATGGCTAAATCTTTGCCCCCAACCTCTTTCCAGTTAGTTACTTGGCCTGTGAAGATGCTACGGAGTTGTTCAGTTGTCAGATTTTCAACATCAACTTCCTTGTTTACAATCACCGCCAAGCCTGCTACTGCAACCTTGTGGTCCACTAGAGCGGATGCATTGATACCGTCTTTTTCCTCGGCAAATACGTCTGAATTTCCTACATCAACGGCTCCAGATTGAACTTGAGACAAACCTGTACCAGATCCTCCACCTTGGACGTTGACTGTTTTTCCAACATGCAAAGAGCCAAATTCATCTGCTGCTGCTTCGACCAAGGGCTGAAGAGCTGTTGAGCCAACAGCTGTCATGGATTCTCCACGATCAATCCAGCTAGCACATCCCGCCAAAGAACCTGCCAGCAAAAGAGCCGCAAGGGATAGAGCGAATTTTTTCCTTTTTTTCACTGTTTTTCTCCTTGAAAATAATGGTGAATGCTGTGAATTTTTTCAACTATTTATTTATGTTTTTCCTTTTCAAAATTGGGAACCAACTGAAGTTGCTAGCTTGGTTTTACTAGAAATTTGCTTAGTTGCCTTCTCCACAAATTTTGACTTAAAATGAAAGACAATTTGAAAAAAATCCATACTTCCACTATAACATAGACAAGCTACTTTGACTAGCATTTTCACTTGAATCTGAGGCCTTTTGGAAAATAATTTTTCAAAACATTTCCAGTCACCTTAGCAAAGCCCAAACCATTGCCTTGAACCAAAACTTGGTACCAACCATTTGGCAGACTTTCCGGCAGCTGAACGGTTTCTCCAGCCACATACTTCACAAACGCTTCTTGGTCAATTTCAACCGACTGCTTGACCTGACTTGGTTTCAAGGCTAGGCCAAGAGCGAAACTGGGTTCAAAGCGTTTCTTCTTAAAGGTACCCAGATGCAGGCCATTCCGAGCAATCTTGAGCTTCCCTAAATCTGGCAAAAGTTCCGGCAAGAGATAAAGCTGGTCACCAAACGTCTGTAAGGTACCCAGTAGATTGATTTTTAGATGTTTTTGGGCAAATTCCTGCCACAAGGCAACCTGCTCACGGCTGAGATTGCTCTTGCTTGCCTTAAATTTAGGGGCTGAATTTTCACCCTTAAACTGTAGATGGGCTACAAACTGCCCCTCTCCCTTAAAATGATGAGGATACATCCGAGCCGTTTCTGGCAAGTCAATTCCAGCTACCATTCCATTGATATGCTCAACTGGCAACAAGTCAAAATCATACTCATCCAACAACCAATTGACAATCTCTTCGTTTTCCTCAGGTGCCCAGGTACAGGTCGAATAAACCAGACGACCACCTTTTGCTAGCATGGTCACTGCATCTTCCAGAATTTCTCTTTGCAAACTAGCACATTGACTCGGATAATCTAAGCTCCAATAGTCCATAGCATCTGGCTGCTTACGAAACATCCCTTCACCAGAGCAAGGAGCATCTAGGACAATGAGGTCAAAATAGCCTTTAAAGACCTTAGCCAAGCGGTCAGCAGATTCATTAGTCACTACGACATTTGTCGCTCCAAAGCGCTCCATGTTTTCGACTAAAATCTTAGCCCGTTTGCTTGAAATTTCATTAGAAACCAGGATACCTTCACCTGCTAGATAGGCTGCTAATTGAGTTGATTTGCCACCCGGTGCAGCGGCCAAGTCCAAGACCTTCATTCCAGGACTGGGCTGGGCAACCTGAGCCACCATTTGGGCAGCAGGTTCTTGCGAATAGACCAAACCTGTAGCATGCTCAGGCGATTTCCCTGAAACCTTCCCATAGTGGCCCCAAGGGGTTTTAGGAATAGCATCAGGAAAGGAAACTGGCGCTTCTTTTAAAGGATTGACCCGAAAAGCCGAAATCGCTTCCTCCTCAAAAGAGGCAAGAAAATCTCTTGCCTCATCTCCTAGTATCTCTTCATATTTTTCAACAAATCCTTCTGGAAATTGCATTTAAGTTCTTTTCCTTTCGTAAATATAGGACTGAATTTCCTCCTGCATCTCAAGGGGCACCATCATGACTGGCTGTCTGGTTTGAAAATCAGGAGCTTCACCAGATAGGGTCACAATCCGATAGCCCAGACTTTCCCCTAAAATACTAGCGACAGCATAATCCCATGGTTGCAGATAGGTGATATAGGTCAACAAACGCCCTGACAAAATCTTGGCAAAACTAATGGCCGCACTCCCATAGACACGAACACCGAGTACAGCCCGACTCAAATCAGCCAGCCCCCATTCATTGGTTTCCAACATACCACTATTCCCTGCAATGAGAAAATCTCCAAGTGGTTTTGCTTTAAAGGGAGCTAGAGGCCTATCGTTTCGACAAACTGGAAAGGATCCACCACCGTGATAACAATCCCCCTTGACCACATCATAGATCAGGCCAAACTGTCCCTGACCATTTTCAAAATAAGCCATCATAACAGCAAAATCTTCCCGCTGGGCGACAAAGTTATTGGTCCCATCAATGGGATCAATGACCCAAACCCTGCCCTCTTGAACCGAGGCTCGCAGACAACCTTCTTCAGCACAAATCTTATCCTCAGGATAACGAGACAAAATCTCACCAACCAATAGCTCCTGAACTTCCTTGTCCAGTCTGGTCACCAAATCTGTTGGAGAGGACTTGGTCTCAACGCACAAGTCTTCCTGCATATGGTCAAGGATGTACTGGCCTGCTTTCTTAATTAGCTCTTTGGCAAATTCAAATTTACTTTCCAAGAGAAATCTTTCCTTCCCCTTTTTCCTTGGCAGCCTGAACTGCTCGGTAAAGCGAATAGCCACTAACTGTTTCAAATTCTCGTCCCAAACGTTTCTCTTCACTCTTGCTTGGCACAACCGCCTTGAATCCCTTATAGGAGTCCAGTAACTTTTTAGCCTCTACCTTGCCTTCATAGGCAGCTTCAACATCATTAAAAAAAGAAAGCACTGAAGCAAGTTCTTCAGTGCTCCACGACAAATCTAGTGGGTAACTATACTGTTTGTTCATTAACTAATACCAGCTCTCATTCTTGCTTCTTTTAGTTCTTGCTTACGGTAACTACGAGGGAGAAAAGCACGAATCTCATCTTCATTAAAACCGATCTGCATACGTTTGGCATCAATAATAATGGGACGACGCAAAAGACTAGGATACTGCTCAATCAAATGAAGCAATTCCGATACTGAAATACTTTCTACATCAATATCTAATTTTTGAAAAATTTTTGAACGAGTTGAAATGATGTCATCAGTACCATTTTCGGTCAAGGAAAGAATGTGTTGCAATTCTTTTCTTGTTAAAGGACTGGTCATAATATTGTGCTCCTCAAAGGGCACCTTATGTTTTTCTAACCAGGCCTTTGCCTTACGACATGAAGTACAGCTCGGTGATAGGAATAGTGTAATCATGCTTTTCTCTTTTTATCTATACTTTGCTACCTCTATTATACAAAAAAATAAAGCGCTTGACTAGAGATTTTTAGAAAAAAAGCCTATTTTTTCAAGAAAAATAGACTGTTTGCGAACGATTAATACATTTCTGATTTAGTTAATTCACTCTTAACGATGGTTTCAAATCATATACAATTTTATATATACAAATTGAGAACATCTTTCGGTTCACTTCCTACGACTTTTTATATAAAAATAGCCAAAGAAGCTTTCATAGAGGGCAAAAAAGAGGAGGAAGGCATGAAGGAAAAAGGTCTCTGGCAAAATCAGAATCACTGGATCCTTGGCTGGGTCAAAAAGCCAGGTATCATCTCCCACAAAGAGAATTTGATGGAAAAGGGTAAAGAATTGATCAAAACCAATCAACACTCCCCCAAGACCAATCAGCACAGGCAAGACTACTAGAGCCAGGAGACTTTTACGATAAAGAGACAAAAAGCCCTTTTTCACAATCCCTTTGACAAAGAAATAGAAACTTGGCAGTGCCACTAGAGCTACTAGCTGAACCAGGTGAAAGAGGTTCTTGACCACTGCAAAATGGTGCAGACCTGCTGCTGACGAACGAAAATCAGGCATCTGCAAGACCTGACTAAATGGATTGGTCAGATAATTCATCAAGATATGAAAGTTGTATTGAATGGTTTCTGGTTTTAAATAGACCCTATCCATTAAGTTCAGCCACGGAATCTCCAGCGGATAGAAAATCCAAGCCAGATAAATGGTCAGAAGGATTGAGAGGGAGAGGAGAAAGAGCATAGAGCTCCAAAAGGTCAGTTTAGTTTTCATCAAAATCCCACTCCGCAAGACTAGAAACCACATGAGTCGGTGCGATTGGTAGGTCTGCTACTTCTTCTGTCTTGGTAAAACCTGTCGTCACCAAGAGCGTTGGAATGCCATTGTCAATCCCTGCTCGGATATCTGTCAGATAGTTGTCCCCAACCATAATCAACTCTTCACGTTCCAAGCCTAAGTGCTCAACCGCCTTGTCCATAATGATGGCATTTGGTTTCCCAATATAAACAGGCTTCACTCGTGTTGCCACTTCAAGCAGCGTAATCAGTGAACCAGCACCAGGCAAAAGACCGCGTTCTGTCGGGATGTTGAGGTCAGGGTTGGTTCCGATAAAGTGAGCACCCTTTTGAATCGCAAGAGTTGCTGTCGCAAATTTTTCATAGTCAACTTGCCAATCCAGGCCCACTACCACATAGGCTGGATTATCCTTGTCTTCCACATAACCAGCCGCCTTGATGGCTTCCTTGAGGCCTGATTCTCCGATGACATAGACCGTCTTTTCAAGCCCCAAGTCGTTCATATAGTCGATAGTCGCCAAAGTAGCTGTGTAGACAGTCGATAGAGGCGTATCAATATTAAAATTCTGAGCCAACATCTCCTGAACACTCTCTGGAGTGCGGGTTGTATTGTTGGTCACAAAGAGATAGGGAATATCCCGCTTTTGTAATTCATGGACAAAAGCTTCTCCTGCCGGGATTCGGTCTTTCCCCTTATAAATGGTTCCGTTATTGACATGGCCATTCATATCCAAGTCGTAAAAACGAACATGGTAATCCTTTCTGACTGGCTCTTCTAGATTTGCATACTTTGGCCCACGGATAAGCTTTTTATCAAAATCAGACTGGTAAGGAGCCACAATCTCAGGTTCGACAGCATGGACTTTTCGACTGTCTCGGTCCATGAGAACAAAGGTCGCCATCATGTGTATAAGGTCCTGACCTGCTTCATCATAAATGGTAAAGCGACGGTAGCAAAAGAGCCTATTGTAGCTCAGAGCTTCCGTTTCGATAGTGATTTCTTCTGCAAAACGAGGCAAACGAGCCACCTCAATATCATAATCTGTGATAATCCAGACCAGATTATAGTTTTCCAAAATGGCCTTATCACTAACTCCCAGTTCAATGGACTGCATCCCTGAAACTTGCAGAGACAACAAAATCACATCTGGAAGCTTGATATGACCGTTCATATCAGCCATATCAAAAGGAATTTTCATTTTCATTTGATAAGTTAAGCCCATCATCCTACTCCAAAATAAATCGTTCTGCTACGGTGTCTCCTAAAAAGAGACCTCTTTTTGTCATGCGCACGCGATCACCCTCTATTTGCATGAGACCTTGTTGTACCAAGTCCTTGACAATTTCTCCATAAAGTCCATCGAAAGACCGTCCAAATTTTTCCTCAAATCGCACCATGGAAACCCCTGATTTCTTGCGGAGTCCCAAGAACATTTCTTCTTCCATTTGCTCTTTTTGACTCAGGTGCTCTTCTGTGATGCGAGCATTGCCTTCCTCAACTGCACTGAGATAATGACGAATGGGACCATGGTTTTTATAGCGAATACCATTGACATAGCCAGATGCCCCAGCACCAATACCATAGTATTCGGCATTGTCCCAGTACATGATATTGTGACGACTTTCAAAACTGGGTTTGGAGAAATTGGAAATTTCATAATGTTCAAAACCAGCTCGCTCCAGCTCTTCGATGATGTACTCAAACATCTCAGCTTCCAGTTCCTCCTTAGGCAGAGGCAATTTCCCTCGTCGCATACGGTTCATAAAGACCGTATGATTTTCCAAAATCAAGCTATACAAACTCATATGGGGAATATCAAGTCCAATGGCCTTAGCAACATTTTCCTTGACCTGCTCCATGGTCTGACCAGGTAGCGCATAAATCAAATCAATGGAGATATTGTCAAAACCAGCCAGTTTCAGACGGTCGATATTTTCATAAATATCCTTCTCCAAATGACTGCGCCCAATCTTTTTCAGCATCTTGTCATCAAAGGTCTGCACGCCTAGCGAAACACGATTGACAGCTGAGTTCTTCAAAACAGCAATCTTATCCGCGTCCAAGTCGCCTGGATTGGCCTCAATGGTCAACTCCTCTAAGGCAGACAAGTCCAAGTTTTTAGTCAAGCCATCCAATAACACCTCCAGTTGCGGAGCTGACAAAGCTGTCGGTGTGCCACCACCGATGTAGAGGGTTGACAACTTTTGAATATCATAAGATTGAAACTCTTCTAACAGATGTTCCAAATAACTATCTACCGGCTGATTTTTTATAAAGACCTTTGAAAAGTCACAATAATAACAAATTTGAGTACAAAACGGGATGTGTACATAGGCTGACGTTGGTTTTTTCTGCATAGTACTTATTATACCACAAAAGCGAACAATACTGAGAATTCCGTTTAACAAAATCCTAGCATTGTTCGCTTTCTTTATCTAATCATTCTTTGTATTTTATGGATAAAACAACTATCAGAATCAATCTAGTTCGTTGTTAGAACACAAAAGAATGAATGTTCATCTGACTAAATTTTTAGTCTTCGTTTTTCTTGCGAGCTACAAGTCCAAATCCACTCAATAGTCCAAGAAGTCCTAGAGATGCAAGAGCAGCATTTGATTCTGTTCCTGTATTTGGCAATACATTTTGAGAACCATTTGACTTAGCTCCATTATCAACAGTAGTCTTAGTATCTACCTGATCTGCATTCGGAGTAACTGCATCTGGAACTGGAGTTGTTGGTGCTGGTGCATCTTGACCAGAACCTCTATTAGTATCAGGTGTAACCGGAGTTACTGGAATTGTATTTGGATTTGTACTTCCACTTACTTTTCTGAAAATGTGGGTAATTACTGGTTCATTTTCATCAATCACAGTTCGTACAAATTCATATCCAGGAATTGATCCATGTTCCACATCCTTTTCATTACCTGTCTTAACGGATGGTTTCAATACATTTCCATCTTCATCAATCCAGCGAACCTCAATAGTTAATTCTGGTAAAGTGATTGGATCTGGTAATTCACCGTTCACTCCACCCTTGAATTCTGGTAATTCAACTGTTGGCGGTGCTATGAGTGTCATTTCTTCTCCGACTATATCGTGAGAAATTCCTATTTCTAGATCTGTAACCGTTGCGGTTCCATCGTCGCCTACAGTGACAGTCTTACCTGGGTTCTTCGCTTTGACCTTATCTTCCACTTGTTTTTTCTCTTCTGGAGTTAAGTGGGATTTGTCTTGAACAACAACCTTCTCATCTGGTTTCACTGGTGTGAAGCCTTCGTTAACTAGGTCTTTTCCTGCGATTGGATGACTGATCTTAGTGCTTGGATCTGTAACCGTTGCGGTTCCATCGTCACCTACTGTGACATCCTTACCTGGGTTCTTCGCTTTGACCTTATCTTCCACTTGTTTTTTCTCTTCTGGAGTTAAGTGGGATTTGTCTTGAACAACAACCTTCTCATCTGGTTTCACTGGGGTGAAGTCTTCGATAACTAGGTCTTTTCCTGCGATTGGATGACTGATCTTAGTGCTTGGATCGGTAACCGTTGCGGTTCCATCTTCACCTACAGTGACAGTCTTACCTGGGTTCTTCGCTTTGACCTTATCTTCCACTTGCTTTTTCTCTTCTGGAGTTAAGTGGGATTTGTCTTGAACAACAACCTTCTCATCTGGTTTCACTGGGGTGAAGTCTTGGTTCACTAGGTCTTTTCCTGCGATTGGATGACTGATCTTAGTGCTTGGATCGGTAACCGTTGCGGTTCCATCTTCACCTACTGTGACAGTCTTACCTGGGTTCTTCGCTTTGACCTTATCTTCCACTTGTTTTTTCTCTTCTGGAGTTAAGTGGGATTTGTCTTGAACAACAACCTTCTCATCTGGTTTCACTGGGGTGAAGTCTTGGTTCACTAGGTCTTTTCCTGCGATTGGATGACTGATCTTAGTGCTTGGATCGGTGACAGTGGCGGTTCCATCTTCACCTACAGTGACAGTCTTACCTGGGTTCTTCGCTTTGACCTTATCTTCCACTTGTTTTTTCTCTTCTGGAGTTAAGTGGGATTTGTCTTGAACAACAACCTTCTCATCTGGTTTCACTGGTGTGAAGCCTTCGTTAACTAGGTCTTTTCCTGCGATTGGATGACTGATCTTAGTGCTTGGATCTGTAACCGTTGCGGTTCCATCTTCACCTACTGTGACAGTCTTACCTGGGTTCTTCGCTTTGACCTTATCTTCCACTTGTTTTTTCTCTTCTGGAGTTAAGTGGGATTTGTCTTGAACAACAACCTTCTCATCTGGTTTCACTGGGGTGAAGTCTTCGATAACTAGGTCTTTTCCTTCGATTGGGTGACTGATCTTAGTGCTTGGATCGGTAACCGTTGCGGTTCCATCTTCACCTACAGTGACAGTCTTACCTGGGTTCTTCGCTTTGACCTTATCTTCCACTTGTTTTTTCTCTTCTGGAGTTAAGTGGGATTTGTCTTGAACAACAACCTTCTCATCTGGTTTCACTGGGGTGAAGTCTTCGATAACTAGGTCTTTTCCTGCGATTGGATGACTGATCTTAGTGCTTGGATCGGTAACCGTTGCGGTTCCATCTTCACCTACAGTGACAGTCTTACCTGGGTTCTTCGCTTTGACCTTATCTTCCACTTGCTTTTTCTCTTCTGGAGTTAAGTGGGATTTGTCTTGAACAACAACCTTCTCATCTGGTTTCACTGGGGTGAAGTCTTGGTTCACTAGGTCTTTTCCTGCGATTGGATGACTGATCTTAGTGCTTGGATCGGTAACCGTTGCGGTTCCATCTTCACCTACTGTGACAGTCTTACCTGGGTTCTTCGCTTTGACCTTATCTTCCACTTGTTTTTTCTCTTCTGGAGTTAAGTGGGATTTGTCTTGAACAACAACCTTCTCATCTGGTTTCACTGGGGTGAAGTCTTGGTTCACTAGGTCTTTTCCTGCGATTGGATGACTGATCTTAGTGCTTGGATCGGTGACAGTGGCGGTTCCATCTTCACCTACAGTGACAGTCTTACCTGGGTTCTTCGCTTTGACCTTATCTTCCACTTGTTTTTTCTCTTCTGGAGTTAAGTGGGATTTGTCTTGAACAACAACCTTCTCATCTGGTTTCACTGGTGTGAAGCCTTCGTTAACTAGGTCTTTTCCTGCGATTGGATGACTGATCTTAGTGCTTGGATCTGTAACCGTTGCGGTTCCATCTTCACCTACTGTGACAGTCTTACCTGGGTTCTTCGCTTTGACCTTATCTTCCACTTGTTTTTTCTCTTCTGGAGTTAAGTGGGATTTGTCTTGAACAACAACCTTCTCATCTGGTTTCACTGGGGTGAAGTCTTCGATAACTAGGTCTTTTCCTTCGATTGGGTGACTGATCTTAGTGCTTGGATCGGTAACCGTTGCGGTTCCATCTTCACCTACAGTGACAGTCTTACCTGGGTTCTTCGCTTTGACCTTATCTTCCACTTGTTTTTTCTCTTCTGGAGTTAAGTGGGATTTGTCTTGAACAACAACCTTCTCATCTGGTTTCACTGGTGTGAAGCCTTCGTTAACTAGGTCTTTTCCTGCGATTGGATGACTGATCTTAGTGCTTGGATCTGTAACCGTTGCGGTTCCATCTTCACCTACTGTGACAGTCTTACCTGGGTTCTTCGCTTTGACCTTATCTTCCACTTGTTTTTTCTCTTCTGGAGTTAAGTGGGATTTGTCTTGAACAACAACCTTCTCATCTGGTTTCACTGGGGTGAAGTCTTCGATAACTAGGTCTTTTCCTTCGATTGGGTGACTGATCTTAGTGCTTGGATCGGTAACCGTTGCGGTTCCATCTTCACCTACAGTGACAGTCTTACCTGGGTTCTTCGCTTTGACCTTATCTTCCACTTGTTTTTTCTCTTCTGGAGTTAAGTGGGATTTGTCTTGAACAACAACCTTCTCATCTGGTTTCACTGGGGTGAAGTCTTCGATAACTAGGTCTTTTCCTGCGATTGGATGACTGATCTTAGTGCTTGGATCGGTAACCGTTGCGGTTCCATCTTCACCTACAGTGACAGTCTTACCTGGGTTCTTCGCTTTGACCTTATCTTCCACTTGCTTTTTCTCTTCTGGAGTTAAGTGGGATTTGTCTTGAACAACAACCTTCTCATCTGGTTTCACTGGGGTGAAGTCTTGGTTCACTAGGTCTTTTCCTGCGATTGGATGACTGATCTTAGTGCTTGGATCGGTAACCGTTGCGGTTCCATCTTCACCTACTGTGACAGTCTTACCTGGGTTCTTCGCTTTGACCTTATCTTCCACTTGTTTTTTCTCTTCTGGAGTTAAGTGGGATTTGTCTTGAACAACAACCTTCTCATCTGGTTTCACTGGGGTGAAGTCTTGGTTCACTAGGTCTTTTCCTGCGATTGGATGACTGATCTTAGTGCTTGGATCGGTGACAGTGGCGGTTCCATCTTCACCTACAGTGACAGTCTTACCTGGGTTCTTCGCTTTGACCTTATCTTCCACTTGTTTTTTCTCTTCTGGAGTTAAGTGGGATTTGTCTTGAACAACAACCTTCTCATCTGGTTTCACTGGTGTGAAGCCTTCGTTAACTAGGTCTTTTCCTGCGATTGGATGACTGATCTTAGTGCTTGGATCTGTAACCGTTGCGGTTCCATCTTCACCTACTGTGACAGTCTTACCTGGGTTCTTCGCTTTGACCTTATCTTCCACTTGTTTTTTCTCTTCTGGAGTTAAGTGGGATTTGTCTTGAACAACAACCTTCTCATCTGGTTTCACTGGGGTGAAGTCTTCGATAACTAGGTCTTTTCCTTCGATTGGGTGACTGATCTTAGTGCTTGGATCGGTAACCGTTGCGGTTCCATCTTCACCTACAGTGACAGTCTTACCTGGGTTCTTCGCTTTGACCTTATCTTCCACTTGTTTTTTCTCTTCTGGAGTTAAGTGGGATTTGTCTTGAACAACAACCTTCTCATCTGGTTTCACTGGGGTGAAGTCTTGGTTCACTAGGTCTTTTCCTGCGATTGGATGACTGATCTTAGTGCTTGGATCGGTGACAGTGGCGGTTCCATCTTCACCTACAGTGACAGTCTTACCTGGGTTCTTCGCTTTGACCTTATCTTCCACTTGTTTTTTCTCTTCTGGAGTTAAGTGGGATTTGTCTTGAACAACAACCTTCTCATCTGGTTTCACTGGGGTGAAGTCTTCGATAACTAGGTCTTTTCCTTCGATTGGGTGACTGATCTTAGTGCTTGGATCGGTAACCGTTGCGGTTCCATCTTCACCTACAGTGACAGTCTTACCTGGGTTCTTCGCTTTGACCTTATCTTCCACTTGTTTTTTCTCTTCTGGAGTTAAGTGGGATTTGTCTTGAACAACAACCTTCTCATCTGGTTTCACTGGTGTGAAGCCTTCGTTAACTAGGTCTTTTCCTGCGATTGGATGACTGATCTTAGTGCTTGGATCTGTAACCGTTGCGGTTCCATCGTCACCTACTGTGACATCCTTACCTGGGTTCTTCGCTTTGACCTTATCTTCCACTTGTTTTTTCTCTTCTGGAGTTAAGTGGGATTTGTCTTGAACAACAACCTTCTCATCTGGTTTCACTGGGGTGAAGTCTTCGATAACTAGGTCTTTTCCTGCGATTGGATGACTGATCTTAGTGCTTGGATCGGTAACCGTTGCGGTTCCATCTTCACCTACAGTGACAGTCTTACCTGGGTTCTTCGCTTTGACCTTATCTTCCACTTGCTTTTTCTCTTCTGGAGTTAAGTGGGATTTGTCTTGAACAACAACCTTCTCATCTGGTTTCACTGGGGTGAAGTCTTGGTTCACTAGGTCTTTTCCTGCGATTGGATGACTGATCTTAGTGCTTGGATCGGTAACCGTTGCGGTTCCATCTTCACCTACAGTGACAGTCTTACCTGGGTTCTTCGCTTTGACCTTATCTTCCACTTGTTTTTTCTCTTCTGGAGTTAAGTGGGATTTGTCTTGAACAACAACCTTCTCATCTGGTTTCACTGGGGTGAAGTCTTGGTTCACTAGGTCTTTTCCTGCGATTGGATGACTGATCTTAGTGCTTGGATCGGTGACAGTGGCGGTTCCATCTTCACCTACAGTGACAGTCTTACCTGGGTTCTTCGCTTTGACCTTATCTTCCACTTGTTTTTTCTCTTCTGGAGTTAAGTGGGATTTGTCTTGAACAACAACCTTCTCATCTGGTTTCACTGGTGTGAAGCCTTCGTTAACTAGGTCTTTTCCTGCGATTGGATGACTGATCTTAGTGCTTGGATCTGTAACCGTTGCGGTTCCATCGTCACCTACTGTGACATCCTTACCTGGGTTCTTCGCTTTGACCTTATCTTCCACTTGTTTTTTCTCTTCTGGAGTTAAGTGGGATTTGTCTTGAACAACAACCTTCTCATCTGGTTTCACTGGGGTGAAGTCTTCGATAACTAGGTCTTTTCCTGCGATTGGATGACTGATCTTAGTGCTTGGATCGGTAACCGTTGCGGTTCCATCGTCCCCTACTGTGACAGTCTTACCTGGGTTCTTCGCTTTGACCTTATCTTCCACTTGTTTTTTCTCTTCTGGAGTTAAGTGGGATTTGTCTTGAACAACAACCTTCTCATCTGGTTTCACTGGGGTGAAGTCTTCGATAACTAGGTCTTTTCCTGCGATTGGATGACTGATCTTAGTGCTTGGATCGGTAACCGTTGCGGTTCCATCGTCCCCTACTGTGACAGTCTTACCTGGGTTCTTCGCTTTGACCTTATCTTCCACTTGTTTTTTCTCTTCTGGAGTTAAGTGGGATTTGTCTTGAACAACAACCTTCTCATCTGGTTTCACTGGGGTGAAGTCTTGGTTCACTAGGTCTTTTCCTGCGATTGGATGACTGATCTTAGTGCTTGGATCGGTGACAGTGGCGGTTCCATCTTCACCTACAGTGACAGTCTTACCTGGGTTCTTCGCTTTGACCTTATCTTCCACTTGTTTTTTCTCTTCTGGAGTTAAGTGGGATTTATCTTGAACAACAACCTTCTCATCTGGTTTCACTGGTGTGAAGTCTTTTGCTTGTGCCGTCACAGTAGTTGGTTCTGATGGATGACTGTCACCTTTCGTAGCTGTTGCTGTTACCTGACTTTTATCTTTTACACCTTCAGCTGGAATAAGGAGTTGCCCTGTACTTGAATCTACTGTTACACCTGCTGGCTTATCTGATGATGACCATGTTCCATTTTTATCTTTGACTACTGTTACAGTTTTATTTTGTTCTTTCTCATCAGTGTAATTAACCGTGACTTTATCTGCATCCCCTGTTGGCGTTACTGTAACTGTTCCATCACTTGGTGCTGTTGCTGTTGGAGGTGTTGGATTAGAATCACGTACTTTGAAAACTTTAGAAGCGTCTAATCGATCTGTACTATCGTCTTTATAGGTCACAATCACATTATTGCCATTAACTGTTACAGACTTAATTTTATCGCTAAAGGTTGGATTAGCTTGTTTTACAGCATTTTCAATTTGAGTCGCATCTGCATTGTCCAATAGAAGCGGTGTTCCTGGGGCTTGCGCATCATATTTTGATGTTTGTGATTTCCACACAAATTTAACGCGTCCTAATGCTCCTGTATCATCTGTGCGACCTACGTGATCATAGTTTGTATTTCCACTTGGATCTTCAGCAAATACATAACGAGTAATTGATTTTTCACCTGTAAATGGCTGATTATTAAGATTCCCACTTACTGTAATTGTTGCTGGTTGGTTTTCTGAAGTTGGTGTATCTGAATGTATTTTAGTCGCTGTTAGATACAATCCGTTGCTACTTCCACCACCCAAGTAACTGTTATCCTCTGCTCCTAAACCTCTTCTATCATTAGCCGCAAACACAAGATATGATTTAGATATTTTTCCAGAGTTATCTTTTACTTTGATTGTAATGTTATTTGTTTCTCCAGAATAAACATAAATTTCTTGTCTAGCTGGATTATCATAAGGAATTTCAACTGTTGGTTTAATCTTATCGTTTGATTCAACCAACTTATCTCCAGATATTTGATGACTAATATTTGTCTTCGGATCTGTTAATGTTGCAGTACCGTCTTCCGAGATGCTAATGTTTTTACCAGGGTTGCGATTTTGAACTTTAGCTTTTACTTTTTCTCTTTCTTCAGGTGTCAAGTTTGTTACTTTTGTAACAGGTGTCTTATCTGGAACTACTGGTACAAAATCTCTTTGTTGCGCTGTAACTATTTTTGGATCTGATGGTCTACTATCACCTTTTGTTGCCGTCGCTGTTACTTGGCTTCTGTCTCTAACTCCGTCTTCTGGAATTAATAAAGCTCCTGTTCTTGGATCAACAGTTACTCCTGCTGGTTTATCTGATGATGACCATGTTCCATTCTTAGCCTTAACTACGGTTACTGTTTTTTGAGCATTTTTCTCATCTGTGTAATTAACAATTACTTTATCAGCATCTCCTGTTGGTGTCACTGTTACTGTTCCATCACTTGGTGCTGTTGCTGTTGGTGGTGTTGGTTTATCTTCCCTAACTTTAACCGTTAATTGTATTTCTCCTGATTCTTTACCTTGACTATCAATTGCTTTGTATTTGACAATATACGTACCAGGTTTTCTAGAATTGATATCTTTTACATTATTTTGTCCATTTACTGATACAATCTCTGTTCGTACTTTAGTACCACGTGTTGCATCTTTATCATCTTCATAGTCAGCTTTTGTAACTAAAGTCTTAAGATCTATATTTTCTCCAAATTCTAATACTTTTTCATTTCCTGCAACTGCAGATGTAACGGTTGGGGCTTGGTTTGTAACTTGAATTGTTTTCCAATCAACTGCACTTGAATACTTACCTTCTGAAATATTAGCTATTGCCTTAGCAGTTCCTTCTGCAATGGATTCTTTCATCTCAATAGTGATGTTATTCGTAAATGTATCTTTCGATGTATTCGTAACTACACCAAGAGTTGGTTTAATAGAAACCCATGGACTATTAATATTTTCACGTTTTAGGCCTATCTCATGCGCCTTACCTGTTGCTTTATCTGTATAAGATACATAAACCATACCTGCATCGTGTGGGGCTTTTACTACTATATTTTTAGCTCCCGCAAATAGGCTATTTCCTCTCTCTTCAGATGGTTGAATTGTAGTTTCACCTAATGATACAGCCACATTCGTTGCATCACTTTCAATACCATCTACAATTTGAGTAACAGTGACTTGATCACGTGGCACTAATTGAGTTTGATTTAATTGATTACTATTTAATCCTTTAGGAAGTGTTACTGTCCACTTACCGTTATTACCTACTGTAACTTCATTAATTGTTACACCTGGTACTGTTACTTTTATCTTAGCACCTGGACGTCCTGTACCAGTTAATTCTCTATCTGTTGAAGCTACAGTTGGCACTCCTATACTACCTTTTGGATTTATTGTTGTATTATAAGTAGGTGCTTCTGGCTTAACATTGACTTTAACATCAATTATCTTATAAGGTCGTTTTTGTGTCGCATCAGGCTGATTTTGCCCTGTTTGAGACATAGGTAATGTTACTTTTACTCTATAGTTCTGTACACCTGGAGTATTTGCTATCAGTGTTTGTTTATTACCTTGATCATTTACCCATTCATAGGTTGTTCCAGTCGGTAAGTCCTCTGAGCCAGCTACCTTAGCTACAGCATCTTTTGCATTTTGTTCTGTTAAAGTAGCACCTTTTGAAACAGTGACTCTTGTTCTATTTGCTTCTACATCAAACACTTTATGTTCAAATGTTCCTGTATGTGCTAATTTTTGAGCATCATTAGGATTATTTGTAAATCTTCCATGATTGTACTTACCACTAAATGTATATGTTTTTGTGCCTACTGGATCTGCCTTAAGCATCTCTCTTAATTTTGATGCGCTTTGTTCCTGCTCACCATTTCGTTTAGCAACCCAAACCATTCCGCTTGGAAGGTTTCCTGTATTCACATAATAGCCAGATTCACTATTACCATGGTCCATACCTTTGAAATCATACACCGTACTGGCTATCGGGAATGTTGGTAATACTTTATAAGTTACCTCAACTTGTTGTGCTGGTGCATCTGGAAATGTTACAGTAACTGTTGTTTTCTTATCTCCAGCACTAGACGTGTCAAAGTTACCTGTAACTTGGACATTACTTGGTAGGTTAGTTGTTCCAGCTCCGTTTTGTAATAGAACGGTTTGTTTAATTTCCTCAGGAGTTAGTCTTTCCCCTTGTTTGATATTAATAATTGGTTGTTTTACTAACGGATAAGTAGCAACCTTAGCATCACTTGGTTGTGAGATATTTCCTGCTTCATCTGTTGCTTTTGCTGTTACATTTCCTGCTACTAGATTTGCTGTCGGCTCAATGGTCACTCTACCTTGATTGTCAGCTACTTTTTCTCCAATCTTATGATTTTTCGAATCAAATAGCTCTACCTTAGCCCTTGCTTCAGTTTGAACTGTGATAGGTGTTCTTGTTCCTGCTTTCCCTAATAATGGTGTTTCAATCGTTGGTTTACCTGGAGCTACATTATCTCGATTAACATTATCTCTTAATCGCATTTCTCGCTTGCCACCTGAACCCTCACCACGATGATTATAGGTCACATCGCCATTTTGAGCAATTGTTAGATCGGCAACTTCAATACCTGGATTAGCTTTTAAAACGGCTGCTTTTACACGTTCTTTATCAGTCGGAGATAAATTGCTTGGATCTTTCACAGGAACTTTGTCACTTCGTTTTAATTGACCGTAGCCTTCTACTTCTCCGGAAGCACGGGTGCCTGTATTCGACGTTATATCGCTATTCTCAGCACGTGTCACTACCCGATCACCGGCCTTAAACTGCTTACCTGCGGGCAAGGTGATAGTGATACTGCCATCTCCTTTTGGTGTGAAGGTTATTTTAGCGTCATTAGTTATTTGTTTATACTGATTATTAGCTTGTTTTTCAAACTTAATCGCTTTACCTTGAATAGATGCATAAACAATATCTGTCTTACCATTCGGTCTTAAGGTAACACTGGTATCTCCATGTGTAAATGGACTAACTGTAATTGGGTTTGGTACTGGAGCAGTTGCAACTTGAGGATTACTTGGGTCAGAAACATTTCCTGCTTTATCTCTAGCCTTGGCTGTCACATTCCCACTCGGAATGTCTTTGCTTGGAGTGATAAACGCTTTACCACTTGCGTTCGCTTCACCTCGACCTAGCTCTTTACCTCCATGGTCATATACAACAACTGATACGCCTGCTTCTGCATCTACCTCTATTTGAGTTCTAGTGCCAGCTTTACCCGTCAAGTTTGTTGGAATCCTTGGAGTTGCTGGCTTACTTACCAACCTTGTTCCAGTAGCAGCATATACATATGCCTGAGAGGCCTCGATAGCAGATCCCGCTTTAGTGGTTACAGCTATTGTCCCCGCTGTTTTGGCTTGGTCAGCCGTAACATCATCTTTCAAACGCATCTTAACGTGATATTTATAAGCATAATTTTGTTTAGGTGATACGTTTAATATATGAGAATAAGAGGCATTAGGAAGATTCCCATTTGGATTATTACCTAATCTAATGATACTATTTAATTCTTTATTATTTTTTAAATTTTTTAACATTGATTGTATCTGACTAGAATTTCTTCCAGCAGGACCACCATCAAACTGAAAAAGACCACCTGCGGCGCCCCATAAGCTTCGTGAACTGTCATCCTGAGTTTTCCCTGCGCCTAGAGAGACCGTATATCTTCCTTTCACTTGAGTAAAATCATCCGGATTCTGAGAAAGTATCCCTGTTCTTCCTGCCTTTTTTTCATAAAGTTCATAATAAGCTTCAGAAACAACTCCTATTGGATAATTGCCACCAACATTATATAAAAGATCACGAGGTGGGTAGAACCAAAATGCATTTCCAGTATTCCCATCCAAAGCTCGACCATCATTTTGGAAGTAAACTTCATAAGTAATATATTTCTTATTACCCTCCGTACTATATTTTGCCGTCATGAATGTTTTCTCAATTGTTCGGACACGTTGACCAGTAGTTGTTCCACCACCATTATATTTATCCTGTGATATATACTCTTTTACGTTACTTAACGCACCTTCCACGAGTTCACCATTTGCTCTAAAACCTGTACCTTGATCCATGCTTTTCCCATTACGCGGATCATGAGAACCTGAAGTCAAACGTGTTGTAGCATTTTTAACAGAAATAAACATTCTCTTCACACGTTTTGTCATTTCTTCAACTTCGTTCAGAGAAACTGTTGTATTTTCAAGGGCCCCTTGAGCCACTCCTAATAGTTCATTGGCTTTTTTAAGAACTTCTTTCGTAGTATCATGTTCAGGAACTTCTGAAATTGCTACTTTCAATTGATCAACAGATACTTTCAAAGAATCTTTTTTAGCTGATACAGTTTGATTCTCTTCGCTTGCTCTTACTTCAGAAGAAGGTTGGCTCGCTGGTTTTTCAGCCTCAGTTCCAGTATTACTTTCTCGAACCTCACTTGATTCTTTTACCGCATTAGATAAAGTAGCTAAATCAGTAGACAAAAGTTCTTTTAGTTCATTAATATCTTTTTGAACTGCATCAGCTTTATCTAGTAATGCCTGAGCTATCTGAACTCTTTCTTTTACAGAAGAAAGCACTGAGTCGTCAAGATTTAATTTAGTTGAAAGAAGAGAATTTAATTCTTCAACTACTGTTCTTAACTGACTTTTATCAACCGTATTACTACTATTTTCAACAAGTGCAGTTTCTTTATTTTCTAAAGAACTATTGACTACTTCTGATTTATTTTCAGTAGGTTCCTTAATACCCACAGGCGAGTTGCCCTTATCGTTAGGTTGTACTACACCCGCCGTAGATTGTGAATTGCTTCCGCTTACGGTATCTGCGCTAACAACGCGCGCACCTAAAAACATCAGTGCTGCAACAGCAACTGAAGCGGCACCGAAACTATATTTACGAATAGAAAAGCGCAACACCTTTTCACGTTGATGACGCTTTATTCTATTGAGTGAATTTGATTTATTTTCCATTGTCCCTCCTGATGTTAAAACACAAAATCAAATTTAAAAGCAATATTCCCACTAGGAATAAAACAATAAAAACTACTATGATGGATATTTGACATCACAGCTATTACAGCTATTACAGCTATTACAGCTATTACAGCTATTACAGCTATTACAGCTATTACAGCTATTACAGCTATTACAGCTATTACAGCTATTACAGCTATTACAGCTAGATTATAACACTTTTAACATATTCAATCAAACAAAATAGTGTAAATATGGCTAATTTCACGAATTTTCAGTAATTTTCAAGAAAGCGCAATCAAGTTGTTTATAATAATTAAAAATAAATATCCATAACAATAGATATCCGACCCTTAATTTTAAGATATTCTTCAAATAACTACCATGAATATAAATTTATATTATTTTAAATCAAATTTATAAACTTACGTCTTAGAAACAAATAGATGATAGTTTTAATTAAAAATCCAATCATTGATTCCCTATGCTTATCATTTCAAAGTATATCCTTATACAACGATATTTCTTGAATAGACTATCACCAAATAGGGGACTTTGATTTCAAATGAGTATAGCGGATTGAAGTTGGAATAATCCAACACGACTCCTAATTCATTTTTAGAAATTGACCAATCGATTTGCGTACATTTTATTTCAATCCACTATCTCTTAGTACGATTATTGATACCTACTTTTTCGAGAATACAAGAACAGCCTTGCACCTCTTGAAATGAGGAACAAGGCCGTTTTTTAATCTTTTGCCATTCATTGTCCACTTAACAATGAACAGTTCATATTTTGACTACATTTTTACTCTAGTCTTCTTTTTTCTTTCCAAATACAAACCCTATACCACTTAACATGCCAAGAAGTCCTAGAGATGCAAGAGTCTCATTTGATTCAGTTCCTGTATTTGGTAATACATTTTGAGAATCTTTTAATTTAACTCCATTATCAATAGTATCTGTAGTATCTTCATGATTTGAATTCGGAGTAACTGAATCTGGAATTGAAGTTGTTAGTGCAGCTGTATCTTGACCAGAATTTCCATTAGCATCAGGCATTACTGGCACAACTGGAATTGGAGTTGGAGTTGTTAGCTCAGGTGTATCGTGACCAGAATTTCCATTAGTATCAGGTGTTACTGGAATTGTATTTGTAGTTCCACTTACTTTTCTGAAAATATGGATAATTACTGGTTCAGTTTCAGCTATCACAGTTCGTACAAATTCATATCCGGGAATTGACCCATGTTCAGCATCCTTTTCATTGCCTGTCTTAACGGATGGTTTCAATACATTTCCATCTTCATCAATCCATCTAACCTCAATCATTAGCTCTGGCAATTCAATTGAATCCGGTAATACACCGTTTTCAAAAATTGTTACCTTAGGTGGAGTTGCTGGATTTGAATTTGTCCTTCCACTTACTTTTCTGAAAATGTGGGTAATAACTGGTTCATTTTCAGCTATCACAGTTCGTACAAATTCATATCCTGGAATTGATCTATATTCAGCATCCTTTTCCTTGCCTGTCTTAACGGATGATTTTAATACATTTCCATCTTCATCAATCCAGCGAACCTCAATCATTAGCTCTGGCAATTCAATTGAAGCCGGTAATACACCATTTTCAAAAATTGTTACCTTAGCTGGATTTTCTACTGGAACTTCCACAGCTGGTTTACCTGGTTCAGTAATCTTACCTGTACCTGGAACTTTACCTTCTGGTAATTCACTGTTTGGTACTTTACCTTTACCGTCTTCACCGATTGTGACTTTGATTGGCTTGTCACCTTTACCTGGGATTTCTACCGTAGTTCCTGGTGGGTATGTTGAGCCATCTGGTTTCTTCGGTGTTACTGTAACGTCACCTATCTTAGGATCTTGTTCTAACTCTACTTTTGGTTCTTTCCTTGTTCCATAAGTTCGAACTGTTGTTGGAGTTACCTTACCTGTTTTTGGATCAACTTCATAGGTAGTGGTATCAATTACATCGAGACCTTCAGAATCTTTAGATTGTTCAACCTTAGTTTTCGCACCAACTTTAACGATTGTCTTACCAGCCGGGGTAACTACTGGATTGCCAACGTGTTCTGTGATATGACCGTCCTTTGGATCTACATCGTAAGTGGTTGTAGTAACTGTTTTACCTTTTTCACCCTCAGTACGCTGAACTGGTGTACCGAAGTCTTTTTCAACATCTTTAACGTATTCCACTTCTGGTTCAATCGGGGTTTCTACTACTTTATCCTTCGCTGCGACTTTGACAATAGTTTCTGTTGGATTTACTACTACTGGTTCTCCTACTCTTTCTGTAATAGCACCTGTAGTAGAATCAACACTATATGTTGTTGTGGTAGTGCTTGAACCTGCTTGTCCTGCTTCTTCCACATTCGGTTGGTCTTTGTCGCGTGTATCATCTTTCACATATTTCTTAGGTGATGGGATTGCTGTTGTTTCTACTTTATCCTTCGCTGCAACTTTAACAATAGTATTCGTTGGTTCTTTCGTACGAACTGGTTGACCTTCACTTGCTGTAATCTTTCCAGTATTAGGATCCACAGTGTAAGTTGTTGTGATAGTGTCTTCACCATCTTCACCTTTAACAGTAGTTGGGGCTGTACCTTTTTCTTTCGTATCATCTTTTTCATAGACAACAGGGGATGGTACTACTCTCTTCTCAACTGTTGGTTCTTTCGTTTTCCCATAAGTTCGAACAGTTGTTGGAGTTACCTTACCTGTTTTTGGATCAACTTCATAGGTAGTGGTATCAATTACATCGAGACCTTCAGAATCTTTAGATTGTTCAACCTTAGTTTTCGCACCAACTTTAACGATTGTCTTACCTGCTGGGCTGACTACTGGGTTGCCAACGTGTTCTGTGATATGACCGTCCTTTGGATCTACATCGTAAGTGGTTGTAGTAACTGTTTTACCTTTAGCTCCTTCAACGCGTTCATTAGGTGTGTCAACTTCTCGTTCACCATCTCTGACGTACTCAACTTCTGGTTCAATCGGGATTTCTACTACTTTGTCCTTCGCTGCAACTTTGACAATAGTTGCTGTTGGATTTACTACTACTGGTTTTCCTACTCTTTCTGTAATAGCGCCTGTAGTAGAATCAACACTATATGTTGTTGTGGTAGTGCTTGAACCTGCTTGTCCTGCTTCTTCCACATTCGGTTGATCTTTGTCGCGTGTATCATCTTTCACATACTTCTTAGGTGATGGAATTTCGGTTGTTTCTACTTTATCCTTCGCTGCGACTTTGACAACTGTTTCGGTTGGTTCTTTCGTACGAACTGGCTTACCTACTGTTGGAGTAATAGCTCCTGTATTAGGATCTACTGTGTACGTTGTGGTGATCGTTTCTTCTCCAGGAGTTCCTTCTTTTCGAACTGGTTCTGAATCTTTGTCACGACTATCATCTTTTTCATAGACAACAGGTGATGGTACTACTCTCTTCTCAACTGTTGGTTCTTTCGTTTTCCCATAAGTTCGAACAGTTGTTGGAGTTACCTTACCTGTTTTTGGATCAACTTCATAGGTAGTGGTATCAATCACATCACGACCTTCAGAATCTTTAGATTGTTCAACCTTAGTTTTCGCACCAACTTTAACAATTGTTTTGCCTGCTGGGGTGACGACTGGATTACCAACGTGTTCTGTGATATGACCGTCGTTTGGATCTACATCGTAAGTGGTTGTAGTAACTGTTTTACCTTTTTCACCCTCAGTATGCTGAGCTGGTGTACCGAAGTCTTTTTCAACATCTTTAACATACTCAACTTCTGGTTCAATCGGGGTTTCTACTACTTTGTCTTTGGCACCAACTTTAACGACTTTTGGTACCATTTCTGTTCTACTAACGATCGGTGTTCCATCCGTTACCGTACCATTATTTTCATTAACAAGTGTTGATGTTGTTGTTACTACCTTACCTTCAGATCCATTATTAGTAACCGTATTAGTTCCTACATCTTTGGTTTTATCTGCTTCATACCGTGTTGTTACCGGAATTATTTTGGTTACGACTTTGGATTTGACGCCATTTGGACTGGCAATGTCTCTCCTTACTGTTGGAGTAAGGGCACCGGTACTTGCATTGACCTCGTAGCTGGTAGTCTTCTTAACAACATCATCGCCTTCTTTAAGGTATTCAACCTCATCTTTAGCTGGGACTTTGACCACTGTCGGTTTTGATGGGACTACTACTGCCGGTTCTTCATGTGGAATGAGGTTACCATCTGTCGAATTCACAGTATAAGTGGTAGTTACTGTTCTAGTACCTGGAGTACCAGCTACTGTTATTTTTGCTTCACCTTTAGCTTTTGTCGCGTCTTTTTCATAACGAATACTTGGCTCTATTGGCGTAACAACAACCTTAGATTTAGCACCATCTTTCTTGAACACTTCATTTTTTTCTGTTGGAGTTAAGGCACCGGTACTTACATTGACCGCGTAAGTTGTTGTCTTCTTAACAACATCATCGCCTTCTTTGAGGTATTCAACCTCATCTTTAGCTGGCACTTTAACCACTGTAGGAGTTGAAGGTTTGATAACTGGCTTTTCTTCATGTGGAATGAGGTTACCATCTGTCGAATTAACTGTGTAGGTTGTGGTTACTGTTCTGGTACCTGGAGTACCAGCTACTGTGATTTTTGCTTCACCTTTAGCTTTTGTCGCGTCTTTTTCATAACGAACACTTGGATGTATTGGCGTAACCACAACCTTAGCCTTGGCTCCATTTCTATTGAAGATTTCTGTTGTCTCTGTTGGAGTTAAGGCACCGGTACTTGCATTGACCGCGTAAGTTGTAGTCTTCTTAACAACATCATCGCCTTCTTTGAGGTATTCAACCTCATCTTTAGCTGGCACTTTAACCACTGTAGGAGTTGAAGGTTTGATAAATGGTTTTCCTTCATGTGGAATGAGGCTGCCATCTGTAGGTTTAACTGTATAGGTTGTGGTTACTGTTCTAGTTCCTGGAGTACCAGCTACTGTGATTTTTGCTTCACCTTTAGCTTTTGTCGCGTCTTTTTCATAACGAACACTTGGCTCTATTGACGTAACCACAACCTTAGATTTAGCTCCATTTTGTTTGAAGATTTCCTTTTTCTCTGTTGGAGTAAGGGCACCGGTACTTGCATTGACCGCGTAAGTTGTAGTCTTCTTAACAACATCATCGCCTTCTTTGAGGTATTCAACCTCATCTTTAGCTGGCACTTTAACCACTGTAGGAATTGAAGGTTTGATAACTGGTTTTCCTTCATGTGGAATGAGGTTACCATCTGTCGGATTCACAGTATAAGTGGTAGTCACTGTTCTAGTGCCCGGAGTACCAGCTATTGTTATTTTTGCTTCACCTTTAGCTTTTGTCGCGTCTTTTTCATAACGAACACTTGGCTGTATTGGCGTAACCACAACCTTAGATTTAGCTCCATTTTTCTTGAACACTTCATCAAGTGTATTTTTAGTAATCTGTCCTGTATCAGGATTTTTCATACTAACAGTTGTTGACTTAATGATGTCGTCTCCGCGTTTACTGTATACAGCAGTTTCTCCAACTTTTTCTACAGATTTAACTGTTGTAATTTTTTTATCTTGATAACCTGTCCCATCTAAGGAAATTCGTTTCCCAGATATAAACTCTGATCGTCTATTAATCAGATCGGCTTCAAAATAAGAACGTGAACTATGACCTCCACTGGTTCGTCCAACATTTATAACAACATCACTATCATTACTGACGCCTTTTCTTATCGTCGAATCATTATCAACAATATAATGAGTCAATTTCCCCGACTTAGCTATTTTTTTGCTATCTAAACCTTTCTGCCAAAAGTCACGACCAGAAACCAAACTTGTCACTACTTTTGGGGCATTAAATGTTGTTCCTTTTTTTAATACATTATTATAAAAGTTTCTATAAGCCCGCTGTTCTTTAGGAGACATGACTCTACTGTCAGAATATGCCAACTGATAGGCTTCAACCATTGCCCGTTGTACTAAATATCCTCCTAAAGAATGGCCTGTCAAATAAAGATTGGTAATACTCTTATCTTTGGCCAGTTCACGCATGATATTTTCTGCATCGATCCCTTGTTGAGGATTGCTTCCTAATCCAAGTCTTATATCAGCTCCTATATCTTTCGCATCACTTGTTCCACGAAAGGCTAATACTTGTGCAGTTCCATTTGGTAAATATAAGAAATCACTCTTAGTTTCATACAAGACAGCATCTAGTCCACTGGATGTATGATAACTTTTCTTCCTTTCCCAATAAGGTCCCAACTCCTTATTCATCATCATATATTCATAACGTGGCTTACTGTCACCATTCTTTTTATATAACTCTGATTCTGTTAAAGGCTTCTTATGATCCAACACTCTATCGATATAATTATCATCACGGTAGGACAATTCCATGAACATAATCATATCGCGTTCACTTACATTCCATTTTAATTTTTCATCTGGCTTTTCTTTACTGTCAATAATACCATCACCATCAGTATCTTCTAATAAGGGATGACTATTATAGCCTACATACTTTTTCCCGTCTTTTTCATAAATATAAAGTTCTTCTTTATCCTTCAAGTAGTCATTATCTGTATAAGATTCTGGACTTAATTGAGGGCCGTTTAACAATAAACTATCAAGCTTATTACCTTCTGAACCGATTACTCCTGCTTTTATTTGCTTAGCATACTCATCAGTTAATTCATACTTTTTAACCTCGGAAGGATTTGATGCTGCTCTCACCGCTGGAGTAGTGCTTGATCTGTCTTCACCCGCCACGAAATCCCTTGTGGTCAAGCTATTATTTCCCTTATCCCCAGATGTGCCGGGTTCTGTAGTCCTTGTAGATCCTATTGGAGTATCTTTTGGAGCTGGACTGGAGATAGCACCTTGATTCTCTGGTGAATTTTGATTCTCTTCTTTTTTCTCCACAGTAGAAGTCGCATTCTCCTTTTCAGAATTAGCCCCTATCTCTGTTGCCAAATTATTTTCCGTAGAAGCAAGTACTCCCTGGGCTGGTGTAAACAAGGCAATTCCTATTAATACAGAAGCCACTCCAACAGAAAACTTTCTAATCGAAAAACGTTGACGTTTATTAAAAATGTCTTTCATTTTACTAACTTTCTTTCTAACTATTTTTTACAAAATAGAGGGTTCTAATATTTTCCCTTGACAGAATACTAGATCGTTTCTTGACTAAAATTTTAGAGCTTTTCCTCTACTTTGTCCTAAACTATCGCATTGATTTCTAATCATAGAAAATGGATTGCTTAATATTACTAAAATATCAGTAAAATATAAAAAAATGTAATACTCAATGAAAATCAAAGAGCAAACTAGGAAACTAGCCGCAGGCTGTACTTGAGTACGGCAAGGCGACGTTGACGCGGTTTGAAGAGATTTTCGAAGAGTATAAATATTTCACTTCCAACACTGCCATTATACCATAAAAATTCATAACACTCATGTATTAAAAAAAAGTTTATTAAAAAGCCTTTAAAATCAAAAAGCACATAGTATCAAGTATTGAAAAAACTTGATACTATGTGTTTTATTGTGAGAAGATTTACTTCATTTTTTCCTAGAATTGAGTTTTTACCCAGTCTCGTCAAATCTAGATTTTTTCTTCTTTGATATCAATCACAATCTCTTCTGATTCATCAAAAGTTTCGGCCTTTTCTTGCCATTGTTCTTTTAGATTATTGAATCGATCTTTTGATGCTTCTGTCGCTTGACGGGCACATGATTTGGCTTGAGCAAGTACACTGTCCACAGTAATTTCCCCAGATTCAATCTGCTCTTTTGTTTTAAGAACAAAATCTGTAGCCTGCTCCTTAACTTCTGTCAGTTTTTCACAGACCTGCTCCTTGGCATACTCTGGATCTTCTCTCAAATCATCCAGAAAATCTTGAGCCTGACTGCAAACCTGTTTGCCCTTGTCGCTTGTTAAAAACAAGGCAAGAGCTGCACCTGAAACGGTTCCTAAAAGGATTGAGGATAGTTTACCCATAAGGATTCTCCTTTTTTATTTTTTGAAAAATTTACTTGCAAGACGAAGAGCTGACAAACTTGCACCAGTCTTGAGTGTTTTTGAACCAGCTGAGGAAGCTTTCTTGCTCAAGACACGCGCATGATCATTGAGGTCTGAAACAGATAGAGATAAATCTGCAACAGCACTAAAGAGTGGATCAATCGTTGCTACCTTGACATTGATATCATCTGCCAAGACATTGACCTTAGCCAGCAATTCATTGGTATGATGCAAGGTCACATCCACATCTGAGGTCAAGGTTTTAATCGTCTTCTCTGTTTCATCGATAACACGTCCAAGCTTTTGTACAGTAATGATTAGATACACTAAAAATACAATCAAAGCTAGGGCGACAAGAATATATGCAACTTCTAACATTTAGTTTTCCTCCTCTGTAATATAGTAAGGGGCCTTCTTTCGATTTTGATATAGAATGATAAAAATACCGAGACCAATAAGGACAACTGATAGCCATTGAGACACTCGAAGTCCAAAGAACATGAGGCTATCTGTCCGCATACCTTCGATGACCATACGACCGAAACCATACCAAATCAAGTAGAAAGCAGTGATATGACCTCGTCTGAGACTCTTACATTTTCGTCTGAATATCAGAATCAAGGCAAATCCAAGTAGATTCCATAGGGACTCATAAAGAAAGGTCGGTTGACGGTAGCTCCCATCAATATACATCTGGTCACGAATAAAGCCAGGTAGATAATCCAGATTATCCACTGCTGCACCATAGGCTTCTTGGTTAAAGAAATTACCCCAACGCCCCAAACTTTGGGCAATCATGACGCTAGGTGCCGCGATATCTAGGAAATCCCAAGTGTTGATAAGTTTGCGATCAGCAAAGATATAGAGTACAAGGGCACCAGTTATCAAACCACCGTAGATGGCCAAACCACCATTCCAAATGGCAAAAATCTCTCCTACATTCTGACTATAGTAATCCAAACGGAAAATGACATAGTAGAGACGGGCCCCTAAAATAGCCAGAGGAAAGGCTACCAAGATAAAATCTAAAATATCATCTGGTATGATCTTCTTTCTAGGCGCTTCTTTCATGGTCAAATAAACCGCAAGGATCAAGCCTGTCACAATACACAAGGCATACCAACGAATGGCTAGGGGGCCTAGTTGAATAGCAATTGGATCAAGCATTTGGCACCTCATTTCGAGCGATGAGACTTGTCAGCCGTTCTTCGAACAAACGGGTCGCATCAAAGCCCATTTCCTTGGCACGATAATTCATGGCAGCTGCCTCAATCACGACAGAAATATTACGACCTGTTTTAACTGGAATGCGGATACGAGGAATGGCTACACCAGAAATTTCAAGTTCCTCTGGATTGTTGCCAAGACGATCAAAAGTTTTATGCGTATCGTAATTTTCCAAATAGACAGCAAGCTGAACCTGTGAAGAATCCTTGACCGCACTCGCACCGTAGAGACTCATAACATCGATAATCCCAACCCCACGAATTTCAATCAAGTGTTTCAAAATTTCAGCTGGTTCACCCCAGAGAGTAATCTCATCCTTGGCAAAGATATCAACACGGTCATCGGCTACCAAACGGTGACCACGTTTGACAAGTTCCAGACCTGTCTCACTCTTACCAATTCCACTATCTCCCTGAATCAAGACGCCCATTCCATAGATATCCATCAAGACTCCATGCACACTGGTCCGTTCTGCCAAACGAGAATCCAGATAGCTAGATAACTCTCCAGACAAACGACTAGTAGCCGTACGGCTGGTTAAAATGGCAATCTTACATTCTCTGGCTGCCTTTAACATCTCCTCTGGAACCACCAAACCACGGGCAACAATGACCGCAGGTGTCTCAGGTAGAAACATTTTTTTCAAAACTTCATAACGGCTGTTGGAAGGCATGCTGATCAGATAAGACCACTCCTTCATCCCCAAGAGCTGGATCCGCTCTGGCGTATAGTAGTCAAAGTAGCCTGTCATTTCAAGACCAGGTCGCGTAATGTCCGCTGTATTGATTTCCTTTTCAAGCAATTCTGGTTCGCCATAGACAATGTCTAGTCTAAGCTTTTCAATCACTTCTTTTACTAAAACCGACATCATTTCCTCCTTCAAATGAGTTCTTCTCTCTATTATATCAAATTGTAGGAGGATATTTCAGATTTTTGCAGGCTTTGGAGTATTTATTTATACTCAATGAAAATCAAAGAGCAAACTAGGAAACTAGCCGCAAGCTGCTCAAAGCACTGCTTTGAGGTTGTAGATAAGACTGACGAAGTCAGCTCGAAGCACTGCTTTGAGGTTGTAGATAAGACTGACGAAGTCAGTCACATATATAATCCAAGGCGACGTTGACGTGGTTTGAAGAGATTTTCGAAGAGTATTAAAAGAAAAAAGACTAGATTTCTCCAGCCTTTCATTTCTAATTAGAATTTTTTACGTTTACGAGCTGCTTCTGATTTACGTTTACGTTTTACAGAAGGTTTTTCATAGAATTCACGTTTGCGTGTTTCTTGAAGAGTACCAGCTTTAGTAACCGCACGTTTGAAACGACGAAGTGCGTCGTCAAGAGATTCATTCTTACGTACTACTGTTTTAGACATTTTTTTCACTCCCTTCAAGTTCAAGATCTATTCTATTTTACACGTAAAAGGAATAATTGTCAAGAAAAAATGCGGTTTAATTTTGATTTTTTCTGCCATTTATACAAGAGTTTAAAGCACTCAGGTAGAAGAAACTGCAGGGTTTCGTTTTTTATTTTTCAAGTAAGCTAAGCGCTTCAGCATCTGCAATAATAGTCACATCAGGGTGATTTTGCAGGCTACTTGCTGGTAAGTTCTCAGTCACTGGACCAGACACGGTTCCGGCAATGGCTTCTGCTTTCGACTCACCGTAAGCAAAGAGAATAATTGACTTGGCATCCAAGATGTTTTTAATCCCCATTGAAATGGCTTGGGTTGGAACGTCTTCAATCTTGTCAAAGAAACGTGCGTTTGCTTCGATAGTAGACTTGTCAAGTTCTACAAGGTGAGTTTGACTGTCAAATGGAGTACCAGGTTCATTAAATCCGATATGTCCATTGCGACCGATTCCCAAGATTTGGAGGTCAACTGGATGATCAGCCAAAATTTGGTTGTAGCGTTCAACTTCAGCTTCAGCATGATCCTTAACCCCACGAGGCAAGAAACTTTCTTTAAATGGTTTTTGGTTGAACAAGTTTTCTTGCATGAAGTGACGATAAGACTGAGGATTGTCGCCATTAAGGCCTACATACTCATCAAGGTTGACACTAGTTAGATTTGAAAAATCAAGGTCACTTTCAACGATTTCTTTGTAAAATTCAAGCGGGCTGCTTCCTGTCGCAAGTCCCAATGTTTGAGCACCATTAGCCAATTTTTCCTTCAAAATCTCAAAAGCAACTTTTCCACCTTCAACTTGGTTTTCAACTTTAATAACTTTCATCTTTTCATCCTCCATTTCTATCTATATTTATTATATGGTATAGACCAATTTTTGTCAAGTGAAAACGATTTAATTTCTAAAAAAAGAGCGTCCACACTTGAAACATGTTATAATGGATAAGATTAGAACTTAGAAAGAATGAACAGATATATGAATACAGCTGATTTTGATTTCCACTTACCTGAGGAATTGATTGCCCAAACACCCCTTGAAAAACGAGATGCCTCTAAACTCCTCATCGTCAACCGTGAGACGGGAGAAATGCAGGATAAACACTTCCACTCTATTATTGACATGCTGGAACCTGGTGATGCCCTTGTCATGAACGACACCCGCGTTCTCCCTGCTCGCCTCTATGGTCAAAAAGAGGAGACAGGAGGCCATGTGGAACTTCTCCTGCTAAAAAATACTGCTGGAGATGAGTGGGAAGTTCTGGCTAAACCTGCTAAACGCCTCAAGGTTGGCACTCGTGTTAACTTTGGTGATGGTCGTCTCAGCGCTGTCGTGACGGAAGAATTGACCCACGGGGGCCGTATTGTTCGCTTTGAATACCAAGGAATTTTCCTAGAAGTCTTGGAAAGCCTGGGTGAAATGCCTCTGCCACCTTATATCCACGAAAAACTGGATGACCGTGAACGTTATCAAACCGTCTACGCCAAGGAAAGTGGCTCTGCTGCAGCACCGACTGCTGGACTGCACTTCACCAAAGAACTGCTGGCAGAAATCCAAGCTAAGGGTGTTCATCTAGTCTATCTGACTCTCCATGTCGGACTCGGTACCTTTAGACCCGTTTCAGTTGACAATCTGGACGAACATGAAATGCACTCAGAATTCTACCAGCTTTCTGAGGAAGCTGCTGCCACCCTTCGCTCTGTCAAGGAAAATGGAGGCCGTGTCATCGCTGTCGGAACCACTTCTATCCGCACCTTGGAGACTATTGGTTCCAAGTTTGATGGGCAAATCCAAGCAGATTCTGGCTGGACCAATATCTTTATCAAACCCGGCTATGAATGGAAGGTTGTAGATGCCTTTTCAACCAACTTCCACCTGCCAAAATCAACTCTGGTCATGTTGGTTTCTGCCTTTGCAGGCCGTGAATTAGTCTTAGACGCTTACCACCATGCCATCCAAGAACACTACCGCTTCTTTAGTTTTGGCGATGCCATGTTTATCTACTAATTTTCACAATCAAAAAGCGCATATTATCAAGGTTTTATAAAGCCTGATAGTATGCGTTTTGTAATGGATAAAAAATGAGTTAATTTATTTTCAAGCTCTTATCTTTCAAACTCTGAACACTGGCATTGATAACCGCACCGACAATTAAAATCTTAGCGATGAGAATAAACCAGAACATCATGACCACCACGACGACGGAACTGAAAAAACGCACGTCCACTAGGTGATTGACATAATTGTTAATATAGACTGAAAAGATATTGAGCAGTAAGGCCAGAGTCAATAAGACAAAGGCACTACCTGGCAATACATGTCGAATTCGTCGTTCCTTAACATTAGGCAGGAAATAATAAAGCATGACCAAGATTGCAAAAATCAAAGCATAGACCAAGGGGCCTGTCAGGTCTTGCAGATAATCAAAGAGAGGACTATCCGATTTCCAGTAGCTCTTGATAAGGTTGAGAAGCATTCGCCCAAAGACACTGAGAAAAAGAGCTAAGGCAAAGAGAATCTGCAGACCAAAACTGACAAACAAACTCATGAGTTGATGAGAAATCATCCCACGATTTTTTGCTACTCCGTAAGCTTTATTAAAAGCTTTCTGTAGAAAATTCATAGATTTTGAAAAGGTCCAAAGGGCTGATAAAACCGCAAAACTCAATAAACCCGTTGACGGTTGGGTCAGTACTTCTGTAATAATCTTTGCAACCACATCATACATGGTATCGGGCAAGAATTCATTGACAACCTTCAAAAAATTAGAAACTGGAATTTGGAAATAAGGGAGGATATTGACCACCACCAAAAGCAGGGGAAAAATCGAAATCAACCAATAGTAGGCTACTGCGACACTGGTCAACTCACTATCTGATGCTTGATAATAATGTAAAAAAGCTTTTAATAAAGGCTTGTCTGTCAGCTCATTCCACCACTTCTTCATGTCACACTCCTTCACTTATAATCTTGATTAATTTCTTCTTACCAATTCCATCATATCATAAGGTAAGGTATTGGCAGCTTCCTTCAAGGAATAGTTCTCTAAGTTATTGACATTTTGTCGTAACTTCTTGGCATACTTGGTCGTAATCAATCGTTTTTCTTCATATTCGAATATCAACTTGCGCTCCAGATAATAGCCTCTCAGCATTTCATCAATATTGTTGGGTTTGACACGATTGATAACCCGTTCGACAAAGGCACCACTAGTGATGATAGCTGTTTCTCGGAGACGAGAATCCTGCATGAAGCTGATCAAAGAACTCTTATAAACCCCTTTTAGGTTCTCCAAACTTTCGATAATCATCTCTGTATTTTCTAGATAGAGCTCTGCAATTTGATCATAGTCAAGGGCTCTGAGTTTCTGTGATTCTTCATTTTTCCAACTGCGGAAGGTCTTGCCAAAGGTAAAGACTTCGTGAAGGAGAAAACGTAGAATCCGCAAGGAAACAAGGAAGTAATAGGTCAATCGTGAAGCAAACTTGCGATTGATACTTTGTTCCATGTTTTTCAAATAACGTTGGTAAACTCGATAGGCACGCTCACTCATCTTGTCCTCTTCGTAAGCCTGTTCTAAACCATCACTTTCAATACTGAGGATGAGAAGTTTTAAGGCCTCCCAGTCTTCTTGAGCCCCCTTATTTTCTTGACTCAAGATAAGATTCTCTATTCGTCCATGGTAATTGTCAATGGCTGCATAGAGAGGGAGCTTATTTCTGGTGCCTTCCAACTCTTTTTCCAACTCTAGCGTTACTTCATTCAAAATGCCGATATGCATGAGATAATCCTTGCTTTCTTCCTCTTCATCAGAAAGATGAGGCAAGACCACGAGGCCTGTTAAAAAGCTTACAAGCGTCACACCTGCGACAAGGAAAAGTAAGAGAGGATACTCCTGTTCTAGATTACTTGGTATCAGAAGGATCGTAGCAATCGACACCGTTCCCTTGACACCTGAGAAGGTCAAAAGAAGCATGTCCTTCATATACTTATTTAGCTTTTTCTTGAGACGTCTGGTTCTATAGGCATAGTAGCCATAGATCATGACAAAACGAATAGCAAAGAGGACAAAGGTAAGGGCTATAAGAGATCCCAATAAAAGTAAGGGATTATAGATTGGATTGGTCAAGATAGGCTCTGCTATCATTTCCAACTCCATCCCTAAAATCACAAAGACAGAACCGTTCAGCATAAAGTTCACTGTATGCCAGACCGTCTCGGTCACCGTATCCACTTGGGCTTCGAGGAGCGTAATTTTCTTAAAACGGCTTGCCTTTAAAATCCCAGCAACTACAACAGCAATAATCCCTGAAACGTGTACTTCTTCTGCTAGAAAGAAGGTCACCAGAGGCAAACTCAATTCTAATAAAAGCTCACTAGCAATATCCGTTGCTCTCACACTTAGCAAGAAGCTATGGAGGAACCGGTTGGTCATGGCTGTTAAAAATCCAATTAGAAAACCGCCTAGGATTGAAAAGATGAGCGAACTACTCGCTTGCCCAAGGGAAAAGGCTCCAGTTGTCCAAGCTGTCAAAGCTACCTGAAAGGCAACCAAGCCAGAAGCATCATTCAAGAGTCCTTCACCCTTAAGGATATTAGACACGCGCTTAGGAAAGCTAAACCGCTCCGAAAGAGAGGCAAAGGCCACCAAATCCGTAGGCCCAAGAGCTGCCCCAACAGCCAAGCAAGCTGCCAAGGGAAGACCCAGCCAAAGAAGATGGGCCAAGCCACCCAAACTCAGGGTTGAGATAAAGATCACTGGAAATATGAGATAAACAATGATTCGCCAGTGTTTTAAAATAGCCGTAATATCCGCTTCTTCCGACTCTCGAAAAAGCAAGGGCCCAATAACCAGTGCCAAAAACAACTCTGTATTGAGGTGAAAGTCGGTATTGGGTAAAAAGAGACCAATCACAATTCCCAAAAGAATTTGCACCAAAGGGAGAGGTAAAAAGGGCAGGAGCTTATTGGTTGTACTCGAGACAATCAAGACTAGTAAAAATAGGATGAGGTAAATCAGTAATTCCACGCACGTCCTCCTTAATCTTTTTTACAACAGGATTCAAATATCTCCTTCTGCTCTTTGATTTTTTGGTCAATCTTGGAACAATCTTTATGCTCAATTTTTCTCTGACACCGTTCCATTTCAAGAGCAACTAATTTTTTCTTGATTTTAAGCATTTTTTTGCTCATATGCGCTTGGTCAAGCACACCCACTGCTCGTTCGTGGTGGGTTGATTCAACAAAATTCTGGCGCATGGCATCCAGCTTTTCACGTAGGTATTGTTTATCCATGTCTATATCTCTCTAATTTTTCAATCATTACTAAAAATGGTGGGTTGTTGACTTGGTTTAAAGTTCGGTAAATGGCAGCTGTGTACTCTTGTTGGTTCAACTGGCTAACAAAATCCAAGACAGCATCCCTCTCGAGATCTCCTCCATTATGACCGTAGTAGATCATGATAGCAATCCGTCCCCCTTTGACAAGCAAATGACACAGCTTTTCTAATGCTTCAATCGTTGTCTGAGGTCGAGTGATGACAGACTTATCAGCAGACGGCAAATAGCCCAGATTAAAAATTCCTGCCTTGGCTTCTGTCACAAACTGGTCCAGTGTCTCATGACCTTGCAAGATTAACTGGGCATTTGTCAGGCTAGCCTGGTCCAAACGCTCTTGCGTCTTTTCCAAAGCTTGTTCCTGAATATCAAAGGCATAGACTTTCCTGGCTAATTTGGCTAGAAAAAGGGTGTCATGGCCATTTCCCATAGTCGCATCCACTACGATATCGTCCTGAGTTACAACCTCAGCCAAAAAATCATGTGCCATTTCAAGTGGTCTTTTCATTTTCAAACTCCTGTTTTACAGCCTTGCATCCTTGAACACTTCCACGACGTCGCATCTCCATCTCAATGCTGTTGAGGACTTCCCATTTATTGAGGCTCCACATAGGCCCAATCAGCATATCTCTAGGTGCATCTCCCGTAATTCGATGGATGACGATATGTTTGGGAATGATTTCCAGTTGGTCACAGATGACCTTGACATACTCGTCCTGACTCATCAACTGCAAACGTCCCTCGTGGTAATCTCGTTGCATACGCGTATTGGTCATCAGGTGAAGCAAGTGCAGTTTAATTCCTTGAATATCGTTATCCGTGACACAGCGGCGAACATTTTCAACCATCATCTCATGGGTTTCACCAGGCAAGCCATTGATCAAATGAGAAACAATCTCAATCTTGGGATACTTTCTCAAACGCTTGACCGTTTCCACGTACAATTCATAGGAGTGGGCACGGTTAATCAGGTCAGAGGTTGTTTCATAAGTGGTCTGCAAGCCCAATTCAACCGTCACATGCATGCGCTCCGACAACTCGGCCAAATACTCGATAGTTTCGTCTGGTAAACAGTCTGGCCGCGTTCCGATATTGATTCCTACTACACCTGGCTCATTGATAGCCTGCTCATAGCGCTCTCGGATGACTTCCACCTTTTCATGGGTGTTGGTAAAATTTTGAAAATAAACCAGATACTTCTGAACATCTGGCCACTTGCGGTGCATAAAGTCAATTTCCTTATAAAATTGCTCTCGGATAGGCGCATCTGGTGCTACAATAGCATCTCCAGAACCTGAAACCGTACAAAAAGTACAGCCCCCATGAGCCACAGTTCCATCGCGATTGGGACAGTCAAATCCCGCATCAATAGGGACTTTAAAAGTCTTTTCTCCAAAGAGTTTTCGATAATAATCATTCAAGGTATTATAAGATTTCATAACTTTCATTATAACAAAAAACATCCACAATCTCAAAAGCCTGACTTTCCTATAAATTCCTCTGTTTCTCGTTTCCATTAGCCTTTTTTTATGATACAATATGGGTATGATTTTAATGAAATTAGCATCTATTTTATTATTGATACTGACCTTAGTCGTCTGCATCATCATAACCAAACTTTTTAGATTAAAAAAACTAGGACGAAATTTTGCGGATTTGGCTTTTCCAGTCTTGGTATTTGAGTACTACCTAATCACAGCTAAAACCTTTACCCATAATTTTCTCCCTAGACTAGGACTAGCCCTCTCACTCCTAGCCATTATTCTCGTGTTTTTCTTCCTTTTGAAAAAACGCAGCTTTTACTATCCTAAATTCATCAAATTCTTCTGGCGTGCAGGATTTTTATTAACCCTTGTCATGTATATCGAGATGATTGTTGAATTGATGGCTCAGAAATAAAAAACTAAATCGAAAACACCTCAATCAAACTGAAATACAGTGATTGAAGTGTTTTTTCTTTATATCTTTTTTCAATCTTATTTTCCTTCTTTATCAGGAAAGAGATAACCAATACCTACACAAGCTAGCACACCTGCTCCAATCACCAAGCCACTTGAAATTGGCAACAGGTCCAAAATTGCATTTGCGATGATAAAGGCAATAATGAAACACATCAGACTAGCCTTGTAATCCTTTTTCAAAAGATTCTCTAGAGTGAAAAATAGGAACAAGCCTACCGGAATCAATGACCAAAGGTTAATGTCCAAACTTGGCCAGCCAACAGAACCAAAATACACTACTGTCGCTGCTGCTACTAAAAATACAATCCCCAATAATTTTTTCATTTCTTTATCTCCAATTTCGTTTTTAGGAACTTGAGTTGTCTAATACTGCCCCCCTCACGTCCTTTATACAAATCATTATAGCAGAGGTCAGTTTCAAGAACAAGTTCTTTTGCCTATCTGGTCTCTATATCGGTCTAAGTGGTTGAATAATAGCGATAAAATAAGGAATCAGGTAAAACAAATAAAAAGGAATTAAGCAACCAAACGCTACTTAATTCCTTGAAATTGTCTCATCACCTCTATTAGCCTTTAAATTTTGATAGACTCTATTTTCTAATCAATGTGACCAATATTGTCAATACTAACCCTTTCAATCAATTCATTAGTTGTCAAAACTAAGTCCATTAATAAATCCAAAAAGAGTATCAATAGTAAAGTAAACTAAATAATTGAGTTATAAATAGCTATTTTCACAAAACGGTTTCATCATCATGCTATCTCAGTACATAAACCATTTTTTCATCTATAGCTTTTGTCTTCATCTTAATCTTTTTTCTTCAATCCAAGAAATGCACCTACAGTAAACATTATTCCGGCAACCAATGACGTAAAGCCTTCGTTAACTGTTCCGGTTTTTGGTAACCTATCATTGTTAGTAGTTGATTTACTATCAATATTGGTATGTTTATTATCTATGTTCTCTGGTTCATTAAGATAAACTTCCTTCTTATTTTCAAAGTTTTTATCATTTTTATCAGGAACTGTAGCTGTAACATCCTTAGTTGAATCAGATCTTTGACTTTCATCTAATTGACTATAATTTACTTGTACAGGAACTGTAGTTTTAACATCTTTAGTTGAATCAGATTTGTGTGAATGATTTTCTCTTTGTAAATCCTCTTTTCTATTACTTTGATTTAATTGACTAGGATTTGTCTGTGGGTTATCTTTCTTTTTGGATACATCAAAAGTAGGTTTATTTTCCTCTTCCTTTTTCTCCTCTATTTTCTTGAATACAGGTTTTATAAGGGTATCTTTTGATAGATTAATAACATAACCAGCATCTTTTTTCCCTTCGACACCAGAAATTTCCCAGCCATCAAATTGATATCCTTTTTCTAATTCACCCTCATAGACAGGTAAAATGAAATCTTCTTCCGACACTATCGTTGAACTCATTTCTTTTCCATTTTGAATGGTCACAGTCACCGTATGAGGTTTTAATTCGCTCACCTCTCCCGTATCTTTGTTTAAAATGAATTCTTTTACGGTTGTATTTCTTGCAAAATCTTTTACAACAATCTTAATGTTTAGTGTCTTATCTGTTAGTTGTTTAATATCATCAAATGATTTGTATTCTTTTCCATTTACATAAATATGTTTGTCTTGAATCTCACCATCGAATCCATTATTTCTTTTATCATTGATATTAAAGACTATAGATTTTCCGTCAGCATATTCAATACTAGTATTTCCCTTAGGATCAATGTTTACTTCTGGTTTAACATCATCATATAAAAATTGATAGTGTACTCCAACCGCTTTCGCATTCAAATCGCTATAGCCAGTTTTAAGATAAACATTTCCATCCATATCTGTTACCTTATCTGGGAATCCGTTTGCTTTATAGTCTTTCATTCCCCAGTCCATGATGTCACCGTCTTTAACATTAAGCTTAATGTTAAAATCTCTAGTGTTATCAATATGTAAATCTCCGTAGATTAAATAATTATCTACAACCGATTCATTAACTCTCAACTCCCAGTTAAAACCACCCTTATCAGAAATCTTACCTCTTAAATAGAATTCTGGATTTCGTACATAAATTTTATTATATTTAGATGGATTAAAGTAGTTCTTGTCCATTGAAAGGTTTACTGGTTTTGCATCAATAAATAACGTAGAGCCATCTTCTTTTATAGCCTCTACATTGGACTTATCCTCTCCAGTGTACTCTTTACCATCCTTACCAAATAATACCAGTTTAGAAGGATCTGTTACAAGATTTCCATCTTTATCGATTGCCTCCCCTTTATCGTTCATTTTAAAGGTAAACACTTGATATCTTACAATGTTAAAGCCGTCCAAAGCCGACATTAATACAGCTTGAGTACTTCTTCCATCTTCAACATTTCTACTATCAGTATAAATTATTTTTTCTGAAAGGACTCTTAGATTAGGATTGGTCTTTTGTATTTTTGCTATATCTTCCTTGCTATAGACTCCATTTCCTTCTAACATATCCGTTTTTCCAGGATTATAGGTAGTCACTTTTAGTGCATAGCCTTTTCTTAGAATGATGTTGTCTTTTAACAGATATTGTTGTTTTTCTGAATCAGAATAGATTTTACCAGATTCCATGTCCGTTAAATTGTTTGGTTTGTTTTTTGAAAGATCTCCTTCTCCTAATTCTATTACATTCCCATAACTTGATGCATACGGATATTCTGTCTTAGTTTCCTTATTTTTTTCAGGCATTCTAATTTTAGTTTTAGCTTTTGTTTCACCCTTATCTTTTACAAGGATATTCATATCTCCTGAAAAAGCTAATCCATCCACAATATCATTAATATTAGCGTATAAATCAAATGTCATCGTTTTTGAATGTGAATCATACTTAGTCGTTTTGATTTCTATCGATTTATAGTTATTTCCATAATATACCTTGGCATTTTTAGAAACATTACTTATCTTTCCAAGAATTTCAAAGTGTCCATCTTTAGACGGGCTTAGAACACCATAAATTTTTGATTTGATTTCGTCAAGTTTTTCAGTTTCATATTGTAAGGCACTACCATCGTCATAAGCAATGATATTTCCCTTATCATCGTATTTATAATCGTATTCCTCTGTTCTCTTACCAGTTTCACTTGTAAAGTCATCAACTTCTCTAAATTTCTTTTTAATGAGTTTCTTCAAGTCTTTACTTTCAAACTCTCTAATTGTTGAAATAGTTTTATGAATAGTCAAGCTAGATTTTTCTTCAATAGACTCTTCATTGTCTTGATGATTTTCTTCCTCAGTTGTATCTTTTTTAAGACTATCCTCTTTTCTATTTTCTAAATTTTTAAATTTAGATTCGGAAATCTCTCCAAGTTTTTGGTATTTAGATGAATCTTGATCAGGATCTACTAGATAATAGGAAATCATTCCCTTTTCATCAGCATGATCAGCAAATTTAATTCTATGAATCTTTGTGAAATTGCTAGAACCATCTAATGCAATGACTTCAATGATTTTTCCTCTTAAATCTCCTGCACCATTAATTTCATAAATGGTATTTCCGTCTTTGTCAAGTTTTCTATTTCTTCCTTGACCCTCACCTGCGTAAGTTACTTCAAGATTTTTCTCAACCTCTCCATCTTCATTAACCAGAGCGGCGCCAGCGTACCAAACTTCGTTGGCAATCTCGTCAAATTTTTCAGGATGTTCTTTCTGATCTCTCGCAAATAAAGTTTCATTCTTGTATTGCTCTTTTACCTTGTGATAAGTATCCTTTGTGATCAACTTAATTTTTTCAGGATTTGAAAAATCAATCGAAACAATCTTAGGGGCTGTGTTATCAATTTTTACAGGAATATAGGAAACCTGCCATGGGTAATCTTTAGTTAATCTATATTTAAATTTATAGAAATATTGACCTTCTGCAATTGGTTCAAATTGACCTCTTATCTTAGTAGCTGGATCTTGGTTATCATTACTTTCTGGTGCATTTTCTTCTCTACCTCTAGGGTTATAGATGAGTCCATCCCATTTCAAGTCACCCCAAACTTTTAGCTTAGAAGATTTGATTCCCTTTGCATCATTTCTCTTAGAGTTTAAAATTCCTTTAATAAAGTGTTCTCTCGAAATGACTTTTAAGTCGATTTGATTTTCTCCCTCTTTATTTGTATTTACTATTGAAATCAATCCTTCTTCTGCACTTCTTAATACAAGTGGAGAAGGTGTTAATCCTCTCTCAAGTTGAGCATCTTGAGGATTTCCATTTGAATCTAAAGGATAAATTTTAGCAATATTAGAACCACTTGATGATGGTGCGTTGATCCCTTCGTTATTGAAAGCAAATAATTCTGGATTTTGATCTAGAGATGTTGTATTTTTATCTTTTCTATTTTGTATAACTCCTGCTGGATTAAATTTATCTATACCATGTTCTCCACCAATTCCCTTATTTAAGGTTCCTGGAATTTTTGGTTTACCATCATCATCATAACCTTCCATTGTTTTTGATTTTGAACCTTCTTCCCAGGCCCATTTATCAAGGATTGGTTCCTTATTCCAATCCCCAGCAAATCCCATTAGAGGCATCGATAAAGAAGGTTGGAAGTTTGTTTTCTTCCCGTTAGAGTTTAGAGCTTCCATTTCTTCCACTGACTCAAAATGAATAAATGATTCTACAAATTTATTTTTATTTTTAGCATCTCCAACGTTTATAACCGCATTTAAATCAAAGCTAGAATTTGGGCCTATAGTGAAAGTGTCATGCTCAAATGTGATATTTGCTCCTTTGATTTTTTCTGGATGGATTTCTGGAACAATTTGCTTACCATCTGGAGATTTTTCATCTTTATATGTTTCATCCAGTTTTAGTCTGTCAATTAGAGAATCTGTAGTTATCGCTGATGCTGAAACTTTAAAGGTTAAAGGCCTGTTTGATGTATTGTGAAGCTTAATTGTAAAGTATTTTTTATCTCCTTTTATTTCTTTAAGAGAAATAGAACCATAAGAGTTTACCAAACCTTTAGAATCCTTGTTCTTGAAAGTCGCTACAACTTCATTTCTCAAAGCATTGGCAACATTAATTAGCCCTGCTCCCTGTTGTCTAGGTGATGCAAAGTATTGACTTTTTTCTTTCCAAGAAGTCGCATCCATCATAGGGCGTGCAGTATTTTGTAGGGCTATTTTTGTAAGACTTGTAAGATCTATTTTGTCATCTCCCTCAAGATTTTTCAAGACAGGTCTTTCAAGCATTTCCTTTAACTTTGGCCTAATCAAAACAGTAGAAGCTGCCACGATTGGAGTTGCCATACTAGTCCCTGACATATAACCATAAGTTGATTTCCCATTAATGACATTGAGAGTGGATTTAATATTTTTACCTGGTGCTGAGACATCAGGCTTTAAAAGTAAATCTGTTCTCGGTCCCCAAGATGTGGATCCTGCTGGAACTATGACATCTTCTTTATACAATTCTTTGTCTGTGTCAGGTGCAAACTTAAAGTCAATCTCTTTTTCGTCACCTACATTCGGTTTATTAGAATTATAGCTTGCCATATCAATTGGATAGTATTGTTCTAATTTATCTTTAAAATCTTCTTTACTATTTCTTTTAACCTCAGTTTTTTTATCAGGATTAATCATGTTCCATAACTTTACACCATCATCTCCTGAAATTGAAAATACTTGACTAGTAGTTCCTTCATCCTCCTCATATCCCATAGCTGGAAGCTCTGTCCAATTATCTCTATTGTAATAATTTACAGTATTTACAACCATAATGGCGCGTGCGCCCTTATCCGTAGCTCTTTTAAAAGAATTTTTTAAATCCTTTGTATAAATTCTATCCATTACTGCAATTTTGCCCTTAAGATTCAATCCTATCAAATCTTGGTCTTGACCCTTACCTATATATACAAATTTCAATTTACTAGGAGCTTTTGAACCATCTTCGTTTGTTGTGATTTTATTCTTATCGAAAAAGGCACCTATATTTCTGTATTTAAAACTTTCTCCACCTATGTTAACTTTATCAAACTCAACTGTTTGATTTTTAGCAGAAGCGACCGCTATCGCATCTTCATGTGCTGCAGTTCGCGTTACATTTCCAGTATCTGTCATCTTCAGATTATTATTTGCCACTAAATCCCATGAAGAACTTGAAGCAGAAGTCGCATAGTTACCCGTAGCTACAACCATTGGAATGCCTGCTTTTCTTAACGCTCTAATAGCTTCCCAATATTTCTCACCTACAAGACCTGTTCCTGTAAAGCCAGATGATACCGAAACAACATCGACATTGTGTTTGATCGAATCTTCAATAGCATGAAACATTGTTTCATCTCCTGCGAAGCCAGATCCTGCGTCAGAGTACATTTTATAAGAGAAGATCTGTGCATTAGGAGCAATTCCATCTATTCCGTTAAAGTTTTTAATATCTTTTTCAGTATCATTTCCCGCAAGAATCCCTGCAATATGCATCCCATGTGGATCAAAATAATCGCTCCCATCATCAGCTTTTTCTACAGTAATTTTACCACCATTATAATAATTGAAAGCATGAGGAATTTTATCACTCAACCAGAAATTTTTATCAGTACCTTTTAAGTCTTCTTTTTTGAATCTCATTGAGCCTTTAGCATCATCATCAATCCTCATGGCCTTATGCCTATAATCTGTCCCGGTATCGATATTTGAAATGACCATACCTCTACCATCAAAATTTTTACCAAATGGAGCATTGATAGATTTTAGGTAATCAATTGCCTCTTCAACTCCAATTTCCTTTCTAGCATGATTCATCATTGGCTGGACTTTTTGTGATCGTTCAACCGATGAGATACCTTCTATTAGTTTAATTTTGTCCAGATTATCTGGAGTTGTTTCTATTGCAACACCATTAAAAACCGTATCATAAGTATATAAAACTTTTGTATCCTTAAGATTGGATAATTCCTTGATTGCTTTTTCTCCAGATTCTTTATCTTTAAATTCAGCAATATAGACAAGTTTGTCCTCTTTTTTAGGACTTTCTGGGTCTTTACTTGCAGACGAGTCCGCTTTATCTTCTTGGGATTGATTGGAATCTTCTTTGATTTTTTCTTCTTCATTGCTAGTTTTGTTATCTATCACAGATTCTTTACTAACAACTTCTTTTTCCTCAATAATTGTTGTTTTCTTCTCTTCAGTATCCTTTGAAGTTTCTATAGCATTATGAATATCTTCAAGTTTTTCTTTGTTTTCGTTTTGTTTACCTACTACTACTGTTTCTTTATCAGGTATTTTTAAAGAATCTTCAGAACTAGGTGTATCTGCTAGGATTACCTCATTAGGGACATATGCTGCTAAAATAACTGCAGCTGTGGTTAATGACAATACTGTACTTTTTTTCATTTTAATTCCTTACATATTTATTTAACTTCCAATAGATAGTAAACTTTAACTTTGCTAGCCTTTGTTATAAAAAGTTTTACTAAGTATTATCTAGGAAATAGAGTAGTACATTTATATATAATTGTTAGCTCTCTGAAAATAGTATATCAATTAAAAATTTTTAAGTCAAGAAAAATTAACACGCGTTAATTTATTTTTTAATGTATGTTAAAATTATAGAGTCCAAAACTTTCGTACTTAGCTTAGGTACATTATTTATAAACACATTCACACCATCAAAAATAGTAGGAATCAAGTTGAACCACTACCAAAATCACAAAGTCAAACATCATTGATGAAATATCAGCGCTATTAAATAATATAAAAAACCGCTAAGAACTTGGCTTAACGGTTATTTTTCTACATATCTAATTTTTCAAATCTTCAGTCGTTTATCTACCTATAACCTAGGCTTTATGAGTGTCTTGCTCTAGCAACTAATACTCAATGAAAATCAAAAAACAAACTAGGAAGCTAGCCGCAGGTTGCTAAAAGCACTGCTTTTAGGTTGTAGATAGAACTGACGAAGTCAGTCACATATATACGGCAAGGCGACGTTGACGTGGTTTGAAGAGATTTTCGAAGAGTATGAGCTAAATCGGCGATTACACTTACAATATAGCACTCTGAGAACAGATGTCAAGGAATTTTCATCTTTATTAGAAAAAGCCTGTCCTGAGACAAGGCTTTGATAACATCTATGCTAAGAACCCGCACTTTCGTAGGCATCTAAACCACTATCCCAAAGTTTAAGGGAAATGACAAAGAAAACCATAGAAATCAACATCAAACCTCCGATGTTAAAGATTACATCCTTGTCCTGCAAAAAATAGCTGGCAGGATAGTAGGCTGTAAAGGCGAAAGGCACGATAAAGCTAATCAACCATCGAAGAAGCGAATTGTAAATGGAAATCGGATACTTGGCAAAATCATTAAACATATAAAAAATGTAAATCATGGCGCCTGACTGCTTGGTCCAAAAAGCGATGCTGGCTGTCGCGATTTTCAAGGAAGTATAAATCAAGGTCGCAAAAGGAATACAAACTAGGAAAAGCAAGAATTTTGGAAGAGTCCAAGCAATGCTTGATACTGTTGTCGCTAGTAAAATTCCACCGACCAAGAGTTCTCCCAAGGCATCAATCTGAAAAGTCTCAACTAGGATATGAAAAAGAGGATTGATGGGACGCGTCAGGTACTTATCAAATTCTCCTTTTCGCACCAAGCGCTGTCCTAGAGCCCAAAGATTGTCAAAAAAGAGATGGTCAAATCCCTTAGGAATCAAGGAAAAGCCATAGATAAAGGCAATCTCTTGAAAGGTCCAACCTTCTAGGGATGGAATATGTTGAAAGATGACATTGAGAAACAAGAGGTTCAAGCCTTGGGTCAGAAAAACTCCCAGGACACCAACTACAAAATCCACCTTGTATTCCATGATCTGTTTGATGTATTGTCTGATAAAAATCAGATGCATGCGTTGATATTTTTTCATACTACCCTCCTTGAATGGTGATAAATGACTGGACTCGTTTCCAAATCAACTGAGACAAGCCTACCATCACTAAGAGCCAGAAAAACTGCAAAGCGAGCGCCTGAATCATCTGACTGGCATCGTATTTCCCAACGATAATCATGACCGGAGTGTAAATCAAGGATGAAAAAGGCAAGAAGGACAGAATATCTGAAACAACCTTTGGAAAGAAAGCCAAGGGAATCAAACTTCCAGACATAAAGGCCACTATGGAAGTCTTGAGGAGATTGGAACCCCAAAGATTTTTAAACACAAAGGCAGAAAATCCAAAGCAAATATTAAAGAAAAAGTTAATCAGATAGGCCAGCGTTAAGCTAAAAAGATAAAGGACAGTTAATCCCAGCACTTCTACAATCCCTTGCCCAGATACGATTTTCATCAAAACAATGACACTTAAAAATGGAAGGCCAACGCTGATAAAAATCAACCACTTGGAACCAAGCTCAGTGAAAAGATAAGAGGCCGCAAAATGCACTGGTCTCAGTAAGCGCATGATAATGGAACCATCCTTGACCTCCTCCCCAATCATAAAAGAAGAATCTGACCTAGTAAGAAGATTGGTCACAAAACTCATAATGATGTAGAGGGTGATATCCGCCATACTGAAGCCCTGAATTAAAGACTCCTGGGAGGAATCAAAGACTGCCTTCCAGAGATAAAAGGCTACAAAAGCCCCCATGACATCCCCAATCCGATAGAGAATAAAGTTGACTCGATAGGTAATCAACTCCTGAACACCTGCATTGATAAAGGGTTTATAACGTCTCCACAATTTGACCATCTTAGAGCTCCTTTCGGTAGAAGCGGCGGATAATATCCTCGATATCTGTATCCACCATTTTCAAATCGCGGATTTCAAAATCAGACAGGGTTTGCTTAATAATATCAGCTGATTGGTAGCGAGAACTATCAAACTCAATGTTGAGGCTATTCCCCTGTCTATCAATTGTCATATCCGAAAAGCCTTCATAGTGAGAAAGGAGATGACTTTGACCTGGTAGCAGTTCAAAGGAGAGAGTCTTCATCTTACCAAATGTTTCCTTGAGCTGGCTCACCGTTCCATCAAAAATCTCTTGCCCCTTATCAATCATAAAAATCCGATCACATAGCTGCTCAATATCACTTAAGTCATGGGTGGTCAAGAGAATGGTCGTCTCTTCCTCCTGATTGATCTGAGTAATAGCCCGACGAATATTGTCCTTGACCGAAACGTCCAAACCAATGGTCGGCTCATCTAAAAAGAGAACCTTGGGATTGTGAAGTAAGGAAGCCGCAATATCAGCCCGCATCCGTTGCCCCAGTGAAAGAGTCCGCACGGGATCCTTGATAAAGTCCTTCAAATCCAAGACTTCATTCAAAAAGTCCATTCGCTTATGAAAGAGCGAGTCTGGCACATCGTAAATCTCCTTCAAGACCGTGTAGGTCTCTTGTAAAGCCAAATCCCACCATAGCTGGGTGCGTTGTCCGAAAACGACTCCAATATCCTTGACATAATCTTGGCGATTGTCCTGGGGAATCTTGCCATTAATCCGACAAAAACCAGATGTCGGTTTCAAAATCCCTGTCAGCATTTTGATGGTTGTCGACTTTCCAGCACCATTTGCCCCGATAAATCCTAAAATCTGCCCTTTTGGAACTTCAAAAGTCAAATCTTTGACCGCTTCAAAGGTCTGCTTTTCAGGATGAATAAAGGAACGTAAAGCCCCCTTCAATCCCGGTTCCTTAACAGTCTTCACAAAATTTTTCTGAAGATGTTCCACTTCTATCATTGCCATATCTATCTCCCTATCGCAAGGAATAGCAACATTGTATTTTTGACTACAAATATTCTAAATCCTTACTTTCTACACCTTCTACATTTTATTGCTACAGAAGGCTTTATACCAACCTATTATAGTCCAATAAAAACTAGAATGCAAGCGTTTGCTTAAAGTTTATGAAATTGAAAATTTTTCTCATAAAATGATATTTTTAATCCAATATTCTGGCTTAATAGTTCCCTTAAAACACCAAAAAACCCACCCAATAGGCAGGTTTCTATTCTGTATTATTCAGCTAGATTATGCTTTACCTTCTGAACCGAATACATCGATACGTTCTTCAACTGATGCTTGGATAGCTTTTACACCGTCAGCCAAGAATTTACGTGGGTCGAAGAGTTTTTTCTTGTCGTATTCTGCTTCGTTTGCTTCGTAGTCACGAGCAAATTTACGAGTTGCGTTAGCAAATGCGATTTGGCATTCTGTGTTAACGTTAACTTTCGCAACACCAAGTTTGATAGCTTCTTGGATTTGCTCATCAGGAATACCTGAACCACCGTGCAATACGATTGGGAATCCTGGAACAGCTTCAGTCAATTTTTGCAAGTGATCAAGGTGAAGACCTTTCCAGTTTTCTGGGTAAGGACCGTGGATGTTACCGATACCAGCTGCCAAGAAGTCGATACCAGTTTCAACCATTGCTTTAGCGTCTTCGATTGGAGCCAATTCACCATCACCGATGATTCCGTCTTCTTCACCACCGATAGTACCAACTTCAGCTTCTACTGATACACCATTTGCATGAGCAAATTCTACAACTTTACGAGCTTTTTCAAGGTTTTCTTCAACTGGAAGGTGTGAACCATCAAACATAACTGAAGTATAACCAACTCGGATACACTCAAGTGCATCTTCGTAGTGACCGTGGTCAAGGTGGATAGCTACTGGTACAGTGATACCCATTGATTCAACAAGGTTAGCGATCAAGTTGCGAGCAACTTTGTAACCACCCATGTATTTAGCAGCACCCATTGAAGTTTGGATCAAAACTGGAGCTTTTTTAGCTTCTGCTGCGCGCAAGATAGCTTGAGTCCACTCAAGGTTGTTTGTGTTAAATCCACCAACTGCATAACCGTTGTCACGAGCTGCTTGGACAAATTTTTCTGCTGAAACGATTGCCATTTTATCAGGCCTCCTGTATATTTTTATGGGTCATCCCATTTACATTGTTCATTTTATCACTTTTTGACAAAAAAATCTAGTTTTTCCCGCAGTTTCGATTGAATTTCTTCTAGCTTCATCTATGTAAACCCTTTCTCTGCCTAGCCTTAGGCAACTTTTGGAAAAGCTATAAAGAAGGTTAAGCGATTCTCTTGCATTTCAAAACGATAGGGTAATTTTTCATGTTCCAGTAGACTCTTGACCACAAAGAGCCCCATCCCCGAACCCTTGGCCTTGCGACTAGCATTATCAGAAAAAGACTGGGCCAGTTTTTCCTGTTCTTCTGGGCTACAGCTATTCTCGATAAAAAGTTCCCCTTCTCTCTCTCCGATGCGGACCAAGCCACCTGGAACAGAATGCTTGATAGCATTGCTGATGAGGTTAGAAAGAATCAATTTCATCACAGATGGATTTAGATAAGCCTGCTGGTGGTTCAAACTATTGTCAATCTGAAGTTCTCTCTCCTTGGCTAGCAAGGCATAATCCTTAACCAGAATTTGCGTCATCTGGAGTAAATCAATTGTTTCCCTATCATCTCGTAATTCCTGCACAGAAGAGAGGGAAAGTATCTGGAGAACATGGTGATTGAGCTCATCCACAATCCCCAAAGCAACTCCAAGATAGTGATCTCTATCCTTATAACGACCGATATTCTCTTTCATATTTTCGATTAGGATTTTCAAACTGGCCAGCGGTGTTTTCAGTTCATGAGAAGCCCCTCGTAGGAACTCAACCTTCATCTTTTCCAGCTGGAGAATGGCTTCATTCTTGTCATGCAAGTCCGCAATAACAGTCAAAAGGTGCTGATAAAGGCTATTGATTTGTTCCTTGAGATCCCCAATCTCATCCTTGGAATCCACGCGCAATCGTACTTGGGCATCCAAATCCATCATCCGACGGGTCACCCACTTGATTTCCAAAATCGGGGCAACAATGGTCCGAGCATATATATAAGCCACCAAAAGGGAAATTAGAAAGGATGCCAACAAGGTATAGGGCAAAAATTGAAGACTAATCTGCTCAGCCTCCTTTTGCAAGTCCATGGACGCTAGAAACTGAAGAGTCATGGTACTTCCGTCTTGCGTTTTCACCTCACGCTCCTCGATAAAGAGGGAGGTAGTTTGACGTTCCGTGTCCAGAGGAAGACTGTCCTTGACCTCCAACTTGTCCTCGGTCATCTCCCCCTTGACAGCCCCCTTGATCTCACTGGTTTGGGAATACAGGTCTAGGACTTGCTCGATACTCTGCCTATCCTTTCCTTCTAGGGACTGGGCAATAGCTGTCGCTTTCTGACCAATGGTTTCCTGACGGTGGCTCAGATAAGTCGAGGGAAAGAGAAAATAAATGGCTAAATGAAGACAGACGACTAGAAGACTAAAAATCGAGAAGGTATAGATAAATATCTTTGCAAATAAACCTGTTCGTTTCATTTTCGCTCCAATTTATAACCAACATTGCGCACAGTGAGGATGCAGTCCAAATCTAGCTTTTTCCGCAGTTCCTTGATATAGACATCAATGACACGGTCAAAGGGAACCTCATCTGTCGCCTTCCAGACCGCATCGATAATCTGAGACCGAGTCAAGGCCCGGCCTTCATTTTTTACCAAATAATCCAAAATTTCCAACTCTTTGGCATTGATGGCGACTTCTTGACCTGCGAGGCTTGCACTATAGCTCTCAAAATCCACCTTGGCATCCTTATAGGAGAAGACTCGTCCCTTATCATAATAGCGCTTGAAAATCGCGTCCACCCTTACTTTTAAGAGGGAGAGGGAGAAGGGTTTTTCCAGATAGCCATCCGCCAGAGAAGCAAAAGCACTCATCTTGTATTCCTCATCCTGAAAAGCTGTCAACATCAAGACAGGAACCTGACTGATTTTACGAATCTCAGATAGGACTTCTAGACCATTGAGCTTGGGCATCTGGATATCCAGTAAAACCAAGGCTACTTCATAGTTGGAAAATTTTTCTAAGGCTTCTTGACCGTCTGCTGCCTCAATGGTTTCATAACCGCAATCCGTCAAATAGTCACTGACTCCCTCACGGATCATCTCTTCATCTTCTACAATTAAAATTTTCATACTTTAACTGCTCTCTTTTTTATTTTTCTTATAATAAATACCTACTCTATTTATTATAGCCTCTTATTGGTCTTTTGTCTTTAAGAAACTTGCTACTAGATAAAACAAAGAGAGCCTATCGCTCTCTCTGCTCACATTTCACTCCCTATGGAAGGAAGGTTATTTGGTTGCTTTTGAAAATGTTACAACGTAGTTATAATCTTTCCCATTAGCTTGATAGACATAGTCCTCTTTGAAAGTGTAGCCGCGTTTGCTCAACTCTTCTCTCTTAGCTTCAACTTGGCTCTTTGCCGCTGCTTTCACCTGTTCAGGTGTTAAACCTTCCGCGATTTCAAGAGAAGTTCCATCAATATCTCCTAGGAAACCTGCAATATCTTTCATTTTATCAAAGTTATAAAATACATTTACTTTGACCTTTTGAGGAGCTGGCTGTTCCAGACTTCTACGATTTCTGCTAGCACGTGGTTGAACTGCTGGAGCCATTCTGAAACCTGTGGTTCCTACCGGTTGCGTTTTGGCTTCTTTTGTGAATTCTATAACATAATCATAGTTATCTCCACCCTCAACGATTTGATCCAAGTCTGTTTTTGACGTAACTGTAAAGCCTTGTTTTTTCAGTTTCTCAATTTGAGCTTTTGTTTTTTCTTCAATAGCTCGTTTTAAGTCTTCTTTAGATACATCTCCGGAGACAGTAAGCATATTTTCACCACCTAATTCTCCTAATGCTCCAGCTATATCTTTAAGGGCTTTTAAATTATAATAGATATTTATTTGTTTTGTTTTATTTGATAAATCTCTTTTCACAACTTTTTTAGCTCTTACTTGAACTTCTGGTGCAATTCTGAAACCTGTAGTTCCTGTTTTCTCTTTAGTGAAAGTTACTACGTAGTCATAATGAGTTGCGTCTGCTTGATCAATACCTACAAAATATTCATCAGCAATCTTGTATCCTTTTCTTTCAAGTTCTGCTTTCTTCTTATCTATTCTTGCTTTTAAAATAGATTTCAAAGCATCACCAGAGACATCTTTTGGTATGTCAACTTCATTTTTACCACCTAAATCATCAAAGAATCCAGGAATATCTTTCATACCATCAAAATTATAATAAATAGAAACTTTATTTTGAGGTTCATCTACACTTCTTGCACGACGTGTTACACGTGGTTGATACACTGGTGCATTTCTAAAAGCTGTATTTTCTGGTGTACTATTTCCATGCCCAATAACATTGTTATCTCCAATATGTGTTCCTGCTGGTCCGTTTCCAGATAATCCTGAATTTGTGTAATCTGGTTTACCTTGGTCAACTCCAGGAGTATTAATCTTAGCTAAGTCATCTGAATAATTGTCCACTACAGCCGCTTGATCTTCCGTAGTTTTTGCTTGTTTCATTGCTTCTTTAGCTTTTTTTGTATATTCTTCTACATTTAATTTAGCAGCTTCTTTTTCACTAGATGATAGACTACTCGACTCAATTTCTTCTAATTTAATATTTTTACGTGACTCTAACTCGGAGTCATTTTCCTCTAGACCTTTTTCAACATCATCTTTTGGTTCAGTTGGATTGTTCTGATTATTTGAATCCGCTGGAGTGTCTTCTGTTGTGCCTGAACCTGCTGGTTGGTTTTCCGCTGGTTGCGATGGAGTTGGTTGTTCTGTTGCTCCTGGCGCTGCTGGTTGGTCTTCCACAGGTTGCGCTGGAGTTGGGGTTTCTGTTGCTCCTGGCGCTGCTGGTTGATCTTCTACCGGTTTCGCTGGAGTTGGGGTTTCTGTTGCTCCTGGCGCTGCTGGTTGATCTTCTACCGGTTTCGCTGGAGTTGGGGTTTCTGTTGCTCCTGACGCTGGAGTTTCTTCAGCTGGTTGCGCTGGAGTTGGGGTTTCTGTTGCTCCTGGCGCTGCTGGTTGGTCTTCCACAGGTTGCGCTGGAGTTGGGGTTTCTGTTGTTCCTGGCGCTGGAGTCGTTGGCTCTTCCGCTTTTGGCGCTGGTGTTACTGGAGTCTCTTCTTTCGGTGCCGGTGTCGATGGCTCTTCTGCTTTTGGCGTTGTTCCTGCTGCTGGTGTTTCCACAACTACTGGTGTCGTTTGTTTAACAGTAGTAGTTTGCTCTCCAGTTACAGTATCTGTCTTTGTTTCAACTTCATAACTTTGACAGCTACCAGAATTATCAATCGACACTCGCTGTCTTTTTACTTCTGTATTTCCATCTTTTAGAAAAGCCTCTTCGCTAAAATACAATTTATTATTAGCAAAAATCAAATCTCTATTTGCAATACGATTTATCTCAACCAAACTATCAACAGATAGTCCTGTTGCTCCACTAATAGCACTCAGTGTATCTCCCCACTTAATTGTGTAGTGTGACAAATTGTCTATATTTTGAATATCAGCTTTTACTTCTGCAACTGTTCTGGCTATCCAAACACCATCTTGTTCATTAGCTGATACAGTTGGAGCTAAAAAGCCCAGCCCCAATAAAATCACACCTGTCGCAACAATTGCACCAGTTCTTAATTTTCTAAAGCCACGTAGGGATAATGTCCCTCTAACATTTGTTTGTCTCATAATGTTTATTTTTCCTCACTAATCTATATTTTCCAAAGTAGACCCTGCCTAGGTCTACTAGCCTATGTTTGCGATATGGGCAGGCTTCTACAGATTTATCTATCTATTTTCAAGATAAGATTTCTATAGATTTTTATGCACAATTCCATATATAAGTTGTGAAATTCCTTTCTAATAAATTCCATAGCTTTAGTATATCATATTTAAACACTAAAGTACAAAGAAAGCGATTGAAAGCAATGATTTTCACCACTGCTTTCGGCTCTATTTTGTATTGTTAAATATCCATTCTCTATCCACCATTCTGGAATAGAAAAACAAGATGTAGTTTTTATTCCAGAATAATTTTTTCAGACTTATTCACCATCAAGTAAGAGTTCTTTTGGTTGTTTTCTAAGGAGATTGCTTGAAGCAAGCGCCATAACGAGAACCACTAGAACCAAGGCAAGGACAAAAACAATGATAAAATCTGATGTCTGAATAGAAATATCTAGGCTCGACAAGGTCTTGCTAAAGCCATCTACTTCTGCACCACCACCAAGGTTAGAAGCTTGAGCCGCCTTGCTAGCCTGTTTGGCAACACCTGAAGAGACATTGGCAAGGACAGTATTTCCGATTGCACGGGCAGTGTAATTAGCTAGGAAGTAAGCAGAAACAAGAGCAGGGATGGCAATCAAGATAGATTCAGCGATGAATTGTCCCAAGATACTTGCCTGCTTGAGACCGATAGAGAGGAGAATTCCCACTTCCTTGCGACGAGCGTTGATCCAAAGGCTGAGTAAGAGGGCAAGGAGAAGAACTGAGAAACTCAAGCTACCCCAGAAGAGGAGGTTGGCCATCTTGTACATACCAGAGATGGATTGCTCAAGAGCTGGATAGTTAGAGGAGCTCTTAACTAAAGTATAGCTCTTCCAGTTGATACCACTGATGCCATTCAACTCTTTCATAACATCATCCAAGTTCTTGTCCGCTGTTACAAAGAAGGTTGCGTCCCCATAAATAGCTGTGTCTTCTGTGTATCCATAAAGTTTTGCAGCAGTGTGAATGTCTGTGATAGCTGTATTTTCATAGAGTTCTTGTGAGTAGGTTACTGCCGACTTATTGTGACCATCAAAGAGTCCCTTGATTGTCACTTCGACTGTTTCCTTGGCCCCTTTTTCATTGTCTGCATCATAGACATTGGAGTCCAGTTTAACCTTATCTCCTACTTTCCAGCCGTGTTTGGCTGCCAAGTCCTTGTGCAGGAGGATCTTGTCCTTGTCGTCGTTTGTTAGATGCTCACCTTCGACCAGCTTATAAGAACCAGAGACAAACTTGTCTTCTTTGGAAGAGTCATTGACACCAGTGATCATTAAGCTGCTTCCAAAATGTTTAGCACGGTCAGGTGTCAGATTTTTCTTGGTATCTGGCGTTTCGATGAGTTCATATCCAGTCAAATCTCCAATGGCATTAATGCGTTTAACATAAGACTCAATGGCCTTGTTTTCGGTGATCTTTTTGATATCTTCACCCTTGATATTCCCAGCACCACGAGGTGTTCCTTGATTGACGCGACGATTGATTTGCATGGAGAAGCTATTGGTGATATTTTTAAATGTCTCCTGAGAAGCCTTGGCAGTAGCTCCCTTGATCGACAAGCCGACCAAACTCAAGCTCGCCATGAGGAGAATAATCAGGAAGATGACAATTGATTTGAAAAACTTCCTTGTAACATAGGCAAATGCGTTGTGTAACATAGGTTCCCTTTCTAGATTTTGTTTTATAATTCTATCAAAATAAGCTCGTATTATTTCGTAGTATTGCGAGTTTCAGTCAGTTTCTTATCCTTCAACTCAAGTGTAATATCTGATGCTTGTGCTACTTCTTTACTGTGAGTTACGACGATGACACATTTACCTGTTTTCTGGGCAAGTGATTTGAGCAGTTCGACAATATCTCCAGCAGTTTTAGGGTCCAGATTTCCAGTTGGCTCATCCGCTAGAATAACTGGAGCTTCTGAGACCAAACTACGAGCAATAGCAACACGTTGTTGTTGACCACCTGATAACTGGAGAACATTCCGCTTGATCTGACTTTCATCTAAACCAAGCTCAAGCAGTGTATCCTTGCTTGCCTTTTTGTTGACCAAGCGGATATTTTCCAGTGGAGAAAGATAATCTATCAAGTTATAATTTTGAAAGACCAGGGAAATATGGTGCATGCGATGGTAAGAATAGCCCTTCTTACGAATATCCTCTCCTTGAAAAAGGATAGAACCTTCAACAGGACTATCTAGACCAGCAAGTAGGGACAAGAGTGTGGATTTTCCTGCTCCTGACTCACCAATAATACTGTAAAATTTCCCAGGTTCAAAATTATAATTGATCTGATATAGGACTGCTTCAGCAGTGTTCTTATAACGGTAGGTAACATCTTGTAATTGTAATAAAGTCATGATTTCTCCTTCTTAACTAATAGATGATAAAATTTCCTTAGGCGATTTTCTAAATAAGAATAGGAAACAAAGGGCTACAGATAAGCAACTAAGCAGAACTAGAAAAACATAGGATTCTGCAAAAGATAGGATGCTGGTTGATAAACTGCTTGCTTTGGCTAGTGTATCTTGTAAGATTGCCTGATCTCCACTTGCTAGTAGAGTTTGGAGTAGGTAAGATGTGATAGTATTTCCTGCAACAAATGCTGGAAGCAAAGCACCGAGAGATACCAAAACTACCTCTAAACAGAACTGTAGGAAGATCGAGCTCTTGCCTTTTCCAAGTGCCAGTAAAATCCCCACTTCGTAGACCCTTTCCCTCAACCAGAGAGACAAGACTAAAATCAAGGCGCCTGCTCCAGCTATCATCATCCCATAAAGGAAGATGGTGAGGAAGGTTTGGAAGGTTGCCACTGAGTCTTTGATTTGTTCAAAGGCCTTGTTCTCCTTCTCAACTTGGTAACCTTGACTTTCCAAGGCCAAGATTTCCACCTGCTTCATGAGTCCGTCCATTTCCTTAGGATTTTCTACATAGAAGCGCACTGCACTGACTTGAGCTTCACTATTACCCAAAAGGCTTTGGCTACTTTCATAGTCTGTAAAGACCTGGTTTTCACTGAAGTCTGAAGACAAGCCTGTGAATTTCTCTTGTTTTTTACCAGAAAAAATTCCGATAATCTCAAACTCTACTGTTTGCCCTTTTCCAGCTTCTGACTGACCAGCATCCAAGCCAATCTTGTCATGAAGCGAAAGACCGTTCTTCTTAGCCAACTCTTCGTGGATGAGGATTTTCTTGGAATCCCCTTTTTCAAGGTGTCGGCCTTCTTTTAGATTGAAAGCCGAACTAGTAAAGGTTACATCCTTGGATGAATCCTCAAGAGCTGTTAAGCTAACCAAGTTCTTGTCTGCAGCTGACAAATCATCACGTTCTACGCTCTGCTCACCAGTCACTACTTCCTTGTCTTTCAGTTTTGCGACCGTCTCAAGTTCAGGAGAGACATTTTCCAGTCCCTTAATCTTGCTCACAAATGCTAGGTCAGACAACTTGAAGGTCTGTCCGTTTTCTATTTTTTTAATAGAAAAAGACGTATTGAGTGATTTATAAAGATTGCTTTCCACTGTTTTGTTGGACTTCATCAGAATCAAACAGGCTGAAATTCCGCCTAATAGGACAAATAAAATCAGAAATAAAATAAAACTTCTCAGTCGTTTTCTGCTGACATAAGCCCAAGCTCTTTGTATTGGATTCATTTGTCACCTCCATATTTGTAAGACTATTATAAAACCCAAATATGAAATGTTTATGAAATACGCAAAAAGAACTAGAATTCTCACAAATGAGTGATTTTTCTAGTTCTTTTTTATTTACAAAGACTTTATGCAGGGAAAGCTACTAAGGATCAGATGAGATCATCTATTTAAGCTTCCTCTTCATCGTCTTTTTTCTTTTTGGCAAATAGCAAACCAAATGCGCCAAGAAGAGATAGAAGTCCTAATGCACCGTTCGCACGGTCTTCTTGTGTACCAGTATTTGGCAATACTGCTTGCGGTTGAGAAACTGATGAATCAGTTTCTGACACTTCATTCGGCAATTGAGCAGGTACTTCAACTGTTTGACTTGCTTGTTCAGCCGGTTGAGTAGTTGGCACCTCAGCAGGGGTAGCAGTATCCGGTCTAGGATTTGTATCGTCAGATGGTGTAGCTGGTCTTTGTTGACCGTCACCTGTTGGTCTAACTGGACTCACTTTTCTGAAGACGTGAGTTACAACATCACCTTTAGTTTCTGTTCTTACAAATACATAACCTTCAATTTCACCATGTTCAAACGCTTCATTGGCTTCACCTAATACCGTTGGAGCCTTAGCATCCGCAGGTTTCAACTCATTACCATTTTCATCAACCCATTTAGTGATGAATAATGTTGGATGTTCAGCTACTGGTGGAAGAATTAAGTTGCCATTTTCGTCTACTCCTGTTGTACCGATTGGATCTGTGTACTCTGGAAGTTCTAGTACTGGTGGAAGAATCGTTGTTACTTCTTCACCAGAAAGCTCATGACTGATATTTGTCTTAGGATCAGTGATTATTACTTTACCTGTTGGTTCAACAACTACTGTTTTACCTGGATTTGCTTTTTCCACTGATTCTTTAACTTTATCTTGTTCGTCTTTGCTTAGATTATTCACATCTTTGACTGGTACTTTCTCAGTTGGGGTCACTGGGGTGAAGTCTTGGTTCACTAAATCGCTTCCTGGAATTGTGTGTGTAATTCCTGTATTTGGATCTTTCAACATTGCTGTTCCGTCGGCTCCTACTGTGACTTCCTTACCTGGGTTCTTAGCTTGAACTTTTTCTTTGACTTTGTCTTTTTCGGCTTGAGTCAATTCTCCAGCTTTCTTCACTGGTACTTTCTCAGTCGGTGTCACTGGGGTGAAGTCTTGGTTCACTAACTCTGTTCCTGGAATTGTATGACTGATTCCTGTGGTTGGATCTGTCACCGTCGCTGTTCCGTCGGCTCCTACTGTGACTTCTTTACCTGGGTTCTTAGCTTGAACTTTTTCTTTGACTTTGTCTTTTTCGGCTTGAGTCAATTCTCCAGCTTTCTTCACTGATACTTTCTCAGTTGGGGTCACTGGGGTGAAGTCTTGGTTTACTAACTCTGTTCCTGGAATTGTGTGTGTAATTCCTGTATTCGGATCTTTCAACGTTGCGGTTCCGTCGGCTCCTACTGTGACTTCCTTACCTAGGTTCTTAGCTTGAACTTTTCTTTGACTTTGTCTTTTTCGGCTTGAGTCAATTCTCCAGCTTTCTTCACTGGTACTTTCTCAGTCGGTGTCACTGGGGTGAAGTCTTGGTTCACTAACTCTGTTCCTGGAATTGTATGACTGATTCCTATGGTTGGATCTGTCACTGTTGCGGTTCCGTCGGCTCCTACTGTGACTTCTTTACCTGGGTTCTTAGCTTGAACTTTTTCTTTGACTTTGTCTTTTTCGGCTTGAGTCAATTCTCCAGCTTTCTTCACTGGTACTTTCTCAGTCGGTGTCACTGGGGTGAAGTCTTGGTTCACTAACTCTGTTCCTGGAATTGTATGACTGATTCCTGTGGTTGGATCTGTCACTGTTGCGGTTCCGTCGGCTCCTACTGTGACTTCCTTACCTGGGTTCTTAGCTTGAACTTTTTCTTTGACTTTGTCTTTTTCGACTTGAGTCAATTCTCCAGCTTTCTTCACTGGTACTTTCTCAGTCGGTGTCACTGGGGTGAAGTCTTTTACTGTTAAGTCTTTCACTGGGATGAGTACTGAATCGCCAGTTGTCTTATCCGTTACAGTAACATTGCCCTTATCATCCGCCTTAACATCGCTAGTTGGATTAGATTTTTTAACTTTTTCTACCAATTTTTCTATTTCTTTTGATGTTAAATGTTCTGGATCTGGAACTACGAGTGGTAGTGGAATCTCAACTTCAAACTCTTTTGCAGGTTCACCTTTAGCGCTAGTAAGTTGCGCTGGCGTTGTTTGTCCGGATACGCTCGCTGGTTTGTGTCCTGGTTCATTGATGCTGACACTTCCTGCCGTTGCTGTGTCTGGTAACTTCGTATTTGGAATCTTGAACGTTCCATTTTCTCCTACTGTGAAGGTGTCGTTGTCAATTCCTGGTACTTTAACTGTCGTTCCTGTTGCGTAAGTGCCGCCATTCGCTTTACTTACGGTTACCGTCACTTCACCGGTTGTTGGATCTTGCTCGAACTTAATCGTTGCTGTGTCTCCATCTTTCAACTGCGCTGGCGTTGTTTGTCCGGATACGCTCGCTGGTTTGTGTCCTGGTTCATTGATGCTGACACTTCCTGCCGTTGCTGTGTCTGGTAACTTCGTATTTGGAATCTTGAACGTTCCATTTTCTCCTACTGTGAAGGTGTCGTTGTCAATTCCTGGTACTTTAACTGTCGTTCCTGTTGCGTAAGTGCCGCCATTCGCTTTACTTACGGTTACCGTCACTTCACCGGTTGTTGGATCTTGCTCGAACTTAATCGTTGCTGTGTCTCCATCTTTCAACTGCGCTGGCGTTGTTTGTCCGGATACGCTCGCTGGTTTGTGTCCTGGTTCATTGATGCTGACACTTCCTGCCGTTGCTGTGTCTGGTAACTTCGTATTTGGAATCTTGAACGTTCCATTTTCTCCTACTGTGAAGGTGTCGTTGTCAATTCCTGGTACTTTAACTGTCGTTCCTGTTGCGTAAGTGCCGCCATTCGCTTTACTTACGGTTACCGTCACTTCACCGGTTGTTGGATCTTGCTCGAACTTAATCGTTGCTGTGTCTCCATCTTTCAACTGCGCTGGCGTTGTTTGTCCGGATACGCTCGCTGGTTTGTGTCCTGGTTCATTGATGCTGACACTTCCTGCCGTTGCTGTGTCTGGTAACTTCGTATTTGGAATCTTGAACGTTCCATTTTCTCCTACTGTGAAGGTGTCGTTGTCAATTCCTGGTACTTTAACTGTCGTTCCTGTTGCGTAAGTGCCGCCATTCGCTTTACTTACGGTTACCGTCACTTCACCGGTTGTTGGATCTTGCTCGAACTTAATCGTTGCTGTGTCTCCATCTTTCAACTGCGCTGGAACTTCTACGGCATTTCCGTCTTTTGGTAGTTTGTTTTCTTCTGTAACTGTTCCTTTATTTGTTGTTTTTTGTGCTGGTAAATCATTATTAGTTAGAATTACTTTTCCATTATTAATAACTTTTTCACCATCAACTCCTGGTAATGTCACTTTTGTTCCGTTTGGATAATTATAATTACCTTCCCCAACAACTGTTATCTCAACTGATCCAGTCTCAGGATTTTGTTTACCGACAGTGAATATTGGTACTTTACTTTCTTCTAGTGTTACTTCTTTTGCATCACTGCTATCTGAGTAGTTATCTATTTCTGTAGTTTCATTAGATTTTACTTTTGCTGTAACTGTTCCTACTGGAATTGGAGTTGATACATGAATTGTTGCTTTTCCTTCCGAATTTACTTTTCCGCTACCAATTTCATGATTATTCTTATCATATAAGATTGCTGTTAGATCAGTCCCTTTACTTGGATCTACCGTTACTTCTACATCAACTGGTGTATTTAAATTGGCTTTACCTTTTAAATTAGTTTGAATGATAGGTTTAGCAGGTTTTTGTACAATCGGTTTCCATAGCGTTAATACATTTGGTTGTCCATCTCCATTTATATAATTATATTTAACAACTCCATCATTGCTGACTTCTAATTTTGTTAAATCTATCAATGGATGTGCTTCTCTAATTGCATCTTTTACCTTTAGTATTTCTTCAGAACTTAAATATTCCAGATCAGCAACCGGAGTTTTCTTAACAGTATTAAACCCTACTACAGTTTCAGTTGCTACAGAACTAACAACATTATTCTTATGACTCTCTATATAAGTTTTAACAACCTCTCCTACATGGAATTTATCATCGTTTGCTAATGCAAATTCTAAATCTTCTCCATTTCCTGTCAGCCTATATTTTGCATCACTAGCATTAAATCCTGTAGCTGTTTTTGTGAATACTACTTCGCGATTATTATGGTTTACATATATCTTATCTCCAACCTCAACTTTATTATTTGTTATGATTGGTACACTATTTTCTCCCTCGCGTGGGCTATTGCTAATCGTCATCGGATTTACTTCTAGCAACGGAACTTTCACTTCTTTTGTTGAAGTATCATCATAAGTTAACTGAACTGTGACAACTTTTTTCCCTTTCTCAGTTGTAATACTACCTTCATTCAATATTGCTTTATTATTTGGTACAGGCTCTCCTGTAGGATAGCTAATATGATTAATAACTTCTCCACGTTGTTCTGCGGGTACTTTATCTCTTTCAGATTCATTTTTTGGCATTTTAATAGAAACTTCACCAATTTCTGGATGTGAAAGATTTGCTTTAGTTGTTGTTAATGGTACTCTTACTTCTTCACTTGAACCATCTGGATAAGCTACAGTAGCTGTCACATAGTATCCTGCCGTATCTTTTTGTACACTACGATTCGTTACTGTTAATTGTAATTCAGGTGTATTTTTATCTATCTTCACTGTGCCCTTTTCAGCTGTAAATTTGAGTTTATTTTTTAGTGAAGCTATATCTTCTTCTGACAAGCTTGCCCCTGAAGCAGTAATATCTTTACTAATCAATTGTTTTTCCACTGTTGGCACATATTTTGTTGCTTGAGTAAGAACCTTAAATACTACACGTGTTGGATTCGATGATGTATCACTTTGATTTCTTAACTCATTACCTGAAGCATCCGTTGCTACAGCATATCTTGTTACTATTGGGAATCCATTAGTCCAATTAGCTCCATTATTTGTTTTGTCAAGAACACCTGTAATCATAACATCTCTTGGTGAAGCTTTTTCTGTATTAGGTGTTCTAGTAAACTTCTCTGAATATGTCAATCCATAAGCTAATTCGTTTCCTTTATTATTTTTTTCTGAAAGTCTTGCTTCAATCAACTTTCCAGACTCGTCAGTGAATGTTCCTAATTTGAAATTGTTGCTTTCTGTTGGAGTTACATAAACTATACGCTCTCCATTCTCATCCACCGTTGTATTAGTTTCATCAAATGTAAATTTAGGTAGTACTCTCTCTCCTGCAAGCGTTGTTTTAGTATTTAAATTACTTTCTACGCTATCCGTTGTTACAGCTTTTGCTGTTATTTCTGCATTATCTTTAATTTCACGATCTTTAATTGTAACAGTACCTAAAGCATGATCAATTTCTACACCATCTGTTGGTTGTCCGCTTAGCGTCCATCTATCATTTACTTTTGTAGCTGTTACCGTTTGATTCGTAGGATTATCTTTATTTGCATTCGTATATTTGAATTCAAATTTATTAACTTGAGCCTCTTTTACAGGAGTTATTATAACATCCCCATTAGTTTGCGCTTCGATTCTTGGAGCAGTTGGTCTCACCTTAACTGTTACATTAATCGTCTTAGATGGTCTTACTTGCGTTGCTCCTGGTTGTGCATCATTGCCTGATTGAGATACTGGTAATATTGCTTTTACTTTATAAGTTCTTACTCCCGGTGTATTTGTATCTGTGCTACCTACCCATTCGTAAGTTGTTCCTTCTGGCAACGGATCTGAGCCATCAACTTTTTTGACTGCAGCCTCAGCTTGATTAACAGTTAGAGCCGCTCCTTTATCTACTGTAACTCCATTACTATCAGTAATATCAAACACTTTATGAACAACTCGCTCTGTATATTCTAGATTACCTGTTGTGGTTGGACGATTTGTATTTCTACTATAGTCATACTTACCACCAAATTTATAATTCGTAGTTCCTACCGGATCTTTTGCAAGAGCTTCTGTAAATTTATCTCCAGGTTGAGCCACATTATCACTTGCTTTATAAATCCAAGTCATTCCATCAGGAATAGTTCCTCCATTATGATAGTATACAGATGAACCTCCACTACGTGCTGTATCTGGATTTTTAAAATCATAAAGTTTACGAGCAATTGGGAATGTATTTAAAACTTTATAAGTTAAAGTAACTTTTTGAGTTCTATTTTCTCCGAAATTAACAGTCGCTTCTACCGTTTTTGTCTCTTCTTTTCCATTTCTTATACTGTTAGTTTCGAGAGCAGCTGTGACAGTTGCACCTTGTGGTAAATCTTGAAGCGTATTACCCTCTCGAACTTGAATAAATGTCTTCAAGTCACCTGCAGAAATACTTTCCCCATGTACAACATTAATTGTCTGACGTGCAACTAGGTTATATCCAACTCTAAAGAAACCAAGACTTTGACCATCGCTATTATCTCCGTGACTCTTATTACCAGAAGCATCTGTTGTTTTTGCAACAACTTCATAAGTCATTGGATTCACTTCGTTTTTCAAGCTTGCAATAACATCTGCTTTTTCTACACCATTTTCTACAATAAGTTTTTTAGTGCTGCCATTTTTAACCCAAATATTCAACTTGCTACGAACAGTATTACTAGTATCATTTGTCACATCATCTTTGTCGTAGTTATCTGTTACTTTGGCTAGGTTCTTGAATGATGTATTTTCAGCTAAACGATTTGCTTGATCACTTGTAGTTGATAAATTATTCGTAGTCGAACGAGTTACATCTGGCTTAGTTGGATCAACAGGTACAAAGTACACATTGATAACGTTGGTATTATTTTCTTTTGTATTGCCACGATCTTGTAATAACTGATCATTTGTATATTTCGGCATTAGATATAATTGTTGTTTTACAATTAGTGACGTACCATTTGCCTTTTTAACAACATTATTGAAAGTGATAGCCTGTGCACCATTTGCAGCAGAAATTGTATCACTACCTAAAGTAGTTCCTACAATATTTCCATTATTGATATCTTTTCTGTTAACTGCCACAAGTTTATTAGCTGTATTATCAACTTGTACATTTCCTCCATAATTCGATGGATCAACTATATCTAGCATATTAACGCTACTATTGTTGTGATAGAAATACTCTGTTCTTCCATCACGGCGATAATTATCTCTGTTGCCTTCTCCATTAGCTTTATCAGTACCATGTACTACTGCTAATGAAGGTTGTCCAGTAGCTTTATTAGTTTTTGGAGTTGCTGTAAGTTTTTTCAAAATGTCGTTTGTGTTAATGATAGCATTCCTATCACCTGCTGTTGCATCAAATTTATAAATTAAACTCTTACCATCTGCACTCCATTCAAATCCAGGATCTGTTGGACGTATTTTACCATTAGTACCACTAGGGAATGAAATATCATAATCATCACGAATATGTGCAAATCTTGTAACCACACCTGTCTTAGGATCAATTTGCAGTTCTGCCACTTTGTTATCTCTTACAACCGCTGTGATTAAACCTGTTGCTGAAATATTAATATCATTAACACTCTTACCTTGTAGTACACCATTTTTATTTGCTTCCAAGATTGCATGTTTAATCGCATTTTTTTCAGCTTCTGATAGTACACCGTTTCTATTCAAATCTTGTACTTGTACGATTTTTTTACCTTCAGCTAGATTATTAAGCGCAACTCTTCCAGTTACCGTAGCTCTATTACTATTATTCGAATTTACTGTATAAGAATTTGAATTTCCTACTACTTTTACAACTGCATGAACTGGTTGCTCTTCTGTCAAATCTGCAGAAAAATCTCTAGCAGAAAACGTTGTTGAACCATTTCTCTCTGAAACAATCTTACTAGCTACTTTTCTGTCACCTTGATAAAGTTCAACCGTTACACTTGCTCCATTTTGAAGTTGTGAATCAGTAGGAAGACCACTTACAGTTACATCTGGTCTTCTCCCTGCTGTACCATAGAATTGTGCATCCGTTAATGTTGGAGCATTTGGACGAACGTTAAATTCAATCGTCCTTTCCAAGTAACCTCTTCTTGCTACTGGGCTAATATCACCTGTTAGATCATTTGGGTTCGTTGGTAATTCTTTAGCCCTAGGATCATCAGGGAAATACGCTCTAGCCTTAACAGAGTGTTTACCAATCTTATCAAAAGAAACTGTTTCACTAAGATTTTTACCGTTTAAATAACGGAATTTCATGTCACTAGGGAAATAACTATCATTATGAACATTTTCTCCATCTGTTGTTCTTAAATAATTATTCGGATCTACACTATTTTCACCCAAACCTAAGACATCCGCACGAGTAGTAGCATTAACTTCTGTACCTCTATTTTCAAATTCTAAATCAACTACACGAACTTTAAACTTAACAAGTTTTTTGTTTCCATTCTCTACATTTCCATTTGAATCATCGGATACTTTTAATGTTACAATCCTTGTTCCAAGATCTGCATTAGCTGCTACTCTACCGCGAACTGTATATTCGCCTTGTGCTTTTTCAGTCTTACCAGTTTCTGAAATGTTTACATTTTGATTTGCATTAATATCTTTATTGAACCATACTCCACGAGGAATACCATTATTATTTACATAACTGATGTTTACCTTACCTGTTGTTGCATTGTCATAGTATTTCAATGGTAATTCTAAAACTGCACCACGATATACGGTCACCATAGGAAGGTTATTTTCATTATCTGATAATTCTGCCTCTTTATTTCCATCCGTTCTGTTAATTAATTTCACTGTAGGGGGAACACCGTCTGTTGCAGTTCTAACATTAGAAACTTCAGACTCTATACGAGTATGTAATTTTCCTGCATAGTCTCTGTATGCTTTATTTATATCTACAACTGTTTTAACAACATAATCTCCTTCTTCTAAAACTTTTGGAGCATTATGTTCATCTTTGACAACAAAATCAACTTCACCTTTTGAATCTGCCACCCCAGACGCTACTTTGGTAAGAGTATCTCCCACCTTTCGATAAAGTTCCATCGTCACACCTTGCGTACCACCAGTTGCTTTAATCGTTACATTTTTCTTTCCAGCAGCTTGACTTAAATCACTTGCTAAAGTCGGTTTAGTAGGCGTTACAATAAATCTTACTTTTTTTGTTGCTACAGACCCATCATCAAAAGTCCACTTCCATGTATATTCAAAATCCCCAGGTCTATCCGCACCTCTTGTTCCCATCTCACGTTTTGTAATTTCTGTTCCATCAGATCGGTACATTCTATGATTTTTATTGAAACCTTTACCATTAGCCTCAGCAAGAATATTTTCTGAAGTTTTACCACCTTCAGATTTAAAATAATAATAGTTGTTCGCATCGAAGTCACTTCTATGCGCAGTATCATATCCGTAAGTTAAGAGTTTATCCGTTCGTTCAGGATGCCTATCCCAATTCTCATTATATGCCCTTAATTGATTATTATACTCCCCTTGTTTTACGATATAGGCAGGATAAGTAATAGTAGGTGTGTATTGATCCGCATAAGTATTTTCATATTTAGTTTTAGCCGACCATTGATTCGCAATAAAACGAACGGTTACTGTTGGATTATCTGGTTCATCCCTTCTATCACCTTTCATCCCTACTGCATAGACTAATTTTCTAAGATCTGTTTCTCCCTTAGTTTCAAATGACAGATGATAAGATGTTCTATTCGAATCTTGCTCAAAATAATACATATCGCCATTATTATTATAAATCACATTAACCTTTTCACCTTGTAATCTTTTACCTTCTGCATTATTGTCAAGAAGTTTAAATTTATATGGATTATTCCCATTTGGTCCACCTTCGGTAGCCAATTTTTTTAAATCCTGAGAATAATACTTCTTACTAGGTGTATTATTCCCTGCTTTATTTATTCCTGATGCTTTTGTAGTTCCTTTTGTTACATATCTAAGTCCCGCTTGTTTAAGTGCTGATTCTATTTTCCCATCATTCGGCGAAATAGCATGATTCCCCTCGCTATTAGACCAAGATATATTCACCGTTGTCGGATCAACATTCGCTCCCTTTGGAACAGTGAACCAACCTACTGTATCACTCAAGTCATATTTAGCCCTGTTAATATAAATGTCCCATCTAAATCCATCTCTAGTAGGAGTAACGTCGGCATAAATAAAATCTCTACCTTTTTCTACAGGTTTTTCAACACCATCACTGATTACCCCTGATTGTCTACTACTATAAAACACATAAGTATATCTATCATATGGTGAAACTCCTTTTTTACCATCTTCGAAATAGTATTCTCTACTATTTTCATAAGTATTCGATCCTTCACGAGTCGAACGCGCTGTTCTAGTCCGTCCTCTATTTCTACTAGGTAATTCTTCATCGCTACTACGCGGTTGAGAATTTATCATTTCATCTACGGAAGCTTGACTAGATTTATCCTTAAGTACACTTTCGATAATCTCACGAGATTTCTTAAGATTGAGAACAGCAGCTTCAAAGTCCTCTTGACTAATAGTTTCTCCTCGGCTAAATACCTCATTAAATTTATCATAAGCTTCTTTTGTTGCTTGAATCTTAGATTGATCTGCCCCAGCTTTTTCAAGAGTTTTATAAATAAATTCTAACTCATCTTTTAATTTGTAAACTCCATCACCTTCATTAGTATAGGTCGGTAATTCTTTCTTAACTTTCCCTTCTTTTACTATATACGATTCCTCAGATACAGTAATCGTTTTACTTTCGGTACCTGCAGATAATTCCGTGCTCTTTTTATTCAAAACAGCAGTTCTTTTATCTTCTACTATTTTATCTTTGACAGCCGGAGTATTTTTCTCATTATCTTTATCAGATATAGAATCCTGCTTAGAATTCAAGCTATTATCTTCTACTTCTTTTCCATTCTCTTTAGACTGGAGCTGACGTACCTGCTCTGTCATAGCTTGAACTCGACCCACTAAGGTTGCAACTGCTTCTTCAGATGTATTTTCATCTCCAAGCAAACGTTTGCTTTCGTCAGTTAATTGAGAAATCTGACTAGCTAGACTTGACAACTTCCCATTATCTATCTTAGCAATCTCTGCTTGAAGGTCACTAAGAGCCTGATTAAGAGCAGACTTGTCCACCGATTTCTTAGCAATTGCCTCTTTCTCAGACCCTACTTCCTGTGATTTTTCTGAATGTCCCTCTGTAGGTGGAACTCCCTCGGTCAAACCAGTAACAGCAACCCCCACTTTTTCAGTATTGGCTGTTGCAGGAGAGACGGGCATATCCGCTTTAGCTACTCCATTCGCAAAAAAGATGAGCGCTGCAATCGCCACACTCGCAGCACCAAAATGGTACTTTCTTATAGAATAACGGTAAAGTTTTTCACCATTATCGTCACGCTTTTTACCAAACATAAGCATATCCTTTCATTGTTTCAACTGATTAGCTAAATAGCTTTGAAACATAACTTCTCAATAATATATTAACACTTTTACAATTCGAAATCAAGCATTTACATAAAGTTTATTCAAAACAAAAATACGACAACAATCGTGTTTATGGGTATTTTTCAAGAATTATATATATATATATATATGCAAGTGTTATTATACTTATATCTCGAATATCTAAACTATAAAATTTAATATAAATAAAAAACAGATCTTACCTTTTGCTTCGGAAAAATCTGTCATTATTTTATTTTAAATGGTAGACTGCCTATCCTTACTTTTTATAGACAGCGGATTGATGAAAGCTTATTACTGGGTAAAGGGTTTATTCCCGAAAAACTCCAACCACGGCTTGAGAACGCTATCCTTGCTGGTTTCTCTGTATTTTTTAGTTCCAAGAACGTTATTTTGACCATTATTGGTTATGACTTTACAACAAGGCCTCAAACTCAGCGACAGTCATACCCAATTGATGGCTGGCAACTTCAGAAGTCAGGAGACCTTGACGGACTAGATTTACTAACATAGTGAAACTTCCTTCAACTTTCCCACGCTCCAGTCCCTGTTCAATACCACGTTCCAATCCTCTTTCTTCAGCTTGTTCCAAGGCATAGTCCTGTGCTAACAAGGCTTGTTCTTCTCGCATACGTAGTTGACTAAACATCTTCCTGTCCTCCTCAGACCAGCTCTTGTAGTCTAGCAGTTGGTCTGCTTGGCTGATGGCTCGCTCGGGTTCCTGGGTAAAGGGTTTATTCCCGAAAAACTCCAACCATGGCTTGCGAACCTTGTCTTTGCTGGTTTCTCTATATTTTTTTAATTCCAAGAATGCCATCTTGACTATATGGTGTTCCTGTCCATTGTTTGTGATAGTTAAGACCTCACCTGTCGTATCCTCTTGCATGCTAAAGCTATGAAAAGCTAGGTCATCTGAGAAATAATTGCTATCCACAATAGCGATTGCGTAAACTGGTGCGATGTGTTTGTAACTCTGGTGTGTATCACCTTCTCGTTGACGAATTTTTTCTAGGTTTTGATTGACCTGACTGCATAGGTAAGCCCACAGGCGATTGATGAAAAAATTCTGATGATGCACCTGAATCTCAATAATTACCTGAGTGCCATTATCCAACTCTGCCAAAACATCTATACTGGTATAGAAATCCTGCGCCGAGTACGGTGTAGTGGGCAAGACATGAATGTTACTTCCCTCCAAAATGGTCACAGTTTTTGCTGGTAAATCCAGCATATCGCGAATAAATTGACAAGTGATTTCTGGATTGCTAAAGATTTTCTTAGCAACCAAATCATTGGTCGGGCTAATGCCCGGATGACGTAAAGTCATATTTCTTCTCCTTTCATTATACCATAGTTTTAAATCTAGGTTCACTAGATTCTATGGCTCTATCTATTTATTCGGAAAAAGTAGAGAGAATTAGGAGAAATTTATCTGAAAGCGATGGACGCCCACCATAGATATTATAAGCCCAATAAAAAACAAAAGAGCTAGCCTCAGCTAACTCTTATCCTATGCGGAGAGAGGGACTTGAACCCTCACGACCTAAAGCGGTCACAGGATCCTTAGTCCTGCGCGTCTGCCAATTCCGCCATCCCCGCGTCGATTACTTTACTAGTATATCAACTTTTGGGATGCTTGTCAACACTTTTTTTCAAATTTTTTCATTTCATCAACCAAATTACTCTGAAATTTCATTTAGATTTTCATCTACCAACTTAGATCCAAGTGTATTTTTGAAATGACCTAGGGCAAATTGGTGATTTTCAGGCCAGATGGAAGCAACAGCTGGTTTAACAATCTCGATATCATATCCTAGATTATAGGCATCTATAGCTGTATGCAGGACACAAATATCCGTCAAGACTCCTGTTAAGATAACTGTAGAAATTCGACGCTCTCTCAAGCGGATATCCAGATCAGTCCCTGAAAAAGCTGAGTAATGGCGTTTATCCATCCAAAAGACACGACTGTCTGAACCATGCTCTTGATAAAAGTTCCCCAAATCTCCATATAAATTGCGTCCACTAGTCCCAATCAAATTGTGAGGAGGAAATAGCTTGCTTTCTGGATGGAAACAATCGTTTTCTTCGTGAGCATCTATTGTAAAAAAGATGTAATCTCCGCGTTCAAAAGCTAACCGAGTCACCTTGCTGATGGCATCCGAAATCGCCTGAGCTGGAGCACCAGCTGTCAGCTTCCCACTATCAGCAACAAAATCTTCTGTATAATCAATCGAAATCAAAGCCTTAGTCATTAGTAATCTCTTTTCTTCACTTCTTCAAAAATATCTGAAATCAAGACCTTAAGATAGGTTCCCTTCATTCCAAGTGAGCGACTTTCAATAATCCCTGCAGACTCAAGTTTACGAAGGGCATTGACAATCACAGAACGGGTGATTCCGATACGGTCTGCAATCACAGACGCAGTCAACTGCCCTTCATTTCCATTTAATTCCCCTAAAATTGCTGAAACAGCACGGAGTTCGGAGTAAGAAAGGGTATTAACCGCCATGGTAACAGCAGTACGACGGCGAATATTTTTCTCATCTTCTTCACGTTGGAAATTAAGGAGTTGAATCCCAACAACGGTACTCGCAATCTCAACAAGAATCAAGTCCTCGTCTTCGAATTTTTTATCATTGCGCCAAATAATCAAAGAGCCAAGGCGAATCCCTGATACATGAATCGGTGCAATAGTCGTCAAACCATCTGGAAAGTCGGCACGACTTTCCACAGGGAAAATACTCAAATCATGATCAACTGTCAGATTGGCTTCTGTATCGTAGATCATATTCGCACCTTGAATGTAGTCATCTGGGAAAATCTTAGTTTGGAAGAACTGCTCTACACGATCTGTATTGGTTTTGTAACGCATGAAATAACCAAGGAGACGTCCCTTGCTATTGACGATACAGGCGTTACAATCAATAATATCTGCCAATTGACGGGTAATCGCATTGTAGGGAAGTTCTTCCTGCAACTGCTCCTCTGAGCGCTTCAGGATAGAAGTAATTTTTCTAGTTTTTTCTAATAAATGTGCCATTTTTCACCTCGAATTTAATCGCTATCATTATAACATAAACAGCTTGAATTTTCAATTATTATCTGAAAATTGCTTATTTAATTGCAATTTAAAAAAACAAGAATATTTTTAATTAAATTGCTTCTTTTCTATTGACAAGCTCCCTATTTTTGTGTATTATAATATTACAAGAAGATAATATATCTATTTTATTTATCTTTCTTTTTCCATTCGGTCTCCTTATATAAAAAAGCGATTCATTTTGAACCGCTTTTTCTTATTTATCGCCCTTGTTACGAATAACAAAGCCTGTTTGCTTTTCGCTTGAAGTATTGCGTGGTTTTTTATTATCCTTACGATAACGTTTTTCCTTATCAAAACGATCATTGCCACGACTTCCTTTTTTGAAATCACCACGGCGATCACGGTCTCGACGGTCGTCCCCACGACGGCCTCCACGACCTCCCTTAGCTTTACCACCGAAGCCATTACCTGATGGTTTAAATGGCAGTGGTTTTTCACGTGCAATCTCCACTTCAGGAAGACTATCTGGGTCTTGAACAGTCAGACTCAAGATATACATTGCCAATTCTTCTGGAGTAAATTCGGCAGCTAGCTTACGAGCATCCTTACCAAATTTCTCAAAGTTGGCACGGATAGTCTCATCTGCAAAATCACGTTCAATTTTCTTGAGAGCTACGTGTTTTTTAGCTTGGAAGGCTTCTTCTGCACTTGCAGGCTTGAGACCTTTCATGCGTTTCTTGGTCAAGTTTTCAATGATTTGGAGGTAACCCATTTCGTTTGGAGCAACAAAAGTAATCGATTGACCTGACTTACCGGCACGACCTGTACGACCGATACGGTGAACATAACTTTCAGGATCTTGTGGAATATCGTAGTTATAGACATGGGTCACACCTGAAATATCCAAACCACGCGCTGCCACGTCTGTCGCAACCAAAACATCAAGATTGCCATTTTTAAAGTCACGAAGGACACGAAGACGTTTGTTTTGGTCTAGGTCGCCATGAATTCCTTCTGCACGGAAGCCACGGATTTTCAAACCACGAGTCAATTCATCTACACGGCGTTTTGTACGACCAAATACGATAGCAAGCTCAGGCTGTTCCACATCCATGAGACGAGTCATGGTGTCAAATTTTTCTTGTTCTTTAACTCGGATATAGTATTGGTCAACCAATTCTGTTGTCAATTCCTTAGCAGCAATCTTCACATGCTCAGGTTCTTTCATAAACTGAACACCGATACGTTTGATGGCATCTGGCATAGTTGCTGAGAAAAGCAAGGTTTGACGGTTTTCAGGGACACGAGAAATGATAGCTTCGATATCTTCAAGGAAGCCCATGTTGAGCATTTCATCCGCTTCGTCAAGGATAAGAGTTTCAATATCTTGTAATTTCAAGGCCTTGCGTTTAATCAAGTCCAAGAGGCGACCTGGAGTTCCCACCACGATATGGGCACCAGATTTAAGAGCCTTAATTTGCTTTTCAATGCTTGATCCGCCATATACTGAACGGACTTTGACTCCCTTACTACGACCAAAGCGGAAGAGTTCTTCTTGACTTTGGACAGCGAGTTCACGAGTTGGAGCGATAACCAAGGCTTGGATGGTCGCCTCTTCTGTACGGATTTTTTCAAGGGTAGGCAAGCCAAAGGCTGCAGTTTTTCCTGTACCAGTCTGAGCTTGACCGATAACATCCTTGCCTTCGAGAGCCAAGGGAATAGTTTGTTCTTGGATCGGACTAGCTTCTACAAAACCAGCTTTTTCAATCTCTGCTAGCAAATCAGCAGACAAGTTTAATTCATTAAATTTCACGTTATTCTTCTTTCTAAAGGTGGTGCGAAGCCACCCTATAGGGCTTAGTTTATACTTTTCTTTTTATGACGTATTTTCATATACTGGATATAAAATCGTGTTGCTTCTTTTCCACAAAAGAAAAGTACTGTTTTCTTTGCAACCTATCTAGTATAACACAAGAGAGAAGCAAAAGATAGCCTAATCCGTCGATAAAGTCATGTAAACGATTTTTCTGAGAAAATAAAGTTAAACTTTCCACTATTTCATAAACTTTTTTAAAGCGTAGCAGAATTGTGCAAAAGTTTTTTTCTTGTGCTAGAATGAAATTCGAATAGGAGGAACTCTAAATGTTAACTTATGATTTAATCGTTATCGGATTTGGTAAAGCTGGTAAAACACTAGCAGGTAAATTGGCTTCAGCTGGCAAAAAAGTTGCCCTCGTTGAACGTAGCAAAGCTATGTACGGTGGAACTTGTATCAACATCGGTTGTATCCCAACTAAAACTTTGTTAGTTGCTGCTGATAAAGACTTATCTTTTGAAGAAGTCATTGCTACCAAAAACACTATCACTGGTCGCCTTAACGGTAAAAACTATACGACTGTTGCTGGTACAGGCGTAGATATCTTTGATGCGGAAGCTCACTTCCTTTCAAATAAAGTCATCGAAATCCAAGCTGGTGATGAAAAGAAAGAACTGACCGCTGAAACAATCGTCATCAACACTGGTGCTGTTTCAAACGTCTTGCCAATCCCTGGACTTGCTACAAGCAAAAACGTCTTTGACTCAACAGGTATCCAAAATTTGGACAAATTACCTGAAAAACTTGGTGTCCTTGGTGGCGGAAATATCGGTCTTGAATTTGCTGGCCTTTACAATAAACTTGGAAGCAAGGTTACAGTCTTAGATGCCTTGGATACTTTCCTTCCTCGTGCAGAACCTTCCATCGCAGCTCTTGCTAAACAATACATGGAAGAAGACGGTATTGAATTGCTTCAAAATATCCGTACTACTGAAATTAAAAATGACGGTGACCAAGTCCTTGTCGTAACCGAAAACGAAACTTACCGTTTCGATGCCCTTCTTTACGCAACTGGACGCAAACCAAATGTAGAACCACTTCAACTTGAAAATACAGATATTGAACTAACTGAACGTGGTGCTATTAAAGTAGACAAACATTGTCAAACAAACGTTCCTGGTGTCTTTGCAGTTGGAGATGTCAACGGTGGACTTCAATTTACTTACATTTCACTTGATGACTTCCGTGTTGTTTACAGCTACCTTGCTGGAGATGGCAGCTACACACTTGAAGACCGTCTCAATGTACCAAATACTATGTTCATCACACCTGCACTTTCACAAGTTGGTTTGACTGAAAGCCAAGCGGCTGATTTGAAACTTCCATACGCAGTGAAAGAAATCCCTGTTGCAGCTATGCCTCGTGGTCACGTAAACGGAGACCTTCGTGGAGCCTTCAAAGCTGTGGTTAATACTGAAACAAAAGAAATTCTTGGAGCAAGCATCTTCTCAGAAGGTTCTCAAGAAATCATCAACATCATCACTGTTGCCATGGACAACAAGATTCCTTACACTTACTTCACAAAACAAATCTTCACTCACCCAACCTTGGCTGAGAACTTGAATGACTTGTTTGCGATTTAAGTTGAGTTTAATCGTATCGAACAGCCCTCTGAGGGCTGTTTTCATTTCTGCGAAATCTCATACTCTGCGAAAATCTCTTCAAACTACGTCAGCTTCACCTTGCCGTACTCAAGTACAGCCTGCGGCTAGCTTCCTAGTTTGCTCTTTGATTTTCATTGAGTATCAAATCCGTCTTTTCCCTCTTTTATGATATAATAGAAACATGAAATTAAAAACTACTTTGGGCCTTCTTGCTGGGCGTTCTTCCCACTTCGTTTTGAGCCGTCTTGGCCGTGGAAGTACGCTCCCAGGAAAACTCGCCCTTCAATTTGATAAAGATATTTTACAAAATCTAGCTAAGAACTACGAGATTGTCGTGGTCACTGGAACCAATGGAAAAACCTTGACAACTGCCCTTACTGTCGGCATTTTACAAGAAGTTTATGGTCAAGTTCTGACCAACCCAAGCGGTGCAAACATGATCACAGGAATTGCGACAACCTTCCTAACAGCCAAATCTTCTAAAACTGGTAAAAATATTGCCGTTCTAGAAATCGACGAAGCCAGTCTATCTCGTATCTGTGACTATATCCAACCAAGCTTATTTGTTATCACCAATATCTTCCGTGACCAGATGGACCGCTATGGTGAGATTTACACAACTTACAAGATGATTTTGGATGCCATTCGTAAGGTGCCTACAGCTACTGTTCTCCTCAATGGTGACAGTCCGCTTTTCTACAAGCCAGCTATTCCAAATCCTGTTCAGTATTTTGGTTTTGACTTGGAAAAAGGACCAGCCAAACTGGCTCACTACAATACCGAAGGTATTCTCTGTCCTGACTGTCAAAGCATCCTCAAATATGAGCACAATACCTATGCAAACTTGGGTGCCTATATCTGTGAAGGCTGCGGATGTAAACGTCCTGATCTGGACTATCGCTTGACAGAACTAGTTGAGTTGACCAACAATCGCTCTCGCTTTGTCATTGACGGACAAGAATACGGTATTCAAATCGGTGGTCTCTACAATATCTACAACGCCCTTGCTGCGGTTGCTATCGCCCGTTTCCTCGGTGCCGATTCGCAACTAATCAAGCAGGGATTTGACAAGAGCCGTGCCGTCTTTGGTCGTCAGGAAACCTTCCATATCGGCGATAAAGAATGTACCCTTGTCTTGATTAAAAATCCAGTCGGTGCGACCCAAGCTATCGAAATGATTAAACTAGCGCCTTATCCATTTAGCCTATCTGTTCTCCTTAATGCCAACTATGCGGACGGAATTGATACTAGCTGGATTTGGGATGCTGACTTTGAACAAATCACTGACATGGACATTCCCGAAATCAACGCTGGCGGTGTTCGTCATTCTGAAATTGCACGTCGCCTTCGAGTGACTGGCTATCCAGCTGAGAAAATCACTGAAACAAGCAATCTGGAACAAGTTCTCAAGACCATTGAGAATCAAGATTGCAAGCATGCCTATATCCTGGCTACCTATACTGCTATGCTAGAATTCCGCGAACTGCTGGCTAGTCGTCAGATTGTTAGAAAGGAGATGAACTAATGGTTTATACTTCACTTTCCTCAAAAGCTGGCAATTACCACTATCAACTCAACATTGCCCACCTCTACGGTAACCTCATGAATACCTATGGGGACAATGGAAACATCCTCATGCTCAAGTATGTGGCTGAAAAACTGGGAGCCCATGTGACGGTTGACATCGTTTCACTTCATGATGATTTTGATGAAAATCACTACGACATCGCCTTTTTCGGTGGCGGTCAAGACTTTGAACAAAGTATTATTGCAGACGACCTACCTGCCAAAAAAGAGAGCATTGACAACTACATCCAAAATGACGGTGTGGTTCTGGCTATCTGCGGTGGTTTCCAACTATTGGGTCAATATTATATTGAAGCTTCAGGGAGACGTATCGAAGGGCTCGGTGTCATGGGCCACTACACCCTCAACCAGACCAATAACCGTTTTATCGGTGACATCAAGATTCACAATGAAGATTTCAATGAAACCTACTATGGCTTTGAAAATCACCAAGGCCGTACCTTCCTCTCTAATGACCAAAAACCACTGGGACAGGTTGTCTATGGAAATGGAAATAACGAAGAAAAGGTCGGCGAAGGAGTTCATTATAAGAATGTCTTTGGTTCCTACTTCCACGGACCTATCCTCTCTCGTAATGCCAATCTGGCTTATCGCCTAGTCACTACCGCCCTCAAGAAGAAATATGGTCAGGACATTCAACTCCCTGCCTATGAGGACATTCTCAGCCAAGAAATCGCTGAGGAATACAGCGACGTCAAAAGCAAGGCTGAGTTTTCTTAAACAAAGTGAAACTATATCAAAGAACTCCGTTATCTTGTCGGAGTTCTTTTTGTCTTTTCTTTTACCCTTCTCCCTTGCATTTTCTCTCATTTTTTGCCAAAATAGAGGAGTAGAAAGAAGGTAGCATATGTCTAAATTACAACAAATCGTAACATATCTTGAATCAGAAAAACTAGACGTCGCTGTCGTATCTGACCCCGTCACAATCAATTACCTCACTGGCTTTTACAGTGATCCCCATGAACGCCAAATGTTCCTTTTTATCCTAGCGGATCAGGAACCGCTCCTCTTTGTCCCAGCCCTTGAGGTTGAGCGTGCTACTAGCACTGTTTCCTTCCCAGTTGTGGGCTATGTGGACTCTGAAAATCCATGGCAAAAAATGAAACATGCTCTTCCACAACTTGACTTCAAACGTGTCGCTGTTGAGTTTGACAATCTCATCTTGACCAAATACCATGGTTTAAAAACCGTTTTTGAAACTGCTGAGTTTGACAACCTCACTCCTCGTATCCAACGCATGCGACTCATCAAATCAGCTGACGAAGTGCAAAAAATGATGGTTGCAGGTCTCTATGCGGACAAGGCTGTTAAGGTTGGTTTTGATAATATTTCTCTTGATAAGACAGAGACAGATATTATCGCTCAAATTGACTTTGCTATGAAACGTGAAGGTTATGAAATGAGCTTTGATACCATGGTCTTGACTGGTGATAATGCTGCAAATCCACACGGTATTCCAGCAGCTAATAAGGTTGAAAATGATGCTCTTCTACTCTTTGACCTTGGTGTTCTAGTCAACGGCTATGCGTCAGATATGACTCGTACAGTCGCAGTCGGCAAACCTGACCAATTCAAGAAAGACATTTATAACTTGACTCTTGAAGCCCAACAAGCTGCTCTTGACTTTATCAAACCAGGTGTGACTGCCCATGAAGTGGACCATGCTGCCCGTGAGGTCATCGAAAAAGCTGGTTACGGCGAGTACTTCAACCACCGTCTTGGTCACGGTATCGGTATGGATGTCCACGAATTCCCATCTATCATGGAAGGAAACGACATGGTCATCGAAGAAGGCATGTGCTTCTCTGTTGAACCAGGTATCTATATCCCTGGTAAAGTCGGTGTTCGTATTGAAGACTGCGGTGTTGTTACCAAGGATGGCTTTGACCTCTTTACAAGTACCAGCAAAGACTTGCTTTATTTTGATTAATATTCATCTAATACTCAATGAAAATCAAAGTGCAAACTAGGAAGCTAGCCGCAGGTTGCTCAAAACACTGTTTTGAGGTTGCATATAAGACTGATGAAGTCAGCTCAAAACACTGTTTTGAGGTTGTGGATAGAACTGACGAAGTCAGCTCAAAGCACTGCTTTGAGGTTGTAGATAGAGCTGATGAAGTCAGTAACATATCTATGGCAAGGCGACGTTGACGCGGTTTGAAGAGATTTTCGAAGAGTATAAAATCTTCCCACAATAAAACGCATAGTATGAACACCTGATACTATGCGTTTTTCTTATTTGAAAGACTTTTGACTCAGCCTCTTTATACTTGCAAACCAGGAAGCTAGCCGCAGGTTACTCAAAACAATGTTTTGAGGTTGCAGATGGAAGCTGACGTGGTTTGAAGAGATTTTCGAAGAGTATTACTTAATCTTCTTGATACTTTGACTAATAATAAATCCTACAATCATCCCTACCATATTTTGCATTAAATTTGGTAAAATTTCTGGTAGGGCTGCTGCCCAGCCATTCATCAATGTAGAACCCAAGGCGTAACCCCCTACCATGGCAATCGTTGCTAAGATAAGGCCTAACCACTGAGTTTTTCCTTTAAATCCTGCGAAAAATCCCTGCAAGCCATGGTTGACCAAGCTAAAGAACATCCACTGAGGATAGCCTGATAAGAGGTCAATCAAGAAACCTGCTAGTCCTCCTACTACAGCCCCTTCACGACTACCAAAGTAAAAGGCCGCGAAGAAGACACCCGCATCTAAGAGAGTTAGAATGCCTGTCGGTGTTGGAATTTTTAAGAAATAACCTAGAACCACAGAGAGGGCGGTTAATAGGGATACAAGGGCGATTTTAGTTGTTTTGGTTTGCTTCATATTGTCTTACTCCATACTGATCTGCTTGTGCAATGGCACGATAAACGAAAGCCTTAGAGCTTTCTACTGCTGGTAAAAGTTCATCACCTTTGACTAGGTGACTGGCAATGCTAGAGGCAAAGGTACAACCTGCACCAGCATTTTGCCCTTGGATGACAGGATTTTCTAGGACTGTAAATTTTTGTCCGTCATAAAAGACATCTACAGCCTTGTCCTGACTAAGGCGATTGCCTCCCTTGATAATGACTGCTGGCGCTCCTAAGTCATGCAATTTCTGTGCTGCAGTTTTCATATCTTCCAAGCTTTTAATTTCCTGACCAGCCAATAATTCTGCTTCAGGAAGATTAGGCGTAATCACACTGACATGAGGGAAAAAGCGAATCAACTCTTGGCAGAGTTCACTAACTGCTACGTCGTGCGTTTCCTTGCAGACCAAGACAGGATCCAGAACCACAGGCACTCCTGGGCGTTGTTTGATAAAGTCCAATGCCTTCTCAGCCACACTGACAGTAGGAAGAAGACCAATCTTAATTCCCCCAAACTCCACATCACGCAAGCTATCTAATTCATGTTGAAAAATGGCATCGTCAGTTGGAAAGACTTCAAATCCTTTTTCTGTCAAGGCTGTCAAACAGGTCACTGCTACAAAGCCATGCAAGCCGTTCAAGGTATAGGTAGCCAAATCCGCGGACAAACCACCACCACTAAAAATATCATTTCCAGAAAGTGCTAAAATACGATTATTCTTCATAACGAATCTCCTTTAAATACAAACCATTTGGTGCTGCAGTGGGACCTGCAAGTTGCCTGTCCTTTTTCTCCAAGATCAGGTCAATCTGCTCCACTGGCATACGATTATTCCCGATTTTGAGCAGTGTCCCCACCATATTGCGAATCTGTTTATACAAGAAACCATTTCCTGAAAAGGTAAAGGTCAAAAATTGCCCTGTCTCATCAACCCTGAGACTAGCTTTTGTAATGGTGCGAACCTTATCCTCCACACTGGTTCCAGAAGCTGTAAAGCCTGTGAAATCGTGGGTGCCCTCTAGCTTTTTGACAGCCTCCTGCATCCGCTCCACATCGAGCGGATAAGGAAAGTGAGTAGCGTAGTGACGGCGCATGGGATTTTTAGGACGGCCCCTATCCACGATAAACTCATAAGTCTTGCTGTGCTTGGCATAACGACAATGAAAATCATCCGCCACAAGCTCAATTGAAATCACATCAATATCTTCAGGGGACTGGGTGTCCAAGGCAAAGCGAAGTTTTTCCTCATCCATTTGATATGGCAAGTCAAAATGAATAACTTGTCCCAGAGCATGGACTCCACTATCAGTCCTACCAGCACCGTGAACGGTAATGGCTTGGCCCTTATTCAATCTAGTCAAGGTTTTTTCAATTTCTTCCTGAACGCTCCGCGCATGGGGCTGACGCTGAAAACCAGCAAAGGCGTAACCATCATAGGAAATAGTTGCTTTATATCTCGTCATAACCTCTATTTTATCAAGAAAATAATCTGTAAACAAGGGTCTAAAACAAATATTGTCTGGGTACAAAATTCACAAAAAGAAAAACTTAGGAAACCAATCCTAAGCTCTCTTTTGAAGTAAGTACATGACAAAGATAGATGTTACAATTAACCAAGATCCTAAGATAGCAAAGACCAACATCCCATTGTGAGTTAATAACCCAATTGCACCTAGAACGAATGGAGTCGTAAAGGCTCCGAAACTACAGCCTAAAACTGCAAATGAAGTTGCTTGATTGAGGAGTTTAGCTGGAATTCGTTCAGAGACCAGTTGAAAGACCGTCGTCAAGGCTACACTGTAGGCAAAACCAGCCAGAATACTCCCTGCCACTACAACCCACAAGGATGGAGACAAGGCAATCACAATTTGCCCTAAGCCAAAGGTAATACCTGACCATAGGAGCAGTTTCTCTTTAAAGATAGAAATCAAGAAAGAAAAACTCACACCAGCCACAATCCCGATTAACTGCATGACACTAAGAACAAAACTAGATAACTGGGCGTCTCCAAGCCCTCTTTCCACCATCAAGCTTGGAATACGGATGGTAATAGCTGTATTGGTACAAACTACAACTGCCGCTTCGATAGCTAGGATAAAAATCAAGCCTTTCATTTCCCGAGTTAAGCGACTTGCTTCCTTCTCCTTTTTCCTAACTTCTTTCTTTTCTTTTCCATAAGGGACAAAGAGCAGATAGAGGATCAGCACCAAAAATCCAGCACTATAAGCTAAGAAAGTAGCTGTCCAACCAAAAGCTAACAACTGGCCAACTGCCAAGGTAATGAGAGAAGCTCCAACGACCTCTGCAGAGCCACGTAGCCCTAGCATCTGAATTCGTGTTTTTCCTTGATAACGTTCACTGATAATGGAAATGGCCTTGGCATTGATCATCCCAACACCCAAACCAAAAAGAATCCGTGTTCCAAAGACAAAGGGATAGGCTTGATACCAGAAGGGAGCCGTCCCGCTCAGTGATAAAATCAGCAAGCCCAAACTAATCTGTAAGCGCTCAGGAAATATTTTTTCTAAGAAACCATTTAGTAATAACATAATCATGATTCCAAAGGAAGGCAAGCTCGCCAAGAGCTCAATTTGTTCCTTAGGATAGCCTTGATAATAGTCAAACATAGCTGGCAGGGCACTCGAGATGGAAAAGGACGTAATCAAAACGAGGGAGAGAGCCAAAATACTGGCCCGTTCTAAAAATTGTTTCATGAAATCTCTTTCTATATTTTCTCTTAATCTTCTGTCTCTTTTGATAGTTATCAAATAAGCAAGAAAAGAAGAAGCCTCTTTAGTGTATAGACTCCTTCTTAAACTCGAAAATGAATCCCTTGTGTCTTATACTCAATGAAAATCAAAGAGCAAACTAGGAAGCTAGCCGCAGGCTGTACTTGAGTACGGCAAGGCGAAACTGACGTGGTTTGAATTTGATTTTCGAAGAGTATTAGGATGACTTTCTCTTGATTTGCTTGATAAAGTAGAAGATAAATCCTGCCACCATATAGGCAACAAAGATAATCAGACACCACTTGAACACGACATCCCAACCCTTGTTCACATTCAAAAAGAAGTAAGGGAAGGGACTGACCTTAGAATTAGGAACATCAAGTTTCAGTACCAAGCCATTAAAAAGAGCAAAAATCATATACAGCAAGGGTAAAATCGTCCACACAACTGGATCCCAGATTTTGTATTGACCCTGTTTGTCAAAAAAGAGGGTATCTGCTAAAAACCAGAGGGGAACGATATAGTGGCAAAGAAAATTTTCTAGGGTATAGAAATTAGTCGCAATTGGCGCTAATAGGAAATGGTAAATCACACAGGTAATCATGATACTCATAGTGACTCCACCTTTTAAGCGCAAGAGACTTGGCCTTTGCCAATTTTCACCTAAACGGCTCATAACCTTTAGAAGATAGAGCGTAAAAATCGCAACTAACAGATTTGACAGAACCGTATAATAGAGCAACATCCCAAATCCACCATGCTTGGCGATTTCAAGATAAACTCCCGTAAAAGCCGCTAGAAACAAGAAGATACGGCTATAAAATACAAGTTTATAGTGTTTCGACATGCTTAAATTTTCTTCACAAACTCTGATTTAAGTTTCATGGCACCAAAGCCATCAATCTTACAGTCGATATTGTGGTCGCCTTCTACGATGCGGATATTTTTCACGCGCGTCCCTTGTTTCAAATCCTTTGGCGCACCTTTTACTTTCAAATCCTTGATGAGGGTTACAGTATCACCATCAGCCAATTTATTTCCGTTGGCATCGATAGCAACAAGGCCCTCTTCTACATCTGCAACTTCAGCAGGATTCCACTCATGAGCACACTCTGGGCAAACCAGTAGGGCACCGTCTTCGTAGACATACTCTGAGTTACATTTTGGGCAATTTGGTAGGTTGTTCATGGTTTCTCCTTATAAACATTCACTATTCTTTGAAAATCAAAATTTCTCGAACAGCAACTATTATACCTTAAAATCAGCATTTTGACAAATTTAGAAAAAACCGATATCAATCTATCGGCTTTTTTACATTTACATTCTTTTTTCAGCTTCTGCTTTGATTTTTTCAACTACTTCTTGAATGTTCAAGCCAGTTGTATCAAGGTAGACAGCATCCTCTGCTTGTTTGAGAGGCGAAGTCTCACGATGACTATCCTTGTAGTCACGCGCAGCAATTTCCTCTTTTAAGGTTTCAAGGTCTGTCTCAATTCCCTTGGCAATATTTTCCTTGTAACGGCGCTCTGCTCTCTCATCGACTGAAGCTACTAGGAAGATTTTTAATTCTGCTTGTGGCAATACAACAGTCCCAATATCGCGACCATCCATGACAATCCCGCCTTGTTGGGCAATTTCTTGTTGGAGGGAAACTAGTTTCTCACGTACTTGAGGAATTGCTGCAATGGCTGAAACATGATTGGTCACTTCATTTTCACGGATAGGATGGGTAATATCCACATCTCCTACAAAGACAAGCTGTTCTCCAGTTTCTGAACGTCCAAAACTGATTGGATGCTGGTCCAATAAGGCTAAAAGTTCCTCAATCTCTTCCACTCCTAACTGGTTCTTGAGAGCCATATAGGTCGCCGCACGATACATAGCACCTGTATCTAGGTAGGTGTATCCAAAATCCTTGGCAATAATTTTTGCGACCGTACTCTTACCACTTGAAGCAGGGCCGTCAATAGCAATTTGAATTGTTTTCATATCAACTCCTATTTGATTTTGACAACATCACCTGGATTAGCAAACCAAGACCCTGTAGCCATATGACTAGGATTTAAAGCTTCTAACTGAGCAATCGAAATCCCAGCGCGAGCTGCAATGGCTGCTTCTCCTTCTCCAGCTAAGACTTTTGTCGTCCCTTCTGGATCTGTAGCTTCCTCCGAGTGTTCAGAAGAAGATTCTGAACTCTGTTCAGGCTGGGAACTACTAGATGATGAAATCTGTACTACATTTGCATCTGAATCGTGAAAATCTTTCAAGGCTGCTGTGCGATTACTCCCACCTGATGAAAGATAGATGAGAACAATAATCATCACCACCACAATTACAAAGAAAATACTGGCTAGGATTGTCAAAACACGATTGGCTATTACATCTCTACCTTGAATTCTCTTACGACGTTCTGATCTTGTTTCTTCTTGATTTTCATAAATATCTTCTTGCCACGGTTCTTTTGCCATACCTTACTCCTTGTTTTTTTTTACTTTTCTTATTACAATATAAATATGAAAATCACACTTATACCTGAACGATGCATCGCCTGTGGGCTTTGCCAAACTTATTCTGATTTATTTGATTACCACGATAATGGAATCGTGCGTTTTTACGATGACCCCGACCAACTGGAAAAAGAAATTTCTCCTAGTCAGGATGTCTTAGAGGCTGTTAAAAATTGCCCAACTCGTGCCCTGATTGGAAACCAGGAAGCCTAAATCAATGGCGATAATCCACTCCCTCTAGTTTAGCACATTTCCATGTAAAATTATAGTCTTTTCACTTTATTTTTTTCTGTAAAATCAGGAAGGTCGCTTTTTTCTTTGATAAGATAAAGTGGTCTTTTTTTAGTCTCTAGATAAATCTTACTGATGTACTTGCCGAGAATCCCAATGGTCAAGAGTTGAATGCCTCCGAGAAAGAGAATAACAGCCATCAGAGAGGTCCAACCTGATGTCGGATTGCCCAAAATGAGAGTTCGAACCACAACAAAAAAGGTCATAAGCAAAGAAATAAAACAAGATAGGAGACCAGCTACGAAGGCTATAATCAGGGGAAAATCTGAAAAATTAACAATCCCTTCAATGGAGTAGAAAAAAAGTTGCCTAAAACTCCAACTGGTCTTGCCAGCCTGCCTTTCGACATTTGGATAGTCCAGATAGTGGGTTTTAAAACCGACCCAGGCAAAGAGTCCCTTAGAAAAACGATTGGACTCGGTCAAAGCTAAAATGGCATCGACCACAGACCGTGTCATCATGCGAAAATCACGAACACCTGACGGCAGGGCTACTGGACTGATTTTTTGCATGAGGCGGTAAAAGAGGTCAGCACAGAAACTACGAAAGAAGGGTTCTCCCTCCCGACTGGTTCTCCGTGTTCCAACACAGTCCAAATCTGCATTTTGGTCTAGTAAGTTTTTCATCTCAAGCAACATACTAGGAGGATCCTGCAGGTCTGCATCCATCACCACTACCAAATCTCCTGTCGCATATTGCAAGCCTGCATAAAGAGCTGCTTCTTTGCCAAAATTTCTCGAGAAAGAAATATAATGCACTGCCGGATTTTGTTCCCGATAGGTCTTTAAGAGTTCCAAGGTCCCATCACTTGATCCATCATCGACAAAGACATACTCGATTTCTGTTTCCAAATCTGGAAGTAAAGCTTCCAAAGCCTGATAAAAAAGAGGAAGTACTTCCTCTTCGTTTAAACAGGGGACAATGATTGACATCACCATCTTCTTAGTCTTCAAATCCATTTGGATGCTTGCTTTGCCAACGCCATGCGTCTTCACACATTTGGGTGATATCGAGTTCTGCTTCCCAGCCGAGTTCTGCTTTGGCTTTTGCAGGATCTGAATAGCAGGCTGCGATATCACCTGGGCGACGTTCTACGATGCGGTAAGGAATAGGACGTCCCACCGCTTTTTCCATGTTTTGGATAATTTCAAGAACTGAGTAGCCTTTACCTGTTCCAAGGTTATAAATGTTTAGGCCTGAACCTTTTTGGATTTTTTGTAGAGCTGCAACGTGACCTTTAGCCAAATCAACAACGTGGATATAGTCACGAACACCAGTTCCGTCTTCCGTATCGTAATCGTCTCCAAACACTTGCACCTGCTCTAATTTTCCAACGGCTACTTGAGTCACATATGGCAAGAGGTTATTTGGAATACCGTTTGGATTTTCTCCTAAATCACCACTCTCATGCGCTCCGATTGGGTTAAAGTAACGAAGCAAGACCACATTCCATTCTGAGTCTGCTTTGTAAATATCGGTCAAAATTTCCTCAAGCATAAGCTTAGTGCGGCCATATGGATTGGTCACTGAAAGTGGGAAATCTTCCAAGATGGGTACTGTGTGCGGATCTCCGTAAACTGTAGCAGAAGAACTGAAAATGATGTTTTTACAGTTGGCTTCTTCCATAGCTTTCAAAAGGCTAACAGTCCCAGCTATATTGTTGTCATAGTAGGCAAGAGGGATACGAGTAGATTCACCGACAGCCTTCAAACCAGCAAAGTGAATGACCCCTGTTGGTTCTTCTTGTTTGAAAATGTCACGAAGAGTATCTGTATCACGGATATCAGCCTCATAGAAAGGCACTTCAACTCCTGTAATTCTCTCAACAACTTCTAAACTTTTACGGTTGCTGTTAACAAGGTTATCCACCACAACAACCTGATGACCTGCTTGGATTAACTCAATAACAGTGTGGGTTCCGATAAAACCTGCTCCACCCGTTACCAAAATCTTTTCTTGCATCTTCTTTCCTCGATTCTCGGATTATTTTTTCTTATTTTACCATTTTTGATAGGGAATGTCATTTGCCATCCTAGAGGGGAGACTAAAATTTCAGTAAAATTCTTATTCGCTTTTTACTCGTTTGACATAGTTTTCAATTGGGTAGTTTTCAGGATCCAAGGTCAACTCCTTGTCTTGGACCAGTTGAGCTAGGTGGTAACCAATGATAGGACCCGTTGTGAGGCCTGATGAACCTAGTCCACTGGCTGCATAGACACCTGCCAATTCTGGCACTTGTCCAAAGAAAGGTGAGAAATCACTAGTGTAGGCACGGATTCCCACACGCTCAGCCCTTGAAGTCGCTCTAGCTAAAACTGGATAGTGAGGCAAGGCGTCCTCCTCCATTTGTTGGAGCAAGGTTTCATCTACCGTCAAATCAAATCCCATGTCATTTTCATGGGTAGCACCTAGGGATAATTTCCCACCTGCAAAAGGAATCAAATCCCACTCCCCTTCTGGCATAACAACAGGGTAAGATTCCATGTCTTGGGCAAGCCAATAATCTCGGAGCTGTCCTTTCTGAGGACGGACATCCACAGCATAACCCAAGGGTTCTAACAAGTCCCCCAACCAAGCTCCCGTCGCCAAAATAACCTGATCAAACACCTCTTTGTCAATCTGGTAGCCTGATGCTAAAGGTATCAGAGTTACTTTTTCTTTGACCAGCTTGACCTGACTGGCTTCTAGCAAACGAGTCACTAAGAGTTGGCCATCTACTCTCGCTCCACCAGAAGCATAGAGCAGGTGGTCAAATCCCTGCAAACCAGGGAATAATTCATTAGCTGTTGCTTGGTCCAGAATGGCTAATTGCCCTATCAAGGGAGATTCTTCTCTGCGCTGGAGGGCTAGTTGATAGAGTTCTTCCAACTTAGTTTCATCCTTTTTCAGGAGAAAGACTCCCGAACGCTGGTAAAAGTCGATTTCTTGTCCTGACTTCTCTAAATCAACTAATAAATCCACATAAAAGTCAGCCCCCAAGCGCGCCATCTTGTACCAGGATTTATTGCGGCGTTTGGAAAACCAGGGGTTGATAATTCCTGCTGCGGCCTTGGTAGCCTGACCTTGTCCATGGTCAAAGACGGTTACTTCTAGGTCACTTTCTTTAGAGAGGTAGTAGGCTGCTGTTGCTCCCACAATTCCTGCTCCGATAATAGCAACTTTTTTCATTATCTTCACCTTCTAACTAGATATGGTGGAAAGGATTGGTCGATGCTTGACTAGGTACAATATCGATTGTCCAGCCTTTTTCCTCTTTCCATTGATTAAGAAGCTCTGCAATTTTTTCCACAAAAAGCACTTCAATATAGTGGCCTGGGTCCAATGCTAGCAAGCCATCAGACAACATATCCTGGGCAGTGTGGTAGTAGATGTCACCAGTGATATAGATATCCGCTCCTTTAGCTAAAGCATCCTTATAGAAAGACTGCCCGCTACCACCACAGATGGCCACTCTTGAAATAGATTTCTGCAAATCACTCTCTTGATAATGCACCAATCGAAGGCTATCTAAACCAAAGACTTGCTTGACATGCTGGGCGAAATCCCCAAATGTCTGAGACTGAATATTTCCAATCCGTCCAATCCCACGTTCAGGGCCAGTTTCCTGCAGATAAGTTGTCTCCTCGATTCCTAACATCTGACAGAACCAGTCATTGAGACCATTTTCAACGATGTCAATATTGGTATGGCTGACATAAACTGCGATGTCATGCTTGATGAGATCAATGTAAATCTGATTTTGTGGACGGCTAGCTACCAAATCCTTGATGGGACGGAAAATCGGCGCGTGTTTCACAATAATCAAGTCTACACCCTTTTCAATGGCTTCAGTCACCGTTTCTTCACGAATATCCAGAGCCACCATGACACTTTGGATATCCTTATCCAAAGTACCAATTTGCAAGCCACGACTGTCTCCCTCCATGGAAAATTCCTGAGGGCAGAAGGCTTCATATGCGCTAATTACTTCACTTGCTAGCATGGAGCACCTCCTTGATGGCATCTATTTTATCTACTAAAATCTGTCGTTCTGCCTGATTTTTTTCTGGGATTTGTCCGAGGGCGAACTCTAGCTTCTCAGCTTCTTTTTGCCATTTTTGGACAAAGACTGGACTAACTTCTTTGGACAAGAAAGGTCCAAAGCGAAGATCACTGGCTGATAACTTCATTTGTCCAGCTTTCACCACCAAAATCTCGTAGAATTTCCCAGCTTCCTCTAGGATGCTTTCTGCTACAATCTGAAATCCGTTTTCTTGCAACCAGATGCGCAAGTCGTCTTCACGATTATTTGGTTGGAGAATCAAACACTCTACATTAGCCAACTTGTCCAAGCCCTCTTCTAAAATTCTAGCAATCAAACGACCACCCATACCTGCAATGGTAATGACCGACACTTGGTCACTCTCTTCAAAAGCTGCCAAGCCATTGGCTAAACGAACCTGAATTTTCTCCTTTAGACCGTGAGCCTCAACATTTTTGACCGCAGACTGGTAGGGACCTTCCACCACCTCACCCGCAATGGCACTTTTGATTTGGCCTCTTTCGACTAACTCGATGGGCAGATAAGCATGGTCACTTCCCACATCTAGTAAAATGGCACCCTGTGGCACAAAGGACGCCACTAATTCTAATCTCTTTGAAATCATCTTCTCTCACTTTCCAAACTCTATTACCTCTTATTATACCACATTTCAACTAGCACTTCTGCACCTAAAAAGACCGCAATCCACAGGAGTCCACTGAAAAAATAGGTCTCTTACTTTTAATGAAATGAAAACCGGGGAATCTATCGTTAATTTGAGCGAGTTCCTCGGTTATTTTGTATTTATTAAGGTCATAATTCGTTTCATATTGACCACGAAGATGGTTGTGGCTGCCTGTAACTCCATGCTGAAAAGACCCGATGCTCTCGCGACATCAAAGCCATGTCTCTGTTTTAGTTCGGCATTCTTTGCTTCGATTTTATAGCGATGTCTGGCCATTTCTTTAAAATAAGATGTTTCCTGAAATTTCTTCTGGAAAAGATGGTCGTCACTTTTAATGGCTATTGAATAAGTTTTAGACTTTGCCCCCTCCTTATAACATCCTTCCTTTGAAAGGCAACTCTTGCACTTCTCAATGTCAAAGTAATGAGTGACAACTTGATTCTTATTTTGATGTTTTTTCCCTGTCCTTGCTTTGCGAACAGCCATGTGTCCTTCTGGACAGACAAATAGCCCTGCATCTTTATTAAATTCAAACGCATCCTCTTCTTTACGGTAACCTTTTGAAACAGAAGGATTCAGTTTTGACACCAAATGAATCTTTTCTTTGCGAGCTAGTTGAATGTTGTCCTTTCCTGAATAAGCCGCATCACCAATAATAGTCTCGATGTCCAGACTATTTTCCTTTGTTTTGGCATATAATTCAGGTAAATATTTCCCATCGCTTTGTTCGCCAGAAGTGACCACACAAGCAGTAATAATCCGTTCATCCGTCATAGCGATATGACTTTTATATCCATAGAAAGAGCTGTCGGCTGTCTTATGTCCGAGCCTAGCCTCCTCCTTAACAGAAGCTTCCAAATGTTCTAAGTCGTCCTCGACAGCCTCTTTTAGGTAATTGAACTTTTGAGACACAGCCGGTAGAGCTAAGAGTTCCTCGTGTTTTTCAACCACAGCCATTAACTCCTCTGTATAGGTCAACTCTGCTTCGAGGTTATCTTCTTGAGGTTTCTTTGGAAATTCTATTTTGATATCTTCTGAATGTTGATAAATTGTTTTACGTAAAGCTTTTGAACGCTCTCTAAGGATTTCTTGGGGTTTCTTATGATTATAATGAGATTTGGTGTGAGTGGCATCCACAATGAGGATTTTACTCTTAATCAAGTTATGTTCGAGTGCAATTTGAACAGACTTCTGAATCAATACATCAAGCAGTTTATCATCTTTAATTCTTAGCTTTCTAAATTTTGTCAGAGAGGATGGCTCGATAACAGAATCCTCAGGAGCTAGACCAAGAAAAAATTTAAAGGCCATATCTGACAAGGAACGTCCTACCACATCTACATCTGATAACTTATAAATATCTTTTAACAAGAGATATTTGAACATCATAATCGGTGAATAAGCTTTACGCCCAAAATCGGGACGATAATTCTTTTCTAGTTCATCATAAATAAAGCTAAAATCACAGAGTTCAGTTAGCTGACGTAAAAAGTGGGTTTTAGGAACCACGATATCATACAAACTAGAATAAGGACTGACATCCATAGTTAACTGATTATCAAGCATTATTTTACCTCATCTCTAGTATAACAAAAAAGCCATCAATTTGATGACTTTTTCAGTAGACTCATCCACAGATTGCAGCCTTTCTTTATTTTCTGGCTTGATAGCGACTAGTCAGGATGAAAATCACGGTAAAGACCAACATCATGACACCATAAACAGGTAATGTTTGTCCTGTTAAGGTTGAAATTTCAAGCAGTTTTTGAATTCTTGGGAAGAGAGCTGTGGCTAGGAAGCCTCCTACTGACCAAACAATCAAGAGGACACGCCAGAGAGTGAATGGCATGCAGGCTCTAAATACGGATAAGAAACCGATAGACCCAAGAAGATAATAGAGGAGGGTTGAGATTTCTAACTCAGACCAACCTTGACTTGTTCCAAAAATTTTCACAAAGAGAACGCTAAAAACTACCATCAAGGCACTTGGTAGAGCACGAAGCATAGATCTTCTGAGGAAATTTGGCTCAACAGGTTTGATATTTCGTTCAAAAGTCAGAACGAATGGTGGGAAACCTTCCACGAACTGGTCGATCATGGTAATCTGAATTGGAATGAAGGGGAAAATCAAGATCCATTCAGACTGACCTAGTAAAGCACTGGCGATACAGATAACTGCAAGCAAGAAAGAATAGATGGTCTTTATCAAGAAAATCGGGGCGATGTGGGCAATGTTATTGACCACGCGACGACCTTCAAAGAGAATCTCAGGAACATCATTAAAGTCAGAGTTCAAGAGAACCAGATTGGCAATCTGACGAGTCGCTGGATCTCCCTCAGCCATCACAATAGAGCAATCCGCCTCACGAAGAGCCAAGATATCATTAACCCCATCCCCTGTCATAGCTGTTGTATGCCCCGCTTTTTTCAGTGTTTGGATGATGAGTTTCTTTTGATGAGGGGAAACACGTCCGAAAATAGCTGTCTCCTCAGCCATAGCAACCAATTCCTCATCCGTGATTTTTGAGCAATCTACATAACTGTCATAGTCAGCAAAACCAGCCTTCTGAGCAATGCTAGATACCGTAACTGGATTGTCACCAGAGATAATCTTGAGGCCCACTTCCTGAGAACGGAGATAGTCCAGCGTCTCTGCTGCTCCCTCCCGAATGGGGTCCAAGATTTCCAGCAAGGCCAGAGCCTGAATATCAGATGGTTTCTGTGGTTTGTGATGGTCTAATTTCTCCTGACTGAGAGCTAAGACCAAGACACGTGACCCTCTCTCTAAGGCCTCTCTGGCTTCAGGGACTTCTGAGTCCAGCAACATCTCAGGCGCCCCTAAGAAAACTGTTCCCAAACCTTCTAACTCCATGGCTCCCCACTTGCGATCGCTTGAGAAAGGCAGATTCGAAATCATAGGATAGACTACCTGACCTTGGAAACGCTGGCGAATGGCTTGAGCTGTTGGATTTTTATCCTCACTATGGGCCATATAGCTGGCCAAGATGCTAGCAAGCGCTGACTCTCCATACTCTTCGGTCAAAGGAAGAACAGCCTCCACCTGCATCTTTCCTTGGGTGATGGTGCCTGTCTTGTCCAGACAGAGCATATCCACGCGCGCCAAGGTCTCAACAGAATACATCTCCTGCACCAAAACCTTTTTCAACCCAAGCTTGATAACAGCAGTTAAGAGAGAGGTGATGGTCAACAGGGCGATTCCCTTGGGCAACATTCCCAAAAGAGCTGTTGACGAATTTACAACGGATGACTTGAGAGGCAGGCCTTTTAAAAGCAAGGCTTCTAGCAAGAGAGCTAGACCAAAAGGAATGATAATCTTCCCAGTAAAACCAGCTAACTTGTCCAGCGATTTCATGATACGAGAGTTGATTGGTTTAACGGTCTTGGCTTCCAGCATGAGTTTGGCAGCATAGTTGTCAGATCCAACATGGTGGACTTGAGCTAAAACTGACCCACTGGCTAAGAAACTTCCGGACAAAAGCAAGGCATCAACTTCCTTTTGCACCAAATCACTCTCTCCCGTCAACATGGCTTCATTGACTTCCGCAAAGCCTTCCAAAACCAAGGCATCACTGGGAATCTGCTCTCCAGCAGACAGACGAATCACATCTCCTAACACCAATTCTTCAGGATTCAGAGGCACTTCTTGACCATCACGAATGGTTTTGACCTTTTCCTTGGTCATGAGATTGAGTTTGTCCACCATGTGTTTGGCTCGTAGCTCGGTCACAATCCCAGAAAAAGCGTTAAAACAGATAACGGCAAAAAAGACCAGATTGCTCCAAGCCTGCACAAAGGCAAGGGCCAAAGCAATGGCAAAGTTCAAAGCGTTAAAAAGGGTAAAGACATTTCGTTTAACGATTTGCCAAGTGCTAGTACTGGCCGATGCAGTAAAATCATTGACCAAGCCCTTAGCCTGTCTTTCCTTGACTTCTATTTGGGTTAATCCCATAATCTTATTTTTATCCATAAATTCTATCATACCATTTTTTCTAAAAGAATTCTAATTTCATCCCAAATATGGACCTGGTCAAGGGAAAAGTTTGCCAGCCCTCCTTTGATAAGGTATAATAATAAGAAGAAAACAATCGAAGGAGATCGCATGTTTTATACTTATTTACGTGGATTAGTTGTCTTGCTCCTATGGTCCATCAATGGCAATGCCCACTATCATAATACTGATAAAATTCCTAATCAAGATGAAAATTATATTCTGGTTGCCCCTCACCGTACTTGGTGGGATCCTGTTTACATGGCCTTTGCGACCAAGCCAAAACAATTTATCTTTATGGCCAAAAAAGAACTCTTCACCAACCGTATCTTTGGCTGGTGGATTCGTATGTGTGGTGCTTTTCCTATCGACCGTGAAAATCCTAGCGCCTCAGCCATCAAATACCCTATCAATGTTCTTAAAAAAAGTGACCGCTCTCTCATCATGTTTCCAAGTGGGAGCCGTCACTCAAACGATGTCAAGGGTGGCGTAGCTCTGATTGCCAAAATGGCTAAGGTACGTATCATGCCGGTTACCTATACAGGTCCTATGACCTTGAAAGGCTTGGTTAGCCGTGAGCGTGTTGATATGAACTTTGGAAATCCAATTGATATCTCAGATATCAAGAAAATGAATGATGAAGGTATTGAAACAGTCGCCAATCGCATCCAAGCAGAATTTCAACGTTTAGACGACGAAACGAAACAATGGCACAATGATAAAAAACCAAATCCACTCTGGTGGTTTATCCGCATCCCTGCTCTCATCCTTGCCATTATCCTCGCTATCCTAACTATCATCTTTAGCTTTATCGCAAGCTTCATCTGGAATCCAGATAAGAAAAGAGAGTCTCTTGGTTAAGAAATACAATTATCCCTTGGCTTTTGCCAAGGGATAATTCTTTTATTCGATTTTCCATTTTTGGGCCAACCAGCTAGAAAAAGCTAGAAATCGCTCAGCTACTTGTTCATGATGTCCATAAGGATCAAAGACAAACTGGCCGTTCAGATAGCGTTTCTGAAGACTGGTATGAATCTGCTCAGCATAGACTGGTGCTTGAGCTAAGCGATTGCTACGATTAGCTCCTTCTGTTTGACCATTCTGTAAATACAGCAAACAGTCTAGATTTTTCACCTTTTCTTCCTTGCAATAAGTCACAAAATCAGGATACCAAAAGGAACCGCAGATAGAAAATACACAGGAAACCTTGTCAAAGCTGAAAAGACTGTAGACTGCCACCAAACCACCTAGTGAATAGCCTCCGTAGGCAAGGCGAGTTTCGTCCAGGCGATAAAGCGACTGCAACTTATCTAAAAGACCTCCAAATAAATGATCATGATAGACGTTGGCCTGACCTCCAAAATCTGGAGCTCCATCTCTCAGAGCTGATGTTGCCCAGGGAGTGTAGTCGTCTAAGCGATTTTTAGAGGTCAAGCCCACTAAAATCACAGATTCGAAAAGGGACGATAGGAAATCCAAGTTTCCATCATTCAATAAAATAGCCGGATAGGTTTGATTGGGGTCGTAGTTAGAAGGAAGGCTGATTTTAACTTGAATTCCTTCCCAATCAAACTCATTATTTATTGATAAAGTCATTGATTTTCTCAAGGGAATCAATCACTGCTGGACCATAGTCCATCAACTCGTCGTAAGAGATGGTCATGATTTTTTGATTCTTAATAGCAGGAACGCTTTCCAAAACAGCATTTGCCTTCATCAACTCTACTGCTTTTTCATCCAATTTTTTATTGCGGTCGCTGGTTACATAGATAATCAATTCAGGATTCATTGACACGAGATTTTCCAAGGTCAAGCCTGATGTCCCCGTAGCAACGTTTGTATAACCAAGTTGGTTCAGCAAACTTTCTTGCAAAGCAGACTTGTAGGCACCGAAGGTTTCATCATTATAAGCAACCATAATCAAAGCCTTTTTCTTTTCACCTTGGCTTGCTGGATTTGCTTTCTTAACAGCGTCAATTTTAGTTTGTAATTGAGCTGCGTATTCATTGGCCTTGTCCTGCACATTAAAAATCATTCCAAGATTTTTGACATCTTCTACGATATTCCCCAAATCTTGCTGAATTGTTGCGAGAGAGGCTTTTTGCGTATAAACTGGGATTTTGTTTTCATTCCAAGTGCTAACTGTCCCCAAGGATTTTTCAGAAAACATCATGTTTCGCCCCATCACAGCGTCTGGCTCATAAGAAAGGACTGTCTCTTGTGAGACTGTTTTTTTATCCCCAATTTGAGGAATCGTCGCAATCGCATCCTTGTATTTGTCCGTCACAGCATTGTCTGGATTGAACATGCCAACAATTTTATCCTTCAAGCCTAACTCCAATAAGATTTCAGTGCTTGAAAGATTGTTGGTGATAACTTTTTCAGGTGCCTTGTCAAAGACTTGTTCGACTTCATTTCCTTTCGCGTCATAGGTTTTGACCGTTAACGGATAAGTCGTCTCTGTGCTCGCCTTTTGACTTGTTTCTGTGCTAGATTGTGTGGTAGCTTTTTCTGTAGTAGTATTGCCACAAGCTGCAATGGTTAGGGTAGCTACTGTTACGAGTAAAATGCTTAATGTTTTTTTCATCTTGTTTTCCTTTTCATTCTTATAAATAGTGAATCATAGCTTGCTGATCCTCGGTCCAAGTCACCTGACTTTGAACTCCGTATATAGTTTGCAATGACTCAGGAGTGATGGTCTCCTTTGGAGTCCCTTGGTAAAGGATTTCTCCCTCTTTCATCAGATAGAGATAATCCGAATAGCGACAAGCAAGTTGAATATCATGTAGGACAGCTAGAACATTGACCTTGATCCCCTTCACAATGGCCAACAAGTCTAGCTGATACCTGATATCCAGGTGATTGGTTGGTTCGTCCAGGAGCAAGAGAGTCGGTTCTTGTGCCAAGGCGCGGGCTAATAAGACTCGTTGTTTCTCCCCCCCTGACAGAGAAGAATAGAGACGAGTTTTCTTCTCAAGCATATCCACCTTAACGAGAGCATCTTGAACGAGGGCATAATCCCTTTCCTTTTCCTTCTGTAAAAAAGAGAGGTGGGGAGTTCTTCCCAGCAAGACGTTTTCCTCAACTGTACAATCAAACTGCAATTGATTAAACTGAGTGACAACTGCCATTTGCTTGGCTGTTTCTTTGAGTGACCAATGTTCCAGTGGCTTTCCATCTAGGCTTATCAAGCCTTTGTCCGCCTTTTCCTGACGATAGAGGAGTTTAAGTAGGCTGGTTTTTCCACTTCCATTTGGCCCTAATATCGTGTGAAATTGATGCCCTTCAACCTTAAGAGAGACTCCTTTGAGGATTTTTTTCTCTCCTAGTCCAAAATGGATATCCTGACAAATCAAGTCCATATCAGACCCTCACCTCCCTTCGCCTACCTCCAACAATGTAGACAAAGAAGGGAGCACCTACTAAGGCTGTAAAAATACCAATAGGAAGCTCTGCGTTTGGAATGATGATACGAGAGAGTACGTCTGCCCAGACCACAAAGAGGGCACCCAGCAAGGTTGCAACAGGAAAAAGCCTCTTATAATTCGTTCCTACTAACCCTCGAGCTAAATGTGGAGTAATCAGACCAACAAATCCAATAATCCCACAGGTTGCTACTAAGACTGCTGTTAGCACAGCCACCATGGTCACATAAAGATACCAATAAAAGCGTAAGGGAATCCCCAAAGTTAAAGCAGCCTCATCTCCCATCATCATCGCATTGAAAACACGATACTGAGTAGAGAAAAATAGAAAGGCCATTCCTACCACTATAGTTGGCAGGACCAAGTCTGCCCAGGAAGTCCCAGCGAGCGAACCCATTGTCCAAAACTTAATAGTCATCACACTGTCCGCATTAGCGCCAACTGAGATAATAAAGTTGGAAAAAGCCAGAAAGAGAGCGTTGACCACCGTTCCTGATAAGATCAGACTGGAAGTCGTCATCCTTCCCTGCATAGAGGCAATGATGAGGACAGCAATTGTTGCCAAAATAGCTCCAAGAAAAGCTCCAAGGCTAATCATCACTTTTAAACCAAGAATGATGCTCAAGGTTGCCCCTAGAGTTGCACCCGCAGAGATTCCTAAGACATAGGGCTCAGCGATGGGATTGTTTACCGTGGACTGCATCACGCTACCACACATAGAAAGGCCTGCTCCTACTATCAGACCTAACAATACTCGAGGGAATCTCATGTTCCATACAATGGCAAGAGTGGACTTGGAAACCTCTCCTATATCAAGAGGAAATCCTAACCTGCTCAAAATAATCCGATAGGTATCTCCTAGATCAATCGCAACAGATCCCATTGAAACTGCTAGAAAGAGAGAAATCCCTAAAATACCTAGCAAAATAACTAAAAGTAACACAAATTGCTGGTCTTGTCGGCTTCCAGAAAATTTGGAAAGCATGCAAACCTCCTTTGATAGAATCTTAAAAATTTAGAAAATTCTCATGAAAAGTATACCATATTTTCAACAATGCAACAAGATGAGAAAAATAAATATAGTTGGTCTTACAGTGCTAATAATCGTAACCGAAGATTATACTTGAGTATATCGAGGTAAAGTGACAACATAAAAAGCCCTCTGAAAATCAGAGAGCTGATTTGAGCTCGGGATAAAATCCTAGTGAAACAAAAAAATCTACACGGTCAGAAAAGTCTCTATCGTGCCATTTTCATACATGATGTATAGTCCAAGTAGAATGAATACTAAGGGCACAATGATTCGCTCGTATTTTTCAATTGTCTCGAATATTAACGGAATAGAGGATAACACCCGACTAATCTCGCATAAGATAATTATGCCGATTACAAACACAAGCAACGCCACGAGGGTCTGTGACCAATCTAACGAAGCAAAATAAGGGATATAGATACCTAAATTATCTCCGCCAGACGCAATTGTCAGCAATGTAACTGTCCAAAACAGTTGATTTGCCTTGCTTTGTTCTAATCTTTCAATAATTTCTTCCTCTTCTTCCTCTTCTTCCTCACCTTCTCCAATAATTGCAAAGCGAATCCCTAAATAGATAGGGATTAAACCAAGCAATCCAACCATCCATTCTTCAGGCACGAAATTAACGACATAAGCAGCAACTAAACTCGCCCCTACAAGTAAGCCTGTGCCTAGATATTGCCCCGCATAAATATGCCATTTTTGTTTATTCTGTGATAGCTGTGCAAATAAAATAAATAAAATAATTAAATAATCGATACTGGTGGAAATATAAACACCAATAGCAGATATGATTGTCTGTCCCATAAAAAAACCTCCTGTATTGGTCAGTAATAAATCAGCAGATTTTAGGAGAGCACAGACACATTAATTTAGCTATCGCTAGTGGGTAATTTCGAACATAGGAAAGCATTTTACTCCTCCTCAAAACGTAGTTACAAAGTAATTTCTAACTGGAATTCGGTGACTACTTCCATGTAAAGTATAACATACTATACTTTACTTCGTAAAGTGTGGGCTCTCCGAAGGGGCTTGCAGACAGCTACTCGGCTTTTCAAGCCGAGTAGCTACGCACCCTTATGGTGTAATTAGCTGATACCATTTGAGGTTTTTGTAGTCTCCAAAATTGTGACCGATAAAACCTCAATAAAAAAGCCCCCTGAAAATCAGAGAGCTGATTTGAGCTCAGGCTAAAATCCTAGTGAAAAAGATGGAACTCCTTGTGTTCATCGAACACGGTGTCGTTTCCCTATTTTCATACGGATTTTTGACGCCCTTAACATCATGATTCTTGCTGGATAAATCGTTTATAGACTAGGCGAAGATCGTACGAAACGTTCAGTGAAACAAAAAAATCTCCCCGAATGTCCACACCTCACTCAGCAGTCCAACAACTAACCAACTCTAACCCCTTAACCCCAGCGATTTCAAGTCGTTGGGGTTTTCGTGAAAAAGTGCTTGACTCTTTCCTTACGGAGAGTTATGATGGACACACCAACAAAGCAAAGGAGATTTCTATGGAAAAATTCACTAACAGAAGTATTCAAAATAATGAACTTGATCAAGAGCAATTCTCGCTTCAAGACCGCATTCAAAATATCCACAATTTTGAAAACGAAGATACCACCCGAGACCAAGAAATTGCTATAGTAGCCAGCATGATTGGTAGAATCCCTACGCTGGAGCGCCAAAACTTAGATAGTCAAGATTTTCACGATATTTCGGTCTGGACGCTTCAAGAAATGCTTCGGGTGAGTTACGAGTTGGGCAAACTGTCGCAAGAAGCTCCAGTATCCACCGAGCTTTAAATTGGCAACAAAGCAAAACTAAAAGCCTTCGAAAATTTTGACTACTATTGGAGAGATATGATTCAGCCAAATTTCAAAATTTTCTACCGCCCAAACTCCCCCAAATTGAAACAGTTCACCTTACAACTTTCGAAGAATTACACGGTGTAGGATGTGTTTTTAATCCTTGTTTTAGAATTGAAAATCCCCATCACGGACGAATATTCTTGGTTTTATACTTGCCGTTTTCTTAATCCTGAGTGTGTCGAAAAATATTATACTGCTTGTTGCAGAATGGAAGATTTGGACGAATTTGCCGTTTAGGATTACAAATTGCAGCTAAGTTTAATTTTAGTTATTTTAACGCTTTTTTCAACAAAACTGTTGACACAATTACTTAAAGTCTGTATAATAGATTAAGTTATCTCAAGTAGCTATAAAATATATGCTTTTGAGATAAAGAAAATCCCAACGATATTCGTACTACCGTTGGGGAGAAGATTTCTTATTTTTAGTTATCAGCCTTATAGTTAACCAACAAGAGAACGATAAGACTGATTTGCATTAGCTTCACCACTATTAGTGGTGATTTTTTCTTTTATTTGGTGAAGCTTTATTCCTAGGTTTAGTATAGTTATTACCCTTTCTAAGCCAAGTGGCCATCAGCTCTTTTGAATTTCTGGTTCTTCTGTTAGAATTGATAACCAAGAATGCAAAGCAACAAATAATTAGTGAAATAACGACTATCACTACACTTATCACAGTAAGATTTTCGAACGGTATTTTTAATATATGAACAGAGACTACGCTACCAATACCACCAGCACCTGCTGCAGTCAACATTGATTTTATCTTTTTATCTGTCCCATCCTCACTTTCATTAAAAATGTGTTGGTTAGACAAAACAAGAAATCTTCGGTGTTACTAATATAACGATATCCTTACACTTTGTCAATAGTAGTGTATTATTTATAACTGTTTTTAATTTTTCTGACATTTTTACACTGTATTATAAAATTTTCTATATATTTTCAATTCGAAACAAACGCCCCAGTCGCAAAACTGGGGCAATTTTGTTGTAATTTTAGGTTAACAAATCGCTTCATCGATACAAGTTACTGGCGTTACTAAAATGTATAGCAAGGTTTCGCACATCTCGCCTCTACTTTGGCAAGTGAGCAACTTTTCGATTTTCGCAATAAATTTCTCTTTGCTTTCGTTAATGGCAAAAACTGTTATCTTGCGTTTAAAAACATTAGTTCCAACACAATCGAAGGCAAAACCTTTTTCGAACACTCGTAGTTTCGTTAAAAATGTGGGCAAAGATATCGGGTCGTTAAGGTAAAATCCTAATTGGTTTGGTTGCCATTCAATTGGTATTTCTGGCACTACGCCCCAATATAGCTGACTACGAATGTCACCTTCTAATTTTTGTAGATAAATTTCCGTTTCTAAATCGATGTACATATCGCTCCTATCTGTTAAATTTCTTTTACCCGTCCATCATAACTCTCTTTGGTACGGAAGTCCAGCCTATTTTTGAGTTTAATTTACATCAGTATTTGGGCTAAAAATTAAGATTTTTTACTGGTATTTTTGTGAAAATGTGAAGTTGTGAAAAGCTCAACTGCTGGAGATTTTCGAAAGGTAATCCATCGCAACAGAAGCAAAAAAAGGAAATAAAAAGCTTAGAATATTTTCTTGAAGATTCCTCCGCCCTCCTCTACACAGACTAATATTGTGTATAAATACAATAAGTCGTGTGCCAAAATTGGGCAGAAACGGCGGTACTAGTGCAAAGTTAAGCAACCCGAACCGAAAGGCGAAGCGAACGCAAAACACCCAAGTTTCCTCGGGTGTTTACGCTATAAAACTATTCAATCCAATCCAGAAATACGGAGTCGCTCCATTTTAAATCAGAGTTTAAAGGTGGTAGAGGTTTGAATTTTTGAACAACCACCTCGGGCTCTCCACCTTTTCTAGAAACTTTATATAGAGTTGGTTCTTCCTGGCTAGAAGCTCTTGACTTAGATAAAAAGAAAATCTCACCCTTATCTGGCGATAATATCGGACTATAATTCTGTCTATCTTCATTTTGCGGAACAAGATTTTTTACGAAATTTGCATTACGATAGCTATTAGGATCATCTGTAGCAGGCTCCTTAAAAGCACTCCATATAGAAAAACCTGATGCTAAATATTCTCCATCACCAAGATATAAAGTAACATCATATTCATGATGCTGATAAGTGAATGTTTCGTCTAATCTGTTTATATGAATACCATTATTGCCAATATTTCCATCATCTTCAGTAACAAAGAAATATTTATTATTTTCATCTAAATAAATTTTACGATACCTTGTGTCCCCAAGACGGTTTTTTCGAGGGTTGAATTCTTCAACTGCACTTCGCGAGAGATTATTCAGTGGTATTCTGTAGAATTTTGCATTAGAGTCTGTCAAATCTGTTGAAACATAGCAAAAATAATCATTTTCAATATAGGGACGCTTATGATAAAATTTTTTCGAAGAAAAACTGTTTTCATCACCTTCAACAATAGCAGAAATATCTGTCAATTCCCCATTTTCATTAAGAATACCTACCCTTTCAGAATCTGAGTTTTTTAACTTAAAAGTCACAACTATATTTTTTAGGTCTTTATCAAACCCTTTTTTAGCATAAAATGGACGAGTAAAAAAACCGGTTGGTTCGCTACGAGAATCTATTACTATTTTTGCTACTTCTAGAGAAACGATTGGTTTCCCTTCAGATGTTTGCTCGGGAAACTCAAACGACCTATAGGGTTTAATACTGCCATCCGTAGGCGATACTAAAGAAAGGTCAACTCTTTTAATATCGTTGTAGGTGTGAGCACCATAATGTATTGCCGCCATAACAATACCTTTTAATTTTGCTTCCTTGTCTGTTGAGCTAGTAGCTAGCGAAGTAGTACTAGATGTAGAATTATTGATTGAAGTATTAGAAGTCCTAGAGCTACAGGCTACAAGAATTAATCCAATCCAAATCCCAAATATGGTAAAAATTATCTTTTTCATTTATCTTCCTCTATTTCTCTTTTACGTTTTTCTTCATGTTTATCCAGACTTTTCGAAAAGAATTGCTCGGTTAAATCTGTCAGCCAATCTGCAAAACGCTCGCCTGCGAATTGAATAGCGATAAGAATTCCAGTTACTACAATAAAAACCAAAATCAAGTAATTATCCAAATTAGCCATTGTAATTATTTTCTCCTTGTTTTCTTGCTTCTACTAAAATATCTTTAAAATCGTCATCTTGCCAAAGTGTGAAAAAAGTAATTCCACCAACCACAACAGAGACCATCACACCTGTAAGGCTACCTCCACGCTTTTTCGAAACCAGTTTGTTTATCTCTTTACCTGCGGATTTAAATAGCCCAGCTGAGAGATAAGAATCAGGTTTAAATACAGAACCTGCTGTATAGCTTTGCCCGTAATAAAGTACCGAACCATTATCTCTAAATCCATAAAATAGAAACCCAATGATGGCTATTGTTATAATTGCTAATCGAATTTTAATGCTATTTTTCATATTACTTTACCTTTTAAGTTAATTATAATCGATACCTTTTCTCGTTATCGCAACTACCTTTCCTTTACTAAGAAAAACAATCACTGATTTACCGTCTTTTAATTTGTAAACGTAGTAGTCTGTAATGATACCATTTATCCCCACAGTCCAATTTGATTTCTGAGACAGGATTGATTCACTGCTGGATAAGTCCATTTTTAGTAATTTTTCATATAGCTGGGTAACATCACTCAGAGAAGAGGACTTCTCGTGTGGTGCTCCAACTGCCTTAATCAAGTCTTTTTCGGTTAGCTCATTCTGAATACTTGGAAAATTCGATAAAACTAAATCCTTTCTCTTATTTGCGCAAGAAACAAGTAACAGAATCATCGCTAAACATGTAATCACCATTCCTAATTTTTTCATCACTCGCTATCCTCCTATTTTTGAATATTGTCTGCTATTTTAGCTAATATTGCTTCTAAAATAGCAGGAGATACTTTTCTTTCCTCCATAGAATAACTACCTTTAGGTTGGTATAATAAATCCATAGATAAAATTTGACTTCCATTCAGAAAAATCTTACTACTAAAAGTGCTGTTTTCCTTAGTATCATACTGGTCATAAATAAAAGCTCCATTTTCTATCCTTGAGTCTACAAAAGGAACGTAACTTTCCATCTGGTTAGTAGATCGACCTATTTTCTCATTTGGAAGAGCAGCTTTTTGGTAATAATCTGAGTTTAAATAACCTTCTAATAACTCTTGAGCCTGTCCAGAATTCTGAATATGGAATTTAAAATCTCCTTGTTCATATGCACCGCGAATATCAATTCCTGTATGGTCATATAAATTAGCTACTAATCTTATTCTTCCCACCTGATTATTATCTTTATCAAAGAATAAATATTGAATAAGAACACTCTTCTCGAGCTCATCATAGTCCCAGATATTGTCAGGGTCTATTTTTACATTACTAACTCCATACTGCAACATAATTTCGCCTAAATCTTTATCAGATAACACTTTCTTTAAATCATCAGACGTTTTGATTCGAAGATTGACTGTTTCGCTTTGATTATGATTATCTGAACTAACTGGATTGTTAGCACTATTCTTCTGTGCTACTGTAGAATTCGAACAGCTGCATAAGCAAGCCAAAATTAAAGTACCAACACCTAACTTAGTAAGTTTTTTAAGTTCCATTTGCTTTCCTTTTTGTTTGTATAAAATCTCCTAGTCCCTTGCGAGACAAGGCTTTAGGTGTATCGGATAACGACCGTTAAACGATACACTTAAAAAACAAAAAATGCCAATCTAACACAGACTCAAAACCTTGTTAAATTCGCATTTTCTAAAATATTCACATTGTTATTTTGAATGTTTCGCCAAATGGTCGTTAATCGAAACAAATTTACGCACTCATTCTACCATTTCGTCCTGCTTTTGGCAAGTATTTTGCAAAACTTTTTTGCGATTATTCGTCACCTTATTTCGTTCCAGCACCTTATATACGGTTGAAGTGGAGATTTGTTCTGCTTTTGCAATATTCCGTATGCTCGTATTTGTGTAGAGATAGAGATTAAGGATGCGCTCTTCTTTTGCTTTTTCTATCCGCTTGGCACCCAACCGAATGCCTTTTTCCTTGGCTTTTCGAAGCCCTTCACGGGTACGAAACCGTAAGTTTTCTAGCTCGCTCTCTGCCACAAAACCTAAGATCATACAAAGCAACCTGCCAATAAGCGAGTCAGTTTCCAACTTTTCGTGCAAACTAACGAGCTGGATATGATGTTTGTTAAGCTGTTCGATAATCTCCAATAGCTTGAACATAGAGCGAGTAAGTCTGTCAAGCTTATAGATAGTGAAAGTAACTTGCTTGCCATTTTTCGAAAAACTTTTAGCTAAGTTTAGAGCCTTTTCAAGTTCAGGGCGAGCATCATATGAACCTGATTCTTTTTCTATAAAGAGCTGGTCACAGTGTTTGAGAGCCTCAATTTGCACCTCCAAGCCTAAGTCTTGCTTGTGAGTGGAAACTCTAGCATAGCCAATGTTAATAGTACTTTGAGACATAAAAAATCCTCCTGTTATATTGATTCAGGGGGATATTTTACTATGAATTGAGGGATGAGAAAAGACCTCTCATTCAGAGAGGTCTCAAAAAATCAAATGTTACTATCTTTCAACCCTTCTTTTAAAAGCAAATATTGATCATTCGTCAACCCAAGAATTTCCTGCATAATATACTCAATAGTATCTTGGAGTTCTTGTTGTTCAACAGATCCCCTTTCATACAAAAGTTTAGACGAACCATCTGTTTTAGATATATACCTCATTACATTGTTGATTGTTTTTTCATTCTTTTCAGATAACTTAACTTGTTGTTTTAAAGTATATCCTGTAATTTTTTCAACAATTTCTCGACCATTAGACATAAATGGCATGTAATCAAAGTAAACTAATAATCTTCTTGCCACACTATCTTTTGAATATGGGTTATTAGCGGTATCGTTCCAGATTATTTGCTTAATTCTGTCAGGAACACGATTTTGAAACATATATTTTACCTCCAAATTTTACCCACCGCTTGCTCGGTAGGTATACTTATTTCCTACCAAGTGCAAGGGCTACAATTCAGAAGTAAAATCCGAAAAGTGCGAAAATATTAAATTTTATAGCTTAATTATACACTAATATTTATGTTTTGTCAATAGAACCTATAAACTCTTGGAATCGAGTAATATAAGTATCATTAGTTAATTTACTCATATACTTAATTGCCTGTGTTTTAAAATTATTCTCATATAAAAATTTCAAAATATCAAATAGATACTTATTATTAGTAATTTGACGAATATGCCTGTCGATAAATTGAATCTTATCGTCATTTGATATTTCTTCTTTAGACAAATATGTTTTAAAAATTCTATCTAAATAAACATTATTACTTATTTTAGAAATCATTTTATCAATAAAGTCTTGCATAATTTCATCATTGTGGAATCCACTTTCAACAGCATACTCAATCACTCTACTTATATGAACAGAGTTGGTCATTTTTTCGAAACACAAGTTCATAGCACTTTCGTTTTTCATATCAAAAGCTACCAAACATAATTTTTCAAGTTTAGCGTTATTATCAGTGTTAATAATGGCTTTTTGCAAATCTTCAAGAGTTTTAATTTTTAAGTCAATATTGACAGTATTTTCTACAGCAAAGTAAAATACCTCTTTTAAAAAGTTATATGTAGTGTCATTATCGATAATATTTATTAGTTTATCCTTATCATCCTTGCTGATATTTTCCGAATTATTTATTAAGTTGATTATACTCGCTTTAACTTTTCCACTATCTTCAACTAATCGTTTTTTAGCAAAGTAATTTACATTATCTGTTGAGTTTTCCATTTTTCCAACCTTTAATTTTTTCATTAATATTTTAGACGGATTCCTACTACGGCTCATTAAATAACCAATAACATTTTTCGAATAGTCTCCAAGACCGTCTTCAAAACATACCAAAAATTCTCTTACGAAAGTCGTCCTACCAATATAACTTCTATGGTTTTGATTTAACATGAGCATATCCATAAAAGTCGCAAAACATAGATGATACATAGCTTTATCTCCGTTCTGTTGTTTTTGTTGTTTTTAGGTAATAGATTCAAAACATATTTAGCGATATACTAAAACCATCAAAGGAACAAGTCGACTTCCCCTCTGATAAACCTTTTACTTTTATTATACTCTTTTAAGGAGGAAAATTCTCTTGCTAACATTACTTATCTTTTTACCGTATCTTCTAACCTCAGCTACTGTGATATATTTCACAAAGAAAAGGTCTAGAAAATAATTGACTACAGGTTTATATTAGGTTGTGTAAGCCCCACTAATATAAACCTGCCTCTATGGGGCTATTAAGGAGAAAAACTATGCTTCCACAAAATACTCAAAACCAAACAGATATCACTCATCAACTAGCGAATCCATTTCAGCTTGAAGTGGCAAGAAGTCTTTCAAAAGAAATGGCTATGCTTCAGAAGAATCAGCTTCTGACGGCAGACATTCTTAACAAAGTAGGCGACCTTTCGAAGCTCGAGGCAGATATTCTGGCAAAAACTCCCCATGCCAAGGAACGCACAGATTTCATCATCAAGACTTTTGCTTTGGTCGCCTCCCAGCAGATAAGATAGGAGGTTCCCTATGAATGAACTTATCTTGCCCATAATTTTTGCCGTTTCTCTTGGCTTTGTGACTGGCGTTATTTCCTTGTTGGTATATCTTGATTCTCAATCTAAAAAACAACCTGTCAAAGAGAAAAACAAAAATCTTCCTCCTGTTTACACTGAAGAAGAAATTGAACTAGCTCAATTTCTCGAGAGTAGACAAGCCATCAACGAGGCATTCCTTTCAGCTCAGGCGGAACTACTCAAAGAACTTAGAAAGTGAAGTAATTTTTACATCACCGAACAAAACAGCAATATGATAGCACCTTAACAGATACAGCACTATTCTCATCGCTCCTAATCCATAAACTGCTTATGCTCCCTTTTGCCAGCGGTTTCTGGTATGCTCGGAGCGTCACAAACAGAAAGGATTTTAAAATGACACAACTAACTCAACCAAAGAAATTCAAAACCATCCTTGCTGATGTTCCCTATATGAAGAACCAAACAGGTAGCTACGGAGCCTGCAAGCATTACAACCTGATGAGTCATGAGGAGATCCGCAATATGCCCATCAAGGACATCGCTGCAGACAACGCCCATCTCTGGTTTTGGACTTCCAACTCTTATATGGAAGAATCTTACGATATTATTCGGGCGTGGGGCTTTGAGCCAAAAAGCATTTTTACTTGGGTTAAACCAACTCTGGGCTTGGGAACTTATCTCCGAAATTCTACCGAGCATGTCATTTTCGCAACTCGAGGAAAAGCTCCCATCAAGTTCAAAGGGCAGATGAATTGGGGTTTCTTCCCCAAACAAGATCACAGCCACAAGCCTGAAGAACTCTTCGCTATCATCGAACGCTGTTCTGAGCCAGATTATTTGGAGCTCTTTGCACGGAGACCTGTGTCTTCCAATAAAAAATGGGCTATATGGGGTAATGAAGTCGAGAGCGACATTATTATCTCTCACTATCCCGTTCCTCAATATTCTAAAAATCCCATTGACTACAGAAAGGCAGATGATGACTCGTGCGAAAAATAGTTGGCTACACCTTGCTTTTCGTTCTGCTGGCATATTTAGTCAATCGGGCGATTTACTGGCTAATCGAAATTGCCCTACCCTTAAGCCTGCTTGCCGTATTACTTGGTGGCGGAATGCTTACTTTTCGCTACTGGAAAAACAAAAGAGATTGGAGGTGACCAATGAAACGCCCAACAAATTTTGAAATTTATGAAATGGATTACACTCGTCCTGTGGAATTTCAAGACATACTAGATTTGATGGTGCGACTCTCAGGCTACACCAGACGCCAGCCCTTCGTTTTGGAGATTCGTTTAACGAAAAACGAGGTGCGATATTTGCTTCTCAGTAGCCCACTGGACACGCCCTATTTACACAAAATGATGCAGGTTTCCAATGACATTCAGCTTTCAAAACTTCGCCCTAAAGAGCGAAAAACATCTGAAAAAGCGTGGCGTGTAGCTATCAAACGCAACCATTTTAGCCTCAAAACAGATGGCGTTGAAAACTTCACTCGTTCCTTTTTGGCACTGAGTCATCACCTAAAACCGCAGGAAGAAATTTGTGTGCAGGTTGTGATGGGCAAGTCGCGTCCGCCACAACCGCTAGCTCGGGATTTGTCGCACCTTAACGCCACTTGGTGGCAGTGGATTTCAGGGAATATCCCAAAGCTTTCCAAAGATGCCGACAAGCTGATTCGGGAAAAACTCCGCCACGCCCAGTTTCAAGCAGATGTACGGATTGGTGTGCGAAGTGATAGTCATTTTCGCAAGAATGAGCTATATCATACTGTTTTAGGAGCCTTTCGAATGTTAGAATCCAGCGGTGTCGAACTTTTTCTCAACCCGATTTCAAGCGAGAAAGTGAATAAGGTTCAAATTCCGTGGGCTTTTCCGCTCACCCTTTCTTCGCAGGAGCTTGCCAGCTTTTGGCTTGCCCCTATTGGCGAAGGCGAGCTGGCCGGGATTGCCAATATTCACCCCAAAATTCTCCGTCTGCCTTTGGGCTATAAAGTTCCAGATGTTCCTGTTCGAAAATTTGGTGAAAGTATCAAAAACGAACCACTCCAGATTTTACCTCGAGACGCTACCCAGCATCTCTTGGTGTTAGGTGGAACGGGCGTTGGAAAATCTACCTTGCTTGCCCAGTTCATTTTAACAGATATTCAAGCAGGCAGAAGCACGCTGTTAATTGATCCCAAAGGCGACTTGGTACGAGAAGTGTTGGCTCATTTCCCAAAAGAACGACGAGCAGATTTGGTTATCATTGACCCCAGCTCCAGCAACAAAATTATCGGTCTAAACCCCTTTGACCTGACTCGTTACACCTCACCTGAGCTGGTGGCAGATATGTTGCTTAATCTTTTTCAAGAACTTTTCAGCGACAACTGGGGTATTCGCACGGTTGATGTGCTCAGCCACGCCTTAACCGTCCTGTCACAAGTTGAAAATTCCAATCTACCCCAATTACCTCAATTTTTAACCAACCTTGCCTTTCGCCATCAGATACTTTCGCAGATTTCCGACCCTTTTCTCTTGGATTTTTGGCAGGGATACAACCAGCTAAGCGCTGCCAACCGTGAGGTGTTAATCTCGCCAGTGTTAAACAAAATCCGTCAGCTTTTGCTTCGAAAAGAACTGCGAGCCATGCTTGCCTCTACTTCGAAAAAATTTAACCTGATGGAGCTCTTCACCAGTAAAAAAGTAGTCTTAGTTAACCTCAACCGAGGACAAATTGGAGTGACAAACGCTAAATTTATCGGTTCGCTTATCACCAACTACATCTACCAGCTAACCCTCCACCAAGCCCATCTCGCTCCCGAAAATCGCCCTTTCCTGCCCATTTACATTGATGAGCTGGGGCAATTCCTTAAGCTCCCTGTGGATTTGGAGGATGCCCTCGCAGTGTCTCGTTCGATGAAAGTGGGCTACATTCTCGCCAGTCAGAACTTGACGCAACTGCCATCTGCTCTCCGTACCAGCATTTTGAGTAATTGTCGCAGTAAAATCATTTTCACGCTGGAACACCACGAAGCTAAGGAACTCGCCAGCCAAGCTCCAGAGCTAACTTTCGAAGATTTTATGACTCTTGCACCTTTTCACTTTTATGCCCAAATGCCGATTTTTTACAACCACTTCAAGTGGGTCTCAGGGCAAAGTCTGCCTCTTTCAAAAAATGCTCAGCCAATTGATGAACTTTATGCCGAAAGTTTGGAACGCTACGGCGACGATTTAGTCAATTTCGAAAATATCCCACTTCAAAACAAGAAAGATGAAACGCCACCCAAAAACTTAGGACGGAAGAAGCGAGGAGGACAAAATGGAGAAAATTGAACTAACGGAAAAAGAACGAGAGATTTTAACCCTACTCGCCCAGTGCCGTTATGCGACCACCAAGCAGATTGTTGCCCTCTATTTTCAGGATAGCCAGCATTCGCGAACTGCTTTCCGAAGAGCTAACTTGCTTTTAAACCAGATCAAAAATCGCCAACTCATCAATCACCTCGAACGGCGAATCGGTGGTGTACGAGCAGGTTCAGGCAGTTTCGTTTGGCACATCACGATAAAAGGGATGAAAGCATTACACCGTCCACAACGCTTTAAAAATAAGTATGAACCCACCGCCCACCACTTGGAACACACGCTGGCGGTGACACAAGCGTATGTTTTTCTGAAATTGTTGGAAGAAGCTGGCAAAATCCAGCTGGAACGGTTCGATTTTGAACCCACCTGCCACCGCACCTACGCCACCTTTTCGGGCAAGAAGATTTTTCTGAAACCTGATGCTTTTGCCCAGTTGGTTTTGGGCGAATACGAGGACAGTTATTTTTATGAAATCGATATGGCGACCGAAAGCCTCAATCGAGTGTTGAACCAGTGCAAAAAATACATCGCCTACTACCAAACAGGCATTGAGCAGCGAGAGCAAAACGGTGTGTTTCCACTGGTTCTGTGGATTGTGCCTCACGACAAACGCAAAGAGGCGATTTCGAAGAAAATAGAAAGCGAGCTGAATAATTTTCACCCAATGTTTCAGGTGGTAACGCTGGAGGAATTTAGTGAATGGATTGGAGGACGAACAGATGAATAATGAAAAAGAACGAATTGTCAAAATCGGGCGAGCAACTTTTAAGATTGACCGAAGATTTGGTGGTTCGAAAAGTTTGAAAGAGCTGCTGGAAAAGCTGATTTTGCAGGAAAATAGCCCCCAAACACTGGACTTCTTCGCCCTTTCGAGGTATCCTATCCATGGGTTAGAGTGTATTGAAAGGAGACACGATGACAAACAGCACATTAACAAGGCAGATTCCAGATTGGACAGAGGTGAAGTTTGAAGACTTAACCGACATTAGCGTTTTGTATTGCAGGCTTAGCCAAGATGACGGTAATCTCGGAGATAGCAACTCAATTATTAACCAAAAAATGGTTTTGAAAAATGCCGCCCAAGCAGAACACCTGCCGAACCCTATTTACTTCATTGATGATGGAATTAGTGGAGTGACTCTCAACCGTCCAGCCATCCAAAAGGCTCTCGAGCTAGTTGAATCTGGTAAAGTTCGCAATTTTGTCGCCAAGGATTTATCTCGGATTGCTCGAAACTATCTGTTTTCTGGACAGTTGTTAGAGATGACTTTTCCTGAAAACAATGTTCGGTGTATTGCGGTAAATGATAGCTACGACAGCCTAAAGCAAAGCGATAATGACGCCAACCTACTCCCTCTTCGCAACCTGTTTAATGAATGGTTTGCGAGAGATACTTCTAAGAAGATTCGTGCCGTACAAAAAGCCAAGGCACAGGCTGGAGAACGATTAACCACTGTGGCAATATATGGTTATCGAAAAAATCCCGACAATCCAAAAGAGTGGCTGATTGACCCAGTTGGTGCAGAAATTGTAAAGCGAATTTTCGAAGAGGTTAAATTGGGCAAATCTTTAAAACAAATTGCTCGAGGTTTAGAACACGACAAGGTTGAGACACCATCTTATCGCAGATTAAGTGTAGGAGATAAAACTAATGTCATTAGCTATAGTCGCTATGCGTGGCAAGTTGCAACTATTGAAAAAATCCTACAACGCCCCGAATATCTGGGACACACCGTAAATCACCGCACTTCTAAGATTTCTTTTAAAGATAAAAGGAAAATTTACAATCCCAAAGAAAACTGGCTTATCTTTGAAAACACCCACGAAGCGATTATCGACCAAGTAACCTTCGATATTGTTCAAAAAATGCGACAACATAAACGCATTTTATCCAAGCCACGATTTGAAAAAGGGCACGAAAATCTCTTTGCAGGATTGGTATTTTGCGGCACTTGTGGTTCGAAGCATTACTTCTGTGCTCACGATAAAAATGGACGAAATTTAGACCATTACAAGTGTTCGAAATATGCCAAAACCTTCGACCGCTGTGAAAATCCCCATTATATTCGAAAAGTTGAACTGGAAGCTTTAGTTCTTCGAGAATTAAATGACTTGATTGAGGAGATTCAAATAGATGAAACAGGATTTTTTAAATCACTTCAAAAGAGATTCGAAATAGAATCCAGCCGAAAAACTGCCCAACAACGAAAAGTCGTTTTGGAAAAGGAAAAACGCTGTGAAGAAATTGACCAGCTCATCCAAAAACTCTATGAAGACAATGTTTTGGGCAAAGTATCTGATGAACGCTTTATGAAAATGACGCAAAATTATGAAGCAGAACAAAACGAACTAAATCAAGTTTTAAGTAACTTGAAATCCGAATTGAGCAAAAATGAAGCCGATAGCCAGAATATTGAGCAATTTATTAAGCGGATTCGGAAATTCACGCATATTGATAAACTGACGACAGAGATTTTGAACGTTATGATTGATAAAATTGTGATTCATAAACCAGAAGGCACGAAACGTAACCGAATTATTAAAATTGATATTCATTACAACTTTATTGGAAATGTAAACAAAGAAAATGAGTAGCTGATAACTACTCATTTATAAATATAAAATTCGACTGCTGGGTGATAATACACCTAAGGGAGAATATCTGGTTTATTTTACCTTACAGTGCTAGGAACCGTAACCAAAGATAATACTTGAGCATACCAAGGTAAGGTGACAACGTAAAAAGCTCTCTGAAAATCAGAGAGCTCCAGTCTTGCTAGATAAACCGTTTATAGACGAGGCGACGAGGCGAAGGTTGTACTAATGGTACATCGAGCCGAAGTCAACGAAGTATAGAAACGGTTTAGACGCAAGATTAGCGACGAAGTCCTAGAGAGTTGATTAACTCACGGTAACGGTTAACGTCGTTTTTACGCAAGTATGCAAGCAAGTTACGACGGCGACCGATTTTTTTCATCAATCCACGGTAAGTAGCGTGGTCTTTTTTGTGTTGTTTGATGTGTTCGTTAAGGTGGTTGATTTCCCAAGTAAGGACAGCAACTTGAACCTCTACTGAACCTGTATCACCTTCGTGACGTGCATATTGTGCGATGATTTCATTTTTTTTCTCTTTTGAGATTGCCATGATGTTTCTCCTTTTTATTTGGCTTCATCCGAGTGACAGGTTGGCATGCCTGTAACCAAGAAGAAGTTATTTGTCTTTACGACAATCCCTATTCTACCAATAACTACCTTCTTTGTCAACAGATTTACTTTCTTGTTTTAAATATGCTATAATAATCATAGCAAGAAATCTAAGTTGTCTGTTTTTTAAAACGAGGTGATTATCACGCCTAGATTCTATTCCCATCTCCCCTATTATTTGGTCATCTTTTTCTTTTACTGTCCACTTTATGAGTTGTTATCACTAATTATTTCTGACCCCCTTTTGCTCAAGAGTCTCTACGTAAATAATATTCTCTTCTTTACACCTCTGGTAATCTTGATTGTATCGCTACTCTATAGCTACCGTTTCCGTTTCTCACTTTGGTGGTTAATTGGTAACGGACTGCTCTTTTGCTTTACTAGCATAACCTTTGGTGAATTTATCTGGTTTTACTTTTTAGCCTATGAAACCTTGGCTCTGATAGGTCTGGTTTCCGGTATTGGTATCAAGCATATTCTAAAAAAATGAAAAACAAAAAACTTTCACAAAATCCTTGAAAAATCTCACAATCATGCTATAATAATCCATAGAGACAAGTCACTTAGTCCCTTTCTACTAGAGAGTGCGTGGTTGCTGGAAACGCATAGGAAGCCTAAACTGATACTACTCTTGAGTTTTTATGAAAACATAAAACGGTGGCCACGTTAGAGCCAATCAGAGGTGTCCCTCTTTTTTGAGGAACATAAATGAAGGTGGAACCACGTTGCGACGTCCTTTCGAGGATGTCGCTTTTTGTTTTTCTAGCTTTCACAGTCCTCTGTCCCTGTTTTCAGAATAGGGTTAACACACTCGTCAATAATATAAGTAAGGAGAAAATCATGATTAACATTACTTTCCCAGATGGCGCTGTTCGTGAATTCGAATCTGGCGTTACAACTTTTGAAATTGCCCAATCTATCAGCAATTCCCTAGCTAAAAAAGCCTTGGCTGGTAAATTCAACGGCAAACTCATCGACACTACTCGTGCTATCACTGAAGATGGAAGCATCGAAATTGTGACACCTGACCACGAAGATGCCCTTCCAATCTTGCGTCACTCAGCTGCTCACTTGTTCGCCCAAGCAGCTCGTCGTCTGTTCCCAGACATTCACTTGGGAGTTGGTCCAGCTATCGAAGATGGTTTCTACTATGATACTGACAACACTGCTGGTCAAATCTCTAACGAAGACCTTCCTCGTATCGAAGAAGAAATGCAAAAAATCGTCAAAGAAAACTTCCCATCAATTCGTGAAGAAGTGACTAAAGACGAGGCACGTGAAATCTTCAAAAATGACCCTTACAAGTTGGAATTGATTGAAGAACACTCAGAAGACGAAGGTGGTTTGACCATCTACCGTCAGGGTGAATATGTAGACCTTTGCCGTGGCCCTCACGTCCCATCAACAGGCCGCATCCAAATCTTCCACCTTCTCCATGTAGCAGGTGCTTACTGGCGTGGAAATAGCGACAACGCTATGATGCAACGTATCTACGGTACAGCTTGGTTTGACAAGAAAGACTTGAAAAACTACCTTCAAATGCGTGAAGAAGCTAAGGAACGTGACCACCGCAAACTCGGTAAAGAACTGGACCTCTTCATGATTTCTCAAGAAGTCGGACAAGGTTTGCCTTTCTGGTTGCCAAATGGTGCGACTATTCGTCGTGAATTGGAACGCTATATCGTTGACAAGGAGTTGGCTTCAGGCTACCAACACGTCTACACTCCACCACTTGCTTCAGTTGAGCTTTACAAGACTTCTGGTCACTGGGATCATTACCAAGAAGACATGTTCCCAACTATGGACATGGGTGACGGGGAAGAATTTGTCCTTCGTCCAATGAACTGCCCACACCACATCCAAGTCTTCAAACATCATGTTCACTCTTACCGTGAGTTGCCAATCCGTATCGCTGAAATCGGGATGATGCACCGCTATGAAAAATCTGGTGCCCTTACTGGTCTTCAACGTGTACGTGAAATGTCTCTTAACGACGGTCACCTCTTCGTTACTCCAGAACAAATCCAAGAAGAATTCCAACGCGCCCTTCAGTTGATTATAGATGTTTACGGAGACTTCAACTTGAATGAGTACCGCTTCCGTCTCTCTCTTCGTGACCCTCAAGATACTCACAAGTACTTTGACAACGATGAGATGTGGGAAAATGCTCAAACCATGCTTCGTGCAGCCCTTGATGAAATGGGCGTGGACTACTTTGAAGCCGAAGGTGAAGCAGCCTTCTACGGACCAAAATTGGATATTCAAGTTAAGACCGCTCTTGGAAAAGAAGAAACTCTTTCTACTATCCAGCTTGACTTCTTGCTTCCAGAGCGCTTCGACCTTAAATACATCGGAGCTGATGGCGAAGAACACCGTCCAGTCATGATTCACCGTGGTGTAATCTCTACTATGGAGCGCTTCACAGCTATCTTGATTGAGAACTACAAGGGAGCCTTCCCAACATGGCTTGCACCTCACCAAGTAACCCTCATCCCAGTATCTAACGAAAAACACGTAGACTACGCTTGGGAAGTAGCTAAGAAACTCCGTGACCGTGGTGTCCGTGCAGATGTAGATGAGCGCAATGAAAAAATGCAGTTCAAGATCCGTGCTTCACAAACCAGCAAGATTCCTTACCAATTGATTGTTGGAGACAAGGAAATGGAAGACGGAACAGTCAACGTTCGTCGCTACGGACAAAAAGAAACACAAACTGTCTCAGTTGATGACTTTGTTCAAGCTATCCTAGCTGATATTGCCAACAAATCACGCGTTGAGAAATAAGAGATAAAATCCTAGCTAAAAAGCAACAACTGAAACAGCTGTTGCTTTTTATATTTTTACTCAATGAAAATCAAAAAGCAAACTAGGAAGCTAGCCGCAAGCTGTACTTGAGTACGGTAAGGCGACGCTGACGTGGTTTGAATTTGATTTTCGAAGAGTATTATTTAATCCGAGCTAGTAGTGATTGACCAAACCACCACACAAGATTTGCTTTCATGAGTTAGATAAGGTCAATATCCTCAATCCTTGTCTGCTTCATTTTCTTTTACGAGATCTTTTTGTGAATCCTTTTCAGAGAGTTTTTGATCGATATACTTGTTAATGGTTTCATAAAATTCCTTGGTCGTATCACTATCTAATTTTGTCGAATTATGGACTTGATTGACTTTCAATTGAACAGATTGAATACCGTAAGAGGCTTGTTTTTGGTGGAGCGTTTCTAATTCTTCTTCTGAAATCGGATCTCCAACAACCGTCAAGACCAATTCATTGTTCCTTGACTTGTAGACTTGATTAATGACCGTATGATTGGCGAACTCTTTTCCTACAAACTGTTTGATTCCTTCTTTTCGCGCTTGATCCATCGTCAGAGTGACTGCTGAATAACTAGCTGGAAGAATCAATAATACAATCAAGGATATCAATCCAATTCTCATTTTAATGTTTAGCTCTTTAAATGAACTTAAGGGAGATTTTCTCATCATAATTCTTGTTCCAACAATGTTGATTAGCATGATAAAGACACAGTTGATCAAGAAAAGATAGAGAGCTCCAAATAAAAATCGTACATTTCCATTAGCTAAACCATATCCTGCAGTACAGATAGGTGGCATCAGAGCTGTTGCAATGGCTACTCCTGGCACGATATTGTTTGCTTCTTTTTTCCTTGAACCAATTACGCCTGCTATCCCACCAGCAATAGCAATGAGAACATCCCAAATGGTTGGAGAGGTTCGTGCAATCAATTCGCTACTTTCATAAGATAAGGGAGAAATCCAGAAATACAGAGCCGAGACAAGCAAGCTGACCAATACTTGAGTAAATAAAACCTCTAGAGATTGCTTGATTAAACGCGTATCAAAAATAGCTAAACCAAATCCGAGTCCAACAATAGGTGTCATAAGAGGGGAAATCAGCATAGCTCCAATAATGACAGCTGTTGAATTCATATTTAGGCCGATAGAGGCAATAAAAATTGCACACATCAAAATCACTGTATCTCTTAATCGAACATGAAGATCATCATATAATTTCTCACGGTATTCACGTGTTGAATAGTTTCCGGTCATTGGTTACTCCTTTTATTTCATATAATCTTGTTTCTGCATGGATGATGGTAGAGAGACTTCTGTCCAGTCTTACATATTTTTCTTCTCACCTGTTATTCTTTTGAAAATTATCCTCTAAGTATCCGCCAGTCCATCCTTAACATTATATCAAAAATTTTACAGTCTTTCTCTGACGAAATCTATCAATTGAATAGATAGATGAAGCAAGAAATTTTTGTTTCCTTATCCGAAGAAGGACAAACGGTATCTCCTGAACCTTAATACTATGCGTTTTATTCTTTATAATTTAGCTATTTCAAAATTACAAGTTCTCCATTCTTAATTTCCCAAACTTGGTCAAACTTACTTAATAATTCGTTTTGGCGATGTAAAGTAACAATGACGGCACTTGGTAGTTCCAGAACTCTTTCCAATTCCATTTTAAACTGATTAGTATCCAAGGCAGAGAAAGGTTCGTCTAGGATAAGCAATGGATTTTTACGATTTTTCTCACGATTTAAATACATTCGTTGTTGCTGACCACCTGACAGGGATTGTGGTGGAATTTTTTCAAAATCTTCTTCTCTGAATTTTTCATTGAAACTATTGAATAGCGTTACATTATTTTCATAACTCGAAATAAATGTATGTTCTTGTTGCAGAATCATACCGAATCTTCCCCAAAGATGGTCCAAAACAAGCCCATCTAGCACAATTTGTCCTTCAAAATCTTCATCTGTTCCATTTAAAATGTTGAGAAGACTACTTTTTCCAGACCCATTCTTACCAATAAGCGCAATTTTATCCCCTTTTTGAATCGTAGCGGAAGTAATTATCAATTTTGATTCTCCCAGTTGTTTGGAAATGTTTTTCAAAGTAATCGTATCAAAAGAATGTTGAGGTGCTTGAACTGAAACGGGTCTCCCAACAATGTTTTGAAAACTCTTGATTACAGGCTTTACGGACTCTAACATTTGTAAATCATAAAGGATTTCCTGTATTGGTTCAGAAAAAGCATTAATATATCCAAAACTCGCCACCACCTCAGGAATACCGAGTTGCTGGTGAGATAGAGAGTAGGCTAAATAAATAAACAGAACAAGACTAATGAATTCAAAAGAAACACCTGTCAATAAGATGCCTGTAATTTTTGTCAAACCATACTTAAAATACTTATCCTGCAACTTCTTTAGAGAACTCTTTTGTTGATTCAAAAAATGCGACATAGTTAGTTTATTTACCAAATGATGTCCCATGAGCAAATCCTCCAAAGTTCGATAGTAATCTCCTTGTTTTTTCAAGTAAACCTGTCTACGATTAGCGGTCAACTTCCCAACGATTTTAGGAATTTGAATACTAATTCCAGTGGAAAAGATTAAAATCAGTGATACAATAGGATTAATTGTTCTGCTAATAATGAAAGCGTAAATGATGATACGTAAAATTTGTTTGATAAAACTCATCAATGGAGGAAGGTAATCCTTTTCCAACGAATCTAGGTCATTAGATTGATAGGAAATGTACTCTGCTACTGTTTTCTGCTTGAAATCGTGGTGACTGAGTCCCAGAAGTGAACGAAACCACTCATTTTTCAAAGTAGTCGAAAAGATAATCCCCTGCTTCCAATCAAGTATCATTTGGATATAGTTACAACTCAAATAGCCTGCCACTGACATAGAGTAACCATATAGAGCTACTTGATAATCCCCTTTGATTAATGCCTGCGTGAAATACGGTAACAAAGCTGTGCAGATATTCGATACTACACCAAAAAGAAAATTAAAGAAGAGATACCATCTAATAGTTTTAAGATATGGTAGCATATACGATACTCCTTGCTAATGCGTTTTTTTACATATCGCAGAACAATCTCTACTATTCCCTATTTCAGATAGTGCGATACTCGGACATTGAGTGCAATAATTGTAAATCACACAAGTTCTGCAGTTTTTACTATCATTCAAAATATAATTTGCTATTTTGTAAAATATAGGTCTATCCCATGTTTCTTTGATAGATGTAAAATGAATATTTCCAATACTTCTATTGAAAGCTTTTTCAGTTTTTCTAACGATTTAGGCTATTTCGTGACACACCCACAATCCGTGAAAATTCTGGTTATATCAGATTATGTGATTTTCGTAAGAATTTTATATTGTCTCCAATCATGGCAGTCTCCTTTTACTTGATAAAACTATTATAACATTTAGAAATTAAAAACTGGTTCAAAATCAATAGAATGTGTGTATTCGATACATTCAATAAATTCTTGGAAACAGTTCTACACCAGTTACACAAATCTATATACACCTATCTCATTCAAAATAAAAAGAAAGCTGCAGTTCTTTTAATCCTGTATCAACGATTCATTCTGAAATCGAATAGGAGACATTTCCCAAGTCTACAATTCACTTCATCTCAAATTAATTTTTGTAATTCACCCTTAGTTTATAGATTTTATGCTCAACAAAAGTATAAAGCATACAAAACTTCACTTTGAACCAGTATTTATACTATATTCCGTATTAAAAATTCTATTATTGGTTTTGTAAAAAACAGTCTTCAAATATCCTGAAATATAGCAAAAAGAGATTGGGTAAAAACTCATTGTCTCTTCTCACTCAAGGACTAAGTTCACTTGAGCAAACTGAATCCGCACTATCGTTCCTTTTCCGACCTCAGACTCGATGCGAATCTGGTGACCTAGTTCTTCAGAAATTTTCTTAGATAGATAGAGGCCAAGTCCAGATGACTGCTGAGTTAGGCGTCCATTATATCCTGAAAAGCCACGTTCAAAGACTCGGAGGACATCACTGTTTTTTATCCCGATTCCCGTATCCTTGATACAAAGCTCTTGCCCGTCCATATAAATCTCCAGACCACCTTCCTTGGTGTACTTGAGACTGTTTGAGATAATTTGTTCAATGACCACTAGCAGCCACTTTTTATCCGTCACGATTTCTTTATCAAGGTCATGTAGATTGACATTTAAGCCTTTTTGAATAAAGAAAAGAGCGTATTTACGAATTATTTCCTTGACCAAGTCCTCAATTTGAACCTGCTTTAAGACCAAATCATCATGAAAACTTTCTAAACGCAGGTACTGTAAAACTAGATTGGTATAGGAATCGATTTTAAAAATTTCCTGTTCTAACTGCTGCTTTAATTGGCGATCATCTACTTCTGCAACTAAGAGTTGACTGGCTGCAATGGGGGTCTTAATCTGATGAACCCACAAGGTATAGTAATCCAGCAAATCCGTCAGTTTTCTTTCTGAATCTGACCTCTGCTGATAGAGTTCCATCTCACGCGCTTCTAATTTTTCAGCCAAGGCTCTTTCCAAAGGAGACTGAGCTTCCCTCTCCCCATAGAGAAGTTCCTGACGATATACCTGCATTTCTACCAATATGTCCCAAGCAAAAAATAAAATGGTTACAAAGCAACACAAGAGGAAAAAATAGAGAAAGTAAATTCCTAAACTGGCAAATAAAAACTGAAAGAGTAAGACCAGAAACGTCAAAGAAAGTAGATAGACAAACAGACGACTACGGGAGCGCAGATAGGCTAGAAAAAATTGTTTCCAATCAAGCATGCTTCAGTCCGTACCCTATCCCTTTCTTGGTCTCGATAAATCCTACCAAACCCTGCTCTTCCAATTTTTTACGCAAACGAGCTACATTAACAGATAGGGTATTGTCATCAATGAAAAAGTCACTATTCCAAAGTTCCCGCATGAGGTCGTCACGCGCTACAATATTGCCCGCATGCTCAAACAAAACTCGTAAAATCTGGAATTCGTTCTTGGTCAAATTCAAGACTTGGCCTTGATAATGTAAATCCATGGATTTGGTATTGAGGATCACACCGGCGTATTCCAGTAAACTCTCGTCACGCCCAAACTCATAGGAACGGCGTAGCAAGCCCTGAACCTTGGCTAAAAGAACCTGCTGGTCAAAAGGCTTGGTCACAAAGTCATCCGCGCCCATGTTAATCGCCATGACGATATCCATAGCCTGGTCTCTCGAAGACAGAAACATGATGGGTACCTTGGAAATCTTGCGAATCTCCTGACACCAGTGATAGCCATTAAACAAAGGCAGTCCAATATCCATGAGGACCAGATGAGGTTCCGACTGAACAAATAGACTCAAAACTTCCATAAAGTCTTCTACCAGGACCACTTCAAATCCCCATTCAGAGAGCATTTTCCCGACCTGTTGACGAATGACCTGATCATCTTCTACTAATAAAATCTTGTGCATCTGATTCTCCTTTGCTAATTTTAGGAGTCTTAAATCCTTTAGTATAAATAGAGGGCTTAGTATCTAATACTTTTTTGACATTTCCTTGTCACAACAGCTCAAAAACAGATAGTGAATAACCCCATTGATATCATACCTTATTTTCAGACATAGTGCCAGCACTACCCATTTATTTTTAATTTTTTCAACCCTCATTTCAGTTCTTTTATACATCCCCTTAACCAAAATTTATATCTATTCTTCCAAACCTTGAGTGTAGTTAAAACGACACTCTATACTCTTCTAACATTGAAAAGCTCCTTATCAAGTGGTATCCGTAAAAAGTTCTAGCTTTCAGATTGACAATCTGAAAAAGATTTGTTAAGATATGAATGAACAATATTTAATATTCATTCAGAAAAGAGGTGAATCAAATTGGACAAAAAACAGTCTTTGAAATCCGCAGCTTATGAAGTTTTTTCAAAAAAAGGATACAAGGCGACAGGAATTTCAGAAATTGCTAGACAAGCTCATATGGCAGTCGGATCTTTTTATAACTATTACGAAAGTAAAGAGGCTATTTTTTTAGATATCTATATTGATGAAAACAGCCGTGTTCGCCAAACTATGATCGAAGAACTGGATTGGGAAATTGATATGATTGATCTTATTAGTCAACTCTTTGCTCAATCCAGAGCACTCGTTTCCTCCAATAAAATCCTTGCAGAATGGTACAATCCTGCCATAGCAGATGAGTTGCATAGCTACTATTCCTCAGAAGAAGGAAAAGTCACGAATCCATTTCATCAATTTCTCGTGAAAACCTTTACTCATCGTTTGCAGGCTGAAGGCCATTCTCCAGAAAAAATTCAAGATATTTTACAAGTTTACAACCTATTTTACTACATGGATATGCATATCACAGAAAATGATTTTCCAGATATTAGCAAAACTGTAGAAATACTAGCAACCAACTTCATTAAAGGAATACTGAAATAAAGAAATCTTTTCTTTATTTTTTGGAAATTATTGAATGAAAAAAAATATTATTCATTCATAGAAAATTACTACACTATAGGAGTAAAAAATGAAACGAGGGAAAAAAATGTTCATAATTATTCTAACTACACTTGGAGTGCTCGGCTTTATATCTTGGGGAATCATTACCTATCTTGGACGAAGTCAAACTTTATCGATAAAATCCATTGAAAATCCCAGCGGAGATTTGTATTTAGTTCACATCACAAAACCAAAAAATCAAATATGGAAAGCTGGCTCCTATGCTCAGTTTAAGCTTCCTGACAGCTCGTTTGGTCCAGACAAAAGTCCAGTAAAGGAGGATCAGGCTAGCCGATGGCTAACCCTTGCTTCCACTCCTGATGAGGATGAAATTCTTATTGTAACCCATAATAGTGGTAGCGTGTTTAAGGAAACCTTAACACATTTACCATCTGGTAGTAAAATTGAGATGAGTTGGCTGGAATCATCTTTGTCTGTTAAAGACAATGACCAAGCACTGGTTTGTTTTGCCTCTGATGTCGGTATTTCTACTCTACGTCCAGTTGTGAAAGAGTGGGCTGGTAAGCGCTCCATCATTCTTAATCATTTAGACAAAGGAGTAAACATTTTTGATAATGAGTTAAGAGAGCTTAGTAAGAATAATCCGAATCTAACTTATAAAACTAGCGAAACCTTTTCTCAAAGCCAAGCATTTTTAAAAAATGCGGTTGTGAAATACGGTAACCAAGCTATTTATCTCTTAACCGGCCAACCTGATGATATAAATGAGATGAAAAATTTCTTAAAAGAAAATGGGATTGACGACAAACAGATACAAACAAGTATGTTTAGAGGTTTGAAATAAAAGCAAACTGTCTTCTATGCGTCTGAATCATACCATTATAGGTCAGTATGTAGAGAGCTCGTACAAACCAACTAGTAAATTCTATGTGATTGTGATTGTGATAAGATAAATAAAAAGAAAGGAGTTCTTATGGCCAATATTTTTGACTATCTGAAAGATGTCGCATACGATTCCTTTTACGACCTTCCTTTGAATGAGTTAGACATTCTAGCCTTAACAGAAATCACCTATCTCTCCTTTGATAATCTGGTCTCCACAGCTCCTCAGCGACTTTTAGAACTAGCTCAACAGGTTCCAAGGGAGCCTAACATGTTGACCAGCAAAAATCGCCTCCAGCTATTGGATGAATTGGCTCAACATAAACGCTTCAAAAATTGCAAACTCTCCCATTTTATCAATGACATTGATCCTGAACTGCAAAAGCAATTTGCTGCTATGACCTACCGCCTTACTCTCGATACCTATTTGATTATCTTTCGTGGGACAGATGACAGTATCATTGGCTGGAAGGAAGATTTCCACCTAACCTATATGAAGGAAATTCCTGCTCAAAAGCACGCCCTTCGCTATTTAAACAACTTTCTTGTCCAACATCCTAAGCAAAAGGTCATTCTGGCTGGGCATTCCAAGGGAGGAAATCTAGCCATCTATGCTGCTAGTCAAATTGAGCAAAGCTTGCAAAATCAAATCACAGCAGTTTATACCTTTGATGCGCCTGGCCTCCACAAAGAACTGACACAAACTGAGGGCTATCAAGGGATAATGGATAGAACCAAGGTCTTCATCCCTCAAGGCTCCATTATCGGTATGATGATGGAAATCCCTAACCAGCAAATCATCGTGCACAGTACTGCCTTAGGTGGTATCGCCCAGCACGATACCTTTAGTTGGCAGATTGAGGACAAGCACTTCGTCCAGCTGGATAAGACCAACAGTGATAGCCAACAAGTTGACACAACCTTCAAGGAATGGGTGGCAACAGTCCCTGACGAGGAACTCCAACTTTACTTCGACCTCTTCTTTGGCACCATTCTTGATTCTGGTATTACTTCTATCAATGACTTGTCTTCCTTAAAGGCGCTTGAACACATTCATCATCTCTTTATCCAAGCGCAATCCCTCACTCCAGAAGAAAGGAAAACTATGGGTCGCCTCACTCAATTATTGATTGATACCCGTTACCAAGCCTGGAAAAATAGATAGTACTCTTGAAAATCAAATGTATACAAAACAAAAGACCTAGAATACATACTTTCATGTGCATTCTAGGTCTTTTTAAATAGAATTTGACTACCAAATAACCCCTTTATAGGCTATCAAAATGAGGACTGATAGCAGGATATAAAAGGCAAGGAAAAGCCATTTCATCTTGACACAGAGCGCTACGTACTCCCGAATAAAGGCAGATGGTATGTAGTAGCCTGCCGTCCTACATCCGAGGCCATCTCCCTTCATATTTAACTTACGGGCATAGGTACTAGTACGAAAGACATGATAGTCATTAGTAACAAAGAGGAAACAAGGATTTTCAACCAATTGTTCTCCCACTTCTTTTGAAAACAATAAATTCTCATAGGTCGTTCTGGACTTGTCTTCAAGAAGAATGGATTCCATACTGACATCTGTCTCTTCTAAGATATAATTACAAATGGCCTGCGCTTCAGAAATCTTCTCATCTGCTCCTTTTCCACCGCTGGCAATAATTTTTATGTTAGAATTCTTAGACTTGTGGTAAGCTTCTACCGCCTTATCAATTCTCCTCTTCAGCAAAGGTGTTACCTTTTCTCCGCCTAATAAACCAGCTCCATGGATAATGATAAAGTCATAGCTTTTCTTTTTAGGAATAAAGAGATACAAGATAGAGTAGAGCATAAAACCCGCAAAGGCAAAGCCAAAAATAAAATAAGAGTAGAAAATGAATACAAATAAAATGTTTAGAAAGTGATTGGTGTAAAATAATTCATTTTGACCTCCCAATCGAAATGAAATCAAGGCAAAAAATAGCAAAATGACTATTCCAAGGAGCATGGAGAGATAATTGGCCTTTGAACGTCCCTCTCGCTTCAGCAGGATAAGGCCATTATAGATTAAAAAGATGCCACTTAGAAAAATCAGTATCGGAAGTAAAATAAAGGAAAATATAAAAAAAGCAAAATGAATCTTCTCATACCCATTTTGATAAAAAAGGTAGCCTAGATAAAAATAACTGGAAATGAGGGATAATAAGAATAATACTGGATTCCACAAACTTCTATTATCCTTCCAAAATGACACTATAAAGGCCAACACAATTCCTATAACAAGATACATTTCTTCCTCCTTTAATAACTACATTTTATCATAATTATCTAAAGAGAAAAAGAGGGCATCTATCCCTCTTACTCCTTCATCTGACTCTCTGCATCGGCCACGACTTGTTCTAGACTAGTCTGACCAAGTTCAGCCTCCATAGCCAGCTGAATTCTCTCCAATTTTTGATCCAAAACATCATGAATATGAGCTCCAACTGGGCAATTTGGATTCGGATTGTCATGGAAACTGAAGAGTTGACCTGTCTTACCAAGACACTCAACCGCTTGATAAACATCTAAAAGACTAATATCCTTGAGATCCTTAACAATCTCTGTCCCACCTGTTCCACGCGCTACTGAAATCAGCTCTGCCTTCTTCAACTGAGACAAGGTCTTTCTGATAATGACAGGATTGACCCCGACACTAGCAGCTAAAAAATCACTGGTCACCTTGCTTTCCTTCCCCTCGAGGGCAATAATTATCAGCATATGAGTCGCAATGGTAAATCTACTCGGAATTTGCATCCTCTTCTCCTTTTTACGAGGCTAGCCTGCCTCTACTCTTCTTTTTCTTTTATTATACCTTTTTTAGTTGTAATGTCAATCGTTACCACTTTTCAACCAAGCATCTAATTCCCTATCATAACCCTCTTTCTGGGCTAATTCTCTCAGAAATTCCTGATGATGAGTATGGTGGATACCATTGACCAGACTTTCATAGTAAACCTCAAAATAGGGAAGTTTGAGGTCTTTAGCTAGCTGCAATTCAGCTGCCACATCGTAGTCTACCCGTCGGAAGTCCATATCTACCAAGCCCTTGTCATCAAACTCTAAAATCATATACTGGGCTCGCAAGTCCTTCCGCAACTGGGCATCTAGAAAGAAAGGCTGGCCAATTGAACCCGGATTGACAATCAATTGCCCACCAGTCCCGTAACGAAGCAACTGCTGGTGAATATGACCATAAACAGCAATATCACAAGGCGGATTGGTCACCAAGCGGTCAAAATCCTCTTGCGACCCAGTATGAATCAACTCACGCCCCCAGTTCTTATCAGGCAGATGATGGCTAATTCCCACCGTCAAATCCCCAAACTGACGATGAAGCTGGAGGGGTTGATTGTGGAGCCGTTCGATTTCTTCTAGGGAAATTTCCTCTAAAACATACTGGCACTGGCGCAAGAGATAGCGTTGACTGGGACGAGTACTATCCAATTCCTTACGGACACCATGCCACAGACTGTCTTCCCAGTTTCCCAAAACTCTAGCTGTAATCGGTAGTTGAGCCAACAAGTCCAAAATCCTTCTACGCCCTGTCCCTGGCATGAGAATGTCTCCCAAAAGCCAGTATTCATCCACTCCTAGCTGCCGAGCATCTGCCAAAACAGCCTCCAAGGCGGTGGTATTTCCATGAATATCTGAAAGAAGAGCTATTTTCGTCATATCCATCTCCTCGTTTTTTCTCTTGCAATAAGTATAACATAAAAAGTCACAGCTAGAGAAATCTAGCTTTTTTTGATATACTAGATAAAGATATTAGACAAGAGGAAGCGAATGACCCCGAATAAAGAAGACTATCTAAAATGTATTTATGAAATCGGCATAGACCTGCATAAAATTACCAACAAGGAAATTGCTGCCCGCATGCAAGTCTCTCCCCCTGCCGTAACTGAAATGATTAAACGGATGAAAAGTGAAAATCTCATCCTCAAAGACAAGGAATGTGGCTATCTACTGACTGATCTCGGACTCAAACTGGTCTCTGAGCTCTATCGTAAGCATCGCTTGATTGAAGTTTTTCTAGTCCATCATTTAGACTATACAAGTGACCAGATTCATGAGGAAGCTGAGGTCTTGGAACATACTGTCTCTGACCTATTCGTGGAGAGACTAGAAAAATTACTTGGATACCCCAAAACCTGTCCCCACGGAGGAACCATTCCTGCCAAGGGAGAACTCCTGGTTGAAATCAACAACCTCCCACTAGCTGATATCAAGGAAGCTGGCGCCTACCGCCTGACCCGGGTGCACGATAGTTTTGACATTCTCCATTATCTGGACAAGCACTCACTTTCCATCGGTGATTCGCTCCAAGTCCAGCAGTTTGATGGCTTCAGCAACACCTTCACTATCCTTAGTAAAGACGAGGATTTACAAGTAAATATGGACATTGCAAAACAACTCTATGTCGAGAAAATCAACTAATTTCTCAAGTCCCCTACCAACCCTGAAAATCAAATTTTCAGGGTTTTATTTCTATCATTTGATTTTGCTTTCATTTAGTTGTAGAATGTTTGTAAAAAACAAGAAAGATAGTTTAAACTATGAAAAAATCACTAAAAATTTTTGCGACATCCAAATGGTTTGACCTCTTCGGGGTTGCTTTGGTCGTTGGGATTGCGATTGCATCTGGTTACCTCAACTCCCGTCTCGACAAATTCGTAGACTGGGGCCCATGGACAGCTCTCGTTCCCTTTGGATTGATTTCCGTAACCAACGTTGGGATTTCCATGTTGTCCACTCGTTTCACGGGAAAATTAAGCAAATGGGGAAATTACTTTGGTATTGTTAATACCATTTTGTCTGGTACTATTGATTATATCCTTGGAAATAAGGCGGCCATCATTACCTATCCCGTCACCTTCCTCATTTATACCTTTGCAATTAAGAAATGGGAAGCTTCGCAAGAAGGCAGACCCAATCAAATAAGCCAAAAACAGGTGAAATTGGCGGCCATCATTATTTCAATCATCGCCTTTCTCTTTGCCTTTGTGACCAACTATATCGGCTATGAGGGCAAGATGAATCTCCTTGCCTACGTGACAACTATTGCCTTTGCACTGTCCCTCATTGCCAATGCTTTGAACGCATTAAAACTGACAACTCAGTGGGGATTTTGGTTGATTTACAATTTCGTTCAGCTGACAAAGGCTGGCATTCAAGGAAACTTTGCCAATATCGGAAAATACATCTTTTATATCCTCAATGCAATCGGAGCTTTATTTGTCTGGAATGATGAAGAGGTGGAACAATAAGAGGGAAATCAAATAAAGAAATCTAACAGAATCTCCTTACTAAAATTTTTTATCATTTTACTTGTAACTCCCATTCTTTTGGAGTAGAATGAAGCTAGATAAAAGAGGGAGGTCTTGTCATGAAAAAACTCTTTAGAATCCATTTTATAGCAATTGCAGTCATCGATTTGCTACTATTTGCATTTTTTAGCACAAGACAAGAGACATCTTTGGAATGGCTCCTGCTCACTGGTTTTATTTTCCTCCTTGCTCAAGGACTCCTGCTATTTCGCTTGGTAGTCCGACTCAAACATCAATTCGCTGAGATTCATCCTCAAATCAATAAAAAGATTTGCCTCTACTATTTAGGAGTTCTCACTATTGATTTTCTATTTTTTGTCCTTTTAGCCTTCGTTAGTTCTCAGCGATTTCCCACTCTTATGCCAATCGTCACTGCTTGTCATTCTACTTTATATTATATGACGACTAACTACCTAAGAGAAAACTATCCAGATTTTTACAACAAACATATCTCTTTGTGGGAATGTCTCTAAGGAAAAGGAGGTTTTAGCATGAGAAAAATCATCTTTATCAAAACCATTGAGCTCCTTGTTATTGATGGAATCATGCTGGCATTTTTGACATTTAAAGAGGGGCTTACTTGGGACTGGATTTTGATTTATAGCGGTTGGCTCATTTTCTTTCATCCTGTACTATTGACCTATCTTTCTAACCAACTTTGTGACCACTTTAGCCAACTCTATTCCCAGATTAGACCGAGATTCTGGCGCTTTGCCTTACAAATTCTCCTATGGGATAGCCTGATCATTCTCTCCTTGATATGTTTAAGTGGTATCCCACTTTTCCTTCAGGGCACTCTCCTAATCCTAGGACATTTCATCCCTTCCTATCGCATAAGCCAAAGCCTGAAACAAGATTTCCCCAAGGCCTATCAAGAACAGATTTCATTTTGGAGTATTTTATGATAGATAAGAAAAACCAAGCCGACTGGGCTTGGTCTTTCTTATCTATTTTTAGTATCAAGGATAATGGTGACTGGTCCGTCATTGACCAACTCAACCTGCATATCCGCTCCAAAAATGCCTGTCTGAACGGGCACTTCTTGCGCTAATTTTTGATTGAAAGCGTCATAGAAGTCTGATGCCATATCAGGTTTGGCTGCCCCTGTAAAGGCTGGACGATTGCCTTTCTTGGTGTCCGCAAAGAGGGTAAACTGAGAAATAGAGAGGATTTCTCCTTCAATATCTTTGACAGACAGGTTCATCTTGCATTCTGCATCTGAAAAAATACGCATGTTGACCAGTTTTCTCACAGCATAATCCAAATCTTCCTCTCGATCCTCTGGTCCAACACCAACCAGCAATAAGAGCCCCTGATTGATTTTTCCATGAACCTGACCTTCGATACTCACTTGTGCTTTTTTAACCCTTTGAATAATGATTTTCATAATAGCCTTTCTAGTAAGAGCTAGGCCAATTAGCCGTTGGTCCGTTTAACAGAGTAAACTTCTGGTACACTCTTAATCTTGTCCACAACCGTGGTCAATGTAGAGAGGTTGGAAATACCAAAGGAGACATGGATATTAGCAAATTTCATATCCTTGGTTGGTTGGGCGTTAACGGTTGAGATATTCTTGGTTGTGTTTGAAAGAACTTGCAGTACATCGTTCAACAGTCCTGTACGGTTGAGACCGTAGATATCGATATGGGCCATATACTCCTTATTTGAGCTAGAGTACTGGTCTTCCCACTCCACATCAAGGAGACGTTGCTCATAGTTTTCTTGGGCACGCAGGTTCATACAGTCCACACGGTGAATAGCCACACCACGCCCCTTGGTAATGTAGCCAACAATATCATCACCAGGCACTGGATTACAACACTTGGCAATCCGCACTAGGAGACCTGAGGCACCTTCAATGACCACACCACCCTCATGCTTGACCTTGAGAGTTTCTTTATTTTCAACCTTGACCTCTCCGCCTTTGACAAGTTCTTCCGCCTCAGCCTTGGCCTTGGCACGTTCTTCTTCACGACGTTCCTTTTCAGTCAGACGGTTAAAGACGGTAATAGCACCAATTTCTCCAAAACCAATAGCCGCAAAGAGGGATTCTTCTGTCTTGTAGCTGGTCTTTTGCAGAACTTGATCCATGTGTCGCTTGTCCATGAATTTATTGGCCACATAGCCGTTTTCTTGGAACTGGGTCATCAACATCTCACGACCCTTGTTGACAGACAATTCCTTATCTTGGTTTTTAAAGAACTGACGAATCTTATTGCGCGCCTTGCTGGTCTTGACCATATTGAGCCAATCACGGCTCGGTCCAAAGGAGTTCGGGTTGGTGACAATTTCAACCTGATCCCCTGTCTTGAGCTTGGTTGTCAGTGGAACCATGCGACCATTGACCTTGGCACCAGTTGCTTTTTCCCCTACTTTTGTATGAATTTCGTAAGCAAAGTCAATCGGTCCTGAATCTTTTGGAAGGGAACGGACAGCTCCATCTGGAGTAAAGACATAAATCTCCTCAGCCAGATAGTTTTCCTTAACTGAATCAACAAATTCCTTGGCATCATCGGCCTGGTCTTGGAGCTCCATCATCTCCTTGATCCAGTTCATCCCAATAGCTGATTCTTTGCTGTTAACCTGCCCCTTAACGCCTTTCTTATAAGCCCAGTGAGCCGCAACCCCATACTCAGCTACCTCATGCATGGCCTTAGTTCGAATCTGGAATTCAATCGGCCCTTTTGGACCATAAACAGTCGTATGGATAGACTGGTAACCATTAGCCTTGCGGTTAGCGATATAGTCTTTAAAGCGACCAGGCATTGGTTTCCAAAGCTCATGCACATAACCAAGCATGGCATAAACATCACTTTGGGTATCCAAAATACAACGAATGGCAATCAGGTCATAGATTTCCTCAAAACGTTTTCTCTTGTCCTGCATTTTGCGGAAAATAGAGTAAATATGCTTGGGACGACCATAAATCTTCCCTCTCAAGTGATGATCCGTCGTATATTCCTCTAATTTTGTGACCACCTCATCCACCAAGGCTTCACGCTCCCTGCGCTTTTCCTTCATCATATGGGTAATCTTGTAAAACTCCGTTGGGTTAAGATAACGGAAAGATAAGTCTTCCAATTCCCATTTGACGCTAGAAATCCCCAAACGGTGGGCAAGTGGGGCATAAATTTCCATGGTTTCTTTGGAAATACGCTCCTGCTTATCTTTTCGAAGATGTTTAAGCGTCCGCATATTGTGCAAGCGGTCAGACAGTTTGACCAAGATAACACGGATATCCTCAGACATGGCCATGAGCATCTTGCGGTGGTTTTCAGCCAACTGCTCCTCGTGAGACTTGTACTTGACCTTACCAAGCTTGGTAACCCCATCTACGATTACCCGCACATCAGGACCAAACTCTCTTTCCAAATCGTCCAAGGTCGCATCAGTATCTTCCACCACATCATGCAAGAAACCACAAGCTACCGTTACAGCATCTAGCTTAAGTTTGGCTAAAATACCTGCCACTTGGATAGGATGAATGATATAAGGCTCGCCTGATTTGCGGTATTGACCACTGTGGCATTCAACCGCATAGACCAAGGCCTTATGGACAAAATAGACATCCTCTTCCGTCAAATATTCTTTGGTTAAAGCGACAACTTCTTCGCCTGTTAAATTCACTTCTTTTGGCATCTCTACTCTCCAATTCTTCCTACCATTTTATCACTTTTTTAAGAATATGAAAACTAGATTGGAACAGAATAAGAAAAAATAATTCAGAATTGCTTGATAATTCTGAATTATTGGTCTATAATATATTACGAAGTTAGATTTTAAACTTAGGTGATAGAAGGAGAGATAGAAGAACGGAAACCATATTGTAACCGAAAGACTTTCTGACTTCCCCAATTCCATTGAAGATACGAAAGATAAACGATGGAACTTGTGTCACATACACTGGTACCTTGACTGGATTTTGGAATTAAAATCCTCAAGATGCTTTCTTTTATCCTTTAGTTTATAAGGAGAACACCTATGAAAAAAACTGCTATTTCTATCTTTGCTCTCCTAGTGTTAGGAGTTAGCTGCCTGTTCCTATTCAGCCAGCAAGGCTATAAAAAAACAGTCGTTCAATACTATGCTAACAACCAGAACCTGCCCAATAGGATAACTTATAGTGAATATAGCGATAAACGAGAAGCCAACTATGGTGGCACTCTAAACATCACATCTATCAAACAAGCTAATGACGGAGTTTATGCAACCTATGAAGGGCAATTGACACCTCTCCAATATTGATATCTTAAAAACCAGCCTGTCTTCATCCACTCATGCTGGTTTTTAAGTTCATTTTAAATCCTTACTTATTCTTCCTAACTGTGCTATACTTAATTTAGTACATTCTTTGAGATTGGAGCTAATATGAAAATCCATAAAACCGTGAATCCTGTTGCCTATGAAAACACCTATTACCTAGAAGGCGAAAATCACCTCATCGTTGTCGATCCTGGTAGCCATTGGGAAGCCATTCGTCAGACAATAGAGAAGATCAACAAACCAATCTGTGCTATTCTCTTGACCCATGCCCATTATGACCATATCATGAGTCTGGACTTGGTTCGCGAGACTTTTGGCAATCCTCCTGTCTATATCGCAGAGAGCGAAGCTAGCTGGCTCTATACTCCTGTCGATAATCTCTCTGGTCTCCCTCGTCACGATGATATGGCAGATGTGGTCGCAAAACCTGCAGAACACACTTTTATCTTTCATGAGGAATACCAACTAGAGGAATTTCGTTTCACTGTCTTGCCAACACCAGGACATTCTATCGGTGGTGTTTCTATCGTCTTTCCACAAGCTCACTTGGTCTTGACAGGTGATGCCCTGTTCCGTGAAACTATCGGACGAACAGATCTTCCAACTGGTAGTACGGAGCAACTTCTCCATAGTATCCAGACCCAACTCTTCACTCTACCAAACTACGATGTCTATCCAGGGCATGGTCCAGCTACAACCATCGCTCATGAAAAGACATTCAATCCTTTTTTCTAACAAGATGGTGGCAATCGAAATTTAAGTAAACTATCCAGCAAATCTTTCTATTACAAAAGGCATCCAGTCAAGGTTTTCACACCTGATGGATGCCTTTTTCTGATGACTAGATTTTTCGCATTACCAAATAATGACGCGGTCTTCTGGTGAACGCCACATACCGTCTCCTTCTTTGACATCATAGGTTGTAAAGAAATCATCGAAGTTTGGTACTTGTACATTGACACGGAGTTTGGCTGGTGCGTGCACATCGACGCTAGCCAAGAGTTTCATAAATTCTGGACGACCTTTCATGCGCCAGATGCGACCGAAGTTGTAGAAGAATTCTTCTGCTGAGAAGTCTGGTTCTCTCTTAGCTGCTTCAAGCGCTGCAGCGATTCCTCCCAAGTCAGCCACGTTTTCTGACACAGTCAATTTACCATTGATGGTTGCACCATAAGAATCTTGTCCATCAAACTGGTCAATAACTTTTTGTGTTTTCTCCTTGAAGGCAGCATAGTCGCTCTCTGTCCACCAATCCTTGAGGCTACCATTTTCATCAAAGGAAGCTCCGTTGGTATCAAAGGCGTGGGAAATTTCATGAGCAATAACTGCACCAATCCCACCGTAATTAGCAGAAGATGACTGATGCAAGTCATAGAAAGGAGCCTGTAAAATGGCCGCTGGAAAGACAATCAGATTCTTCTGTGGATTGTAGTAGGCATTGACCATATGAGCAGGCATGCCCCACTCCTTATAGTCTACAGGCTGATTCCATTTGCTCCAACTGTGCTTAATTTCCACACGCGCAAAGGCTAGAGCATTGTCAAAAAGACTAGCATTTTCATCCACTACCTTGTCCTTGTAGCGTTCTGGCAATTCTTCTGGGTAACCGATATAAGGCTTGATGACATTGAGTTTGACGATGGCCTTGTCACGAGTTTCAGGAGTCAACCAGTCATTTTTAGCCAAGCGTTCCTTATAGACATCAATCATAGTTGCTACTTTTTTCTCTACGTCTGCCTTAGCTTCTGGAGAGAATTTTTCATGGGCATACCAAAGACCTAAGGCTTGTTTGAAAGGACCTTGTGCTAGTTGATAAGCTGCCTTGACCTTGTCTTTAGCTTCTGGAACTCCTGAAAGCGCACGGCTATAGGCACCTGACAAGACACGGATTTCTTCTGTTAAATAGCTGGTTGAGAGATTCACAACACTTAAAATTAAGGTTGCCTTGAGGAGAGGCCATGCCTCTTCACTATAGAATTGATCTGCTGCTTGCCAGAAACGTTCCTCGTCTACGATAACCTTGTCTGGTACTTGTCCAAGAACGGCTTGGAAAAAGTCATCCAAAGGTAGGGAAGGTGCGAATTTCTTGAAATCTTCATAAGAATATGGATGGTAGAGTTTAGCATATTCTGAACTTTCTTCATTAGAAAGTACCACTGCTGCAACTCGGCGGTCCAATTCTAGTCTTTTCTCTAACAAGTCTTCAATTTCTTCATCAGAGAAATCATAAGCCTTGAGAAGATTTACGCTGCTTTCTTTCCAAAGAGTCAAGAGCTCTTCGCGTTGAGGATGGTCTTCTGCATAGTAGGTCGTATCTGGCAGGATCGTGCTTGGAGCGCTAGCCCATAAAACGTTGATTCTGGCATCCATAAAGTCTGGTGATACACCAAAAGGAAGGAAGTTCGGTTTTCCTGCAAGCTCAAACTCTGCTAGTTTAGCTGTAAAATCCGCAAAAGTCTCCAATTCTTGGAATTCTTTAAGGAGTGGTAAGACAGGTGTGATACCGTCAGCTTCTCTCTTATCAAAATCACGAACTAGGCGGTGGTATTTGACAAAGTTCGCCAAGATAGCATCCTCAGGCACCTCTTCACCTGCCAACCACTTGTCTGTTGTCGCCAACATCAAGTCTTCAATTTCCTGATCTAAATCAACAAAACCTCCTGTTTGAGACTTATCTGCTGGAATTTCAGCTGTCTGTTGCCATTCTCCATTGATTGCATCATAAAAATCATCTTGATAACGTATCATCTTGTTCTCGCTTTCATTTGTACTTGTTTTTAGCTTAACAAAAATTAACTGGGAATGCAATTAAAAATGAACTTTCTCTTGCCATCATTTCTCAGTTATTATTTTAATTTTTTTAAAAATTAACTTGACTTAATTTTTTTTTTAATGTATATTAAGAGGCAGGAGGAATACAAGTTTATGATACGTATAGAAAACCTCAGTGTCTCCTACAAAGAAACGTTGGCACTTAAGGATATTTCACTAGTGCTCCACGGACCAACAATTACCGGTATTATTGGTCCAAACGGTGCTGGGAAATCAACATTATTAAAAGGGATGCTGGGAATTATCCCACATCAAGGTCAGGCATTTCTCGATGACAAGGAAGTTAAAAAATCCTTACATCGAATCGCCTATGTCGAACAAAAAATCAATATCGACTACAACTTTCCCATCAAGGTCAAGGAATGTGTCTCGCTAGGACTCTTTCCCTCTATCCCTCTCTTTCGAAGTTTAAAGGCTAAACATTGGAAGAAAGTGCAAGAGGCCCTTGAAATTGTCGGTCTAGCTGACTACGCTGAACGTCAAATCAGTCAACTGTCTGGAGGTCAGTTCCAGCGGGTCTTGATTGCCAGATGTTTGGTGCAGGAAGCCGACTATATCCTCTTGGATGAACCCTTTGTTGGGATTGACTCTGTTAGTGAGGAAATCATCATGAATACGCTGAGAGATCTGAAAAAAGCTGGGAAGACGGTTCTCATCGTCCACCACGACCTCAGCAAGGTTGCCCACTACTTCGATCAAGTCTTGCTTGTCAATCGAGAAGTGATTGCCTTTGGTCCAACCAAAGAAACCTTTACCGAAGCCAATCTCAAAGAAGCTTACGGTAATCGACTCTTTTTCAATGGAGGTGACCTATGATTGCAGAATTTATCGATGGATTGCAAAAATTCCATTTCTTACAAAATGCCTTGATAACAGCCATTGTCGTCGGGGTCGTAGCTGGAGCTGTAGGATGTTTCATCATTCTACGCGGGATGTCACTCATGGGAGATGCCATTTCACATGCTGTCTTGCCAGGTGTAGCCCTCTCCTTCATCTTGGGCGTTGACTTCTTTATCGGAGCCATTGTCTTTGGATTGCTAGCTGCCATCATTATTACCTACATCAAGGGAAACTCGATTATCAAAAGCGATACCGCCATCGGCATTACCTTTTCTTCTTTCTTAGCCCTCGGTATCATCTTGATTAGTGTCGCTAAAAGTTCAACTGACCTTTTCCATATCCTTTTTGGTAATATCCTGGCCGTCCAAGATACGGATATGTTTATTACCATGGGGGTAGGGGCAGCCATTCTCTTGTTAATCTGGATTTTCTTCAAGCAACTCTTGATAACTTCCTTTGATGAACTCTTGGCTAAAGCCATGGGAATGCCTGTCAATTTCTATCACTACCTTCTCATGGTACTCCTGACTCTCGTGTCTGTGACAGCCATGCAAAGTGTCGGAACTATCCTGATTGTAGCCATGCTGATTACCCCAGCTGCAACTGCTTATCTGTATGCTAATAGCCTGAAAAGCATGATTTTCCTTTCCTCAACCTTTGGAGCGATAGCTTCAGTTTTGGGGCTCTTTATCGGCTATAGCTTTAACGTTGCGGCAGGTTCTAGTATCGTGCTCACAGCTGCTAGTTTCTTTCTCATTAGCTTCTTTATCGCTCCAAAACAACGATATTTGAAACTGAAAAATAAACATTTGTTAAAATAAGGGGCAAAACCCCAATAAATTGGAGGATCTAATGAAAAAATTAGGTACATTACTCGTTCTCTTTCTTTCCGTCATTGCTCTTGTAGCATGTGCTAGCGGAAAAAAAGATGCAGCTTCTGGTCAAAAACTAAAAGTTGTTGCTACAAACTCAATCATCGCTGATATTACTAAAAATATTGCTGGTGACAAGATTGATCTTCACAGTATCGTTCCTGTTGGCCAAGACCCGCACGAATACGAACCACTTCCTGAAGACGTTAAGAAAACTTCTCAAGCTGATTTGATTTTCTATAACGGTATCAACCTTGAAACAGGTGGCAATGCTTGGTTTACAAAATTGGTAGAAAATGCCAAGAAAACTGAAAACAAAGACTACTTTGCAGTCAGCGAAGGCGTTGATGTTATCTACCTTGAAGGTCAAAACGAAAAAGGCAAAGAAGACCCACACGCTTGGCTTAACCTTGAAAACGGTATGATCTTTGCTAAAAATATCGCAAAACAATTGAGCGCTAAAGACCCTAGCAACAAGGAATTCTACGAAAAAAATCTTAAAGAATATACTGATAAGCTAGACAAACTTGACAAGGAAGCTAAGGAGAAATTTAACAACATCCCTGCTGAGAAAAAACTCATTGTAACCAGCGAAGGATGCTTCAAATACTTCTCTAAAGCCTACGGTGTCCCAAGTGCCTACATCTGGGAAATCAATACTGAAGAAGAAGGAACACCTGACCAAATCAAGACCTTGGTTGAAAAACTTCGCCAAACAAAAACTCCTTCCCTCTTTGTAGAATCAAGTGTGGATGACCGTCCAATGAAGACTGTTTCACAAGATACAAACATCCCAATCTACGCACAAATCTTTACTGACTCTATCGCAGAACAAGGTAAAGAAGGCGACAGCTACTACAACATGATGAAATACAACCTTGACAAGATTGCTGAAGGATTGGCAAAATAAGCCTCTGAAAAACGTCATTCTTTTCCGAATTGACGTTTTTTCTATGCTCATATTTTCGGTCAAATCATTGGAAAATTCTGACCGTTTCAGCTAAAATGGAAGAAAAAAGATTGGAGTATCTTATGGTAACTTTTCTCGGAAATCCTGTGAGCTTTACAGGTAAACAACTACAAGTCGGCGACAAGGCACTTGATTTTTCACTCACTACAACAGACCTTTCTAAAAAATCTCTGGCTGATTTTGATGGCAAGAAAAAAGTCTTGAGTGTCGTGCCTTCTATCGATACAGGCATCTGCTCAACTCAAACGCGTCGTTTTAATGAAGAACTGGCTGGACTGGATAATACGGTTGTCTTGACTGTTTCCATGGACCTCCCTTTTGCCCAAAAACGTTGGTGTGGTGCTGAAGGTATTGAAAATGCCATCATGCTCTCAGACTATTTCGACCATTCCTTTGGACGTGATTATGCCCTCTTAATCAATGAGTGGCACCTATTGGCACGCGCAGTCTTTGTCCTCGATACTGACAATACGATTCGCTACGTTGAATACGTGGACAATATCAACTCTGAACCAAACTTCGAAGCTGCAATTGCAGCTGCTAAAGCCCTATAGAAAAAATCCTCTGTCACAAAGAGTTCCCTACTCTTTGAAACGGAGGATTTTTGCTTACGAGTAAATATAAATTCAATCAGCTAAAAACAACTGCCTTACTCTACAGATTTCAAAGCTTCAAGCATATCAACCTTTCTCAGATGATAATTGACAAAGAAACCAAGTACGGTCAAAATGGTGCTTACTGCTACCACTGGGATTACATAGACTTCCCAGCCTACCTGCGGATAAAAGAGAATAGTCGCCGGCGAAATCATTTGAATCAAAAATTGGTGTAAATAGAAACCAGCTACCAGACCAAGGACGATTCCCACAAGGGACAGCACAATCGTCTCACGGTAAATGTAGAGGGTGACTTCATTATTATGAAAACCGAGAACCTTGATAGTGGAGAGTTCACGGATTCTCTCAGCTACGTTAATGTTGGTTAGATTGTAAAGGATAACGATAGCCAACAGAACCGATACGATAACCAAGATGGTCATGGTCTGATTGAGTGAGCTGGCGACGGAGTCAAAGAGTCGAATGGCTGAAGCATTCTGGACAACGCTGGACACCGCAGCTTGATTCATAAGCAAACCTGCCTGCCTTTCGATACTAGGCGCACTAGAATCCTTTAGCCTAACCAGATAAGTATTAGCTTGCGGCACCTGTCCGTAAACTTGCTCATAGTTAGATTGACTCATATAAATAAAGTGACCAACGTAATTCTCAGCAATGGCAGCGACCGTTAGTTCCTTACCTTCAATTTCTAGAGTCTGCCCAACCTTGACACCTGCCAGCTGGGCAAGTTTAGCGGTAATAACGACGCCATCTTTTAATGTCAACTCTTGCTGATGATGTTGCAGATGAATAAAGGGAGTCAAATCTTCCTTCTCTGTCATCATAAGGGTAATGGTCTGAAGACCAGCCTTACCTTTGAAATCCTTGTCTAGCGTTTTAGAATATATTTTCTGATAAGCTTGGATATCTTGTCCTTTCAACACTTCTTCCAACTCTGCCTTGTCTTGATTGGTCGCACTAGGATTTTCAGAGACAATCATCTGATACTGTTGAATTTGTTGAAACTGTCTAGACGGAACTCCTGCTACAGAGGATTGAATTCCCAAACCGGCAAAGAGCAGAGCGACTGAACCTGCCACACCAAAAATCGTCATCAACATCCGTTGCTTATAACGAAAGATATTGCGAGCTGTTACCTTATGAGTAAAACTGAGACGGTGCCAGATAAAGCCGATGCACTCCAGTAAGATTTTAGCTCCTTTGACAGGTGGTTTAGGCAGTAAAAGCTGGGCTGCTTCGTCATGAAGTTCCCTACGAGCTACCAAGTAGGCTGGTAGAACACTAGCCAACCAACTAAAAACAAGAGCCAGTATACTATAGGTCCAATAGAACTGAATCTGGGTTTCTCCCACTACCATTCCTTTTGTAATGACACTTGAAATCACACTGGCTAGTAAATAATGGCCAAGTATACTACCTAGAGCTGTTCCGACAGTCCCAGCTACTAGGCCGTAGAGGAGAAACTTGGCGATAATATCCTTGCTACGATAGCCCAAGGCCTTAAAAATCCCTGCATGAGTTCGTTCTTCATCCACAAAGCGAGTCATAGTTGTAAAGGTCACCATAGCCGCTACGGCATAAAGCACTACAGGAAAGATATTGCCCACTGCCCGAATACTGGCTGAAGCATTACTGTACATGAGGAAGCCTTGACCCCCTGGCATGGTTTGCCGATTATAGACTTGATACTTGGGCTCAGCTAAATCATCCAAGACTTGCTGATGTTTTTCTAGTTTTTCCTTTTCTTGGGCTAGATTTTGTTCAGCCTGCTTTAGTTTGTCCTCTTCCTTGCTCAATTTCTGCTTGGCTTGGGTAAGTTGAGCACTAGCCTGCTCTCTCTGAGCTTGAGGAAGCAAGGCTAGTTGACTTTCCTGAGCCTGTAAACGAGCTTGAGCTGCTGCTAAACGACGCTTGCCTTCCTGCAAATTAGTCTCAGCCTTGTCAAGGGTTTCTTGGCCTTTGTCTAGAGACTCTTGTCCTTCTTTTCTCAAGACTTGCAGACGTGCCTTGCCATTATCTGACAAAGCTTGTTCAAGGTCTTCCTGATGTTGCTTGGATTTTTCTTCATAAGCTTCTGAAAAAGCATTTAAGCCTGCTAAATCTTGATATTTCAAACGAGCTATATTGTAGACTTTCTGATCAAACTGACTAGGTAAAATAACCCCATAGGCTGTCAGAGTCCCACTTCCACTTCCTGCGTAGCCCATATCTCTTTGAGAGAGGATTTCAGCTGAATCCACAAAACCAGTAATGGTATACCTATGGTCTTTTAAAGAGGAATGCCCCTCTTCTTTTTCTTTAAAACTAATCTCCTGTCCCACGCTGTATTGGCCTTGCAAATGAGTGGCCAAAGCGATTTCCTTGTCTGACTGAGGAAGTCGTCCCTCTCTTAGCTGAAAGATTGAAATTCGCTCTGATTTGGAGTACAGTCGAATGGCATCCTGCCTATTCTCCATAGTCACATCTGTCAAATAGCCAAACTCAACCTCTGCGCCCTCTATCTGTTCTAGTTCTTCTTGATCTGTTTGATCCAAACCATAATTAGACATAACTGCCAAATCCAAGGTTTGAGCAGTTCTTAAATAAGCATTAGCTGTCGCCTCCATGTTGGGGCTAGTCACTTTGAGGCCTACTAAGGCTAGAGACCCTAACATCATCAAGGTCAAGATGGATAAAAAACGCCCTTTGGAGCCTGTGAAGGACTGAATCAAGTCCTTCCAATAGGTTTTTCGCTTGATCATGCTAGTACTCCAAACTGTCGATATCCTGAGGATGCTGGTTGATCACCACATCCTTGACACTGGCATCGTGCATATGAATTACTCGATCAGCAATGGGCGCCAAAGCCCCATTATGAGTCACGATGATCACCGTCGCTCCCTTTTGACGAGACATGTCTTGGAGAATCTTCAAAACCTGCTTACCCGTCTGATAATCCAAGGCACCTGTCGGTTCGTCACAAAGGAGAATTTTAGGATTTTTGGCTACCGCGCGTGCAATGGAGACTCGCTGTTGCTCCCCTCCAGAAAGCTGGGCTGGAAAGTTATTGAGACGATGAGCCAGACCTACATCTGTCAAGACCTGTTCAGGATTCAAGGCATCTATCACGATTTCTGAAGCCAACTCCACATTTTCCTTAGCGGTTAGATTGGACACTAGATTATAAAACTGAAAAACAAAACCGACATCGTTGCGGCGGTAATTGGTTCGCTGATAGGAACTATAGTCTGCAATATTGACCCCATCAATCCAGATTTCCCCTTCATCATTGGTATCCATTCCCCCAAGAAGGTTAAGAACTGTTGACTTGCCTGCACCAGATGCACCTAGAATAATAACCAATTCACCCTTTTCAATCTCAAAATTCACATCGCGATTGGCCACAATCTCCGTGTCCCCAACCTGATACCGCTTGTAACAGTGTTTCATCTCAATATAAGCCATCAGACCCACCCTCTCTCAAACAAATTACTTCCTACTACCATTATAACGCTTTTTCAACTAGTTGGAAACTGCTTACATTCTCAAATCCTTCAAAAAAGGCAGTCTCAAACCACTGCCTTCCATCATCTTCTTAAAAATAAAATTGAACCAGATCGCCTTCTGCTGTTGCCACCGAAATACAATCTTTCCCCATGCATTTCGCTTTTATTTTTTCTTGATTCATTTTAATCACACTCTTCTCAATATCTGGATAAGAAACTCGCAAATCTCCTCCACTCCTTGATAAAATGGTCAACTGTAAGAGTTTTTTATCCGCCCACCTCATGCTAACTTCAAAATGTCCACGTGCCATTAAGCCTGAAACGGAACCTGATGACCATGCATCGGGTAGGGCGGCTAGAGGTACCAGATAAGTTGCATGAGACTGGAGCAACATTTCTGCCATGCCACTAGTCGCACCAAAATTACCATCTATCTGAAAAGGAGGGTGGCTACACCAAAGATTTGGCAAGGTGGATGACTTTAACTGCTCTGCTAATAATTTATGGGCTCGATTGCCATCTCCCAAACGCGCCCAGAGATTGATCTTATTAGCCTTGGACCAGCCTGTGCCGCCATCTCCACGATCATTGAGGCTAGCACGCGCGGCTACAAGATACTCCTGTCCCTTGTAGCTAAAGAGATTTCCAGGATAGAGTCCCACCAGATGGGAAGCGTGCCGATGCTGGGCCTCCACTTTCTCATTTTGAAAATGCTGCTCTTCCTCCTCATACCACTCCCTGATTCGACCAGATTGAGTAATTTGAATAGGATTTAGTAAATCAAATTTTTCTTTAATTTCAATCAACAAGTCCTCATCCAGCTCCAATTCCTGAGCAGCCTGAATAAAATCATGGAATAATTGCCAAATCAGAGATTGGTCATAGGTATTGCCAATCGAAATCGGCCCATGTTCTGGGGAATAAGACGGAGAAGACACCCAACGCTGCGCCTGCTGATCCTCATGTAAAAAATCATTCCAAAAACGCACCGTTTCCCTCAACATGGGATAAATTTTCTCCCTGAGATAGTCTAGATCCCTATAAAATGAATAGGCTTCATAAACCGTTTGCATCATCCATGCATTGGCAGCTGGTGACCAACCCCAATAGTAATCCCAACCAGGTGCCGTCCAACCAAAGGGAGTCGCTTGAGTATGAACCAACCAACCATTCTCCTCTCCTTCCTGAGAGACGATTCCTGCATACCTTGCAGCCGCTAGACGACCATAGACACGCAAATCATCGATATAGTTGATGACCGGAAAGGCCGTCTCTAGAAGATTAGTAACATAGGCTGGCCAATAATTCATCTGCAAGTTGATATTCAGGTGATAGTCCGAATTCCAAGGAGGATTGTCGACCGCATTCCAGACCCCTTGCAAGTTAGCTGGTAGAGCATCTGGACAATCTCTGGAAGAACTAATCAATAAATACCGTCCATACTGGAAGAACAACTCCTCCAAAGCCTGCCCCTCTTGTGGCTTATAATTTTTTAGCAAATCATCTGTAGTGGATGTGTCTACATCAGCTCCCAAATCCAATTGAACACGCTGAAATAAGGCTTGGTAGTCCTCAATATGCCTTGATTTCAATTGGGCATAGCCCTTTTCTTTAGCTATCTCTACCAAGTCTTTTACCTGTTGCTCTAAATCTAGTTTCTTGCGATAATTGCTAGCAGGCTTTTGGGCAAAATCCGTCTTAGCCGCCAAGAAGAGATTAGCATAACTGGCTCCTGATATCTGAACCTTATCTGACCAGACTCTAATGTCTCCATCCGTTTCCCAAGCTAAACAGCTAGCAAACCGCAGGTCATTGTCCTTAACCCGTCCCTTCATCAAGATATGAGACGTTGAGATATCCAGCTGGCATTCCTTGTAATCAGATTTTTCCTGCTCATACTTTCCATCAGAAGCAAAATCGCGGGTCAGCGATAGTTCTATAGTAAAATCTAGAGTTTCCAACCCCTCTTTAGTAAAACGCTGAATCAAGAGATCATCTGGAAAACTCGCAAAAGCTTCACGTTCAAATCGCGTTCCCTTATAGGCATAAGAAGTCGTCGCAAGTGCCTTACTAATATTCAGCTGTCTCTGATAGTCCGTCACCTGAGACAAAGTCTTGCCTTGATTACTAAACTCAATATGAATATCCCCAAAGGACAGATAGGTCCCATATTGACTCGTTTTTGGCCCGACTAGGTGCTGTTCAGCCAGTTCCTTAGCCCGATTGTAATCTCTCTTTTCCAAAGCCTGCCGAATCTCAGCTAAAAAACCATACTGGTCCTGAAGATTTCCACCCTGATAATCGGAACTATCAGGAAGTGGACCTCCAGACCAGAGACTTTTTTCATTAAATTGAATCCGCTCATCCCCTATAAGTCCAAAGACTTTAGCCCCTAGAGAACCATTGCCTATCGGTAAAGCTTCTTCTTCCCAACCCTTATATGTTGTTGACGCTGGTTGCTTGTAGGCCAATACATAATCTTGTTTTTTATTCCTTATCATACTACCATACTAACATAAAAAGTCTAGAAATCAATTCTAGACTTACAATTTTTTATTTTCCAAGGTAGTATTCAGAAACTACGTTCAATTTTTCGTCAAATTCGAATACCAATGGTGGGAAGTTAGGGATTTCCACGTCCATGATTTCGTCATCTGACAAACCTTTGATGTGTTTTACAAGGGCACGGATTGAGTTACCGTGAGCTCCTACAAATACGTTTTTACCATCTTTAAGAGCTGGAGCAATTTTATCTTCCCAGAATGGAAGGGCACGTTCCAAAGTCACTTTCAAGTTTTCAGCATCTGGGATAACTGAGTCGTCAAGTGAAGCGTAACGACGGTCTGTGTGAGCTGAGTGCTCATCATCACGGTCCATGTTTGGAGGCAATACATCGTATGAACGACGCCAGATGTGAACTTGCTCATCACCAAATTGTTCAGCAGCTTCAGCTTTGTTTTTACCAGTCAAACCACCGTAGTGACGTTCGTTCAAACGCCATGATTTTTCAACTGGAACCCACAATTGGTCAGAAGCTTCAAGAGCCAAGTTAGTTGTTTTAATCGCACGTTTCAATACTGAAGTGTAAGCTTGGTCAAATTCGATACCAGCTTCTTTGATCAATTTACCAGCGTCAATCGCTTGTTGTGTACCTTTTTCAGACAAATCAACATCAGCCCAACCAGTGAAAAGGTTAGCTTTGTTCCATTCAGACTCACCGTGGCGAGCAAAAACCAATTTTACCATTAGATGGATTCTCCTTTAAATTTTCCGAGGTTTTCCCTCGTTTATCTATTCTATTCTACACAATTTTTCACAAAAAAGCTAGTCAAAACCAAAAAGGAAAGGACTGTTTGGCAATCCTTTTCCTTATTTTTTATCTTTCAACTTTGAATTTTTTGAGACTTCCTAAAAATAGTGAACCACCGATAATTGCTAGGATTCCTCCTACCCAACCAAGGGCTGGAATCAAGCCAACTGCTCCACCTACGATTAATAGGACAGAAGGAGCCGAACCAACACGACTTTCTCCCTTATAGTATACAATCGCAACAATTCCTAAAACTAAAATAGCAATTTTTAAAACAGTTGGAAGTAAAACTCCTGCAACTCCTGCAACTGTTGTAGATGCAGTTAATTCAGGACTCTGTGTAGCTGTTGCTGTAGCAGCTGTACTCACAACTGCTGCTAGTAAAAGAAATGGGGCAATAAGCAAGTATATTCCACCTACTAAACCAACAATACCACTATATAATAAATCTCCTTTAATGTTTTATACTAAATATTATACCATAACTAGTTAAAGTACTCAATTCATGAATATTCTCCAGACTACTCGAAACTATTTCTCTTCAAATCCTTCTGCGACTGCGTCCGCAAAGTTTTCTTCTACGATGCTTGCACAGTGGTCACAGATGACTGCGTGGTAGCTACGTTCTGCTGTTGTTGGGTCGATACGACGGCAACGGTCACATACTTCACCTGCAGCGCGTTCAACTGTAAAGGCGACATCTTCGAAGCTAACAGCAGCTTCTGGAGCTGGTCCTTCTGCGATGGTCAAGTCTGACACGATCAAAAGTTGTGCTACATTGCTGTTTACTGCTTCGAGTAGAGTTTTCACAACTTCGTTTGGATAAACTGTCAAGTGAGCTTCAAGTGATTTACCGATAACTTTTGCATTACGAGCTTCTTCCAAAGCTTTTTGAGCTTGTCCACGGAAGTCCATGAAAGCAGACCATGTATCCAAGATTTCTTCTTGGTTAGCAAAAGTTTCTGCTTCTGGCAATTCTGACAATTGAACGAAGTCTTCGGCTTCAAACTCTAGATATGACCAGATTTCTTCCGCAGTGTGAGGAAGGATTGGTGTCAAGAGTTTGGTGATTTTGACAAGAATGTCATAGAAGACAGTCTGCATTTGACGACGTTCCAGTGATTTAGCACCTTCGATGTAAACAACATCTTTAGCAAAATCAAGGTAGAATGCTGACAAATCAACGTTGATAAAGTTCACCAAGGCCTTATAGATTGTCAAGAATTCAAAGTCCGCATAGGCATCACGAATGGTCTTGACAAGCTGGTTAAAGCGAATAGTCATGTACTTATCAACTGAACGAAGTTCTTCGTAAGCTACTGCATCCACAGCTGGGTTAAAATCAGATGTATTGGCAATCAAGAAACGAAGGGTGTTACGGATTTTACGGTAAGTTTCAGAGACTTGGCTCAAGATATCCATAGAGATACGCACGTCGTTGCTTGAATCTACACTTGTTACCCAGAGACGCAAGATTTCTGCACCAAATTGTTTTTCAACATCGCTTGGAGCAATGGTATTTCCAAGAGATTTAGACATCTTCTCACCTTTACCATCAAGGGCAAAACCTTGTGACAAGATTTGTTTGTAAGGTGCTACGCCATGGTTGGCAACAGATGTGATGAGTGAAGAGTTGAACCAACCACGGTATTGGTCAGAACCTTCTAGGTAAAGGTCTGCTGGGTAAGTCAACTCTGGACGGTTTACAACAACTCCATTCCATGATGAACCTGAGTCAAACCAAACGTCCATGATATCTGTTTCTTTTTTGAACTCACCATTTGGTGAACCTGGATGAGTAAATCCTTCTGGCAAGAGGTTCTTAGCATCACGTTCCCACCAAATGCTTGAACCATGTTCCTCAAAGAGTTGAGCCACGTGTTCAATCGTTTCAGCAGTCATGATTGCTGTACCATCTTCAGCGTAGAAGATAGGAAGTGGAACCCCCCAAGCACGTTGACGAGAGATAACCCAGTCGCCACGGTCACGAATCATATTGTAAAGACGGACTTTACCCCATTCTGAGTGGAATTTCACTTTTTCAATTTCGTCCAAGATTTCTTGGCGGAATTTAGAAACTGAGGCAAACCATTGTGGTACTGCACGCCAGATGATTGGTTTCTTAGTACGCCAGTCAAATGGGTATGAGTGAGAGATTTCTTCTTGGGCAAGAAGGAGGTTACCAAGTTTCTCGATAACAGTTGGAACTACCTTTTCATAGAATTGACCTTCAAACTCAGGACCAGCATTCTTCATCATGATACCACGTTCGTCAACAGTGACTGCGACTTCAAGATCATTAGCAATACCAACATTGTAGTCGTCCTCACCAAAACCAGGGGCTGTATGGACAATACCAGTACCAGAGTCAGTTGTAACGTGGTCACCAAGGATAACCAACTCATCTACAGCTGTATCCCATGGGTGTTCTGTTACGATGTGGTTGAGTTCTTGACCACGGTAAGTTGCCAACACTTGAACATCAACCCAGCCAAATTTCTCAGACAAGCTAGTCAACAATTCTGCAGCAACGACAAACTTACGAGCTTCACCAGCAGGTCGAACCAAAACGTAATCAATATCTGCTCCGACAGTCAAACCACGAGAAGCTGTGATGGTAAATGGAGTAGTTGTCCAGACAACAATGTAAGTATCTGTATCTAGAACACCTTTGCCATCTTTTACCTTGTTGGCATAGTAAAGGGAAGTTGAAACCAAATCATGGTATTCAATCTCCGCTTCAGCAAGGGCTGACTCAGATGACCAAGACCAGTAAACTGGTTTTGCACCACGGTAGATATAACCTTTATTAGCCATCTCACCAAAGACACGGATTTGGGCTGCTTCATAGTCAGGAGTCAAGGTCACATATGGATTTTCCCAGTCACCAGAAACCCCCAAACGTTTAAAGTCTTCACGTTGTTTATCTACTTGTGAAAGAGCGTATTCACGGCAAAGTTTCAAGTACTCAACCAAGTCCATTTCTTTACGTTTGACACCTTGTTTTGCCAAAACTTGCTCGATTGGCAGACCATGTGTATCCCAACCTGGAATATATGGTGCATAAAATCCTGACATAGATTTTGAACGAACAATGATATCTTTTGAAATCTTGTTCATTGCGTGTCCAACGTGGATATTTCCATTCGCATATGGAGGGCCATCATGCAAGGTGAAATGAGGTTTTCCTTGGTTCAATTCTTGACGACGTTGATAAAGTTTTGCATCTTCCCATTCCTTTTGCCAAACTGGCTCTTTGGTAGGAAGGCCTGCACGCATTGGGAAAGCTGTTTTCCCAAGATTAAGGGTATCTTTGAGTTTCATGGTATCTCCTTTATAAATAATAACAAATTAAAAACCACGACTTCCAAAAAGGACGAAAATCGTGGTACCACCTTTATTCGGAAAAAGATCTAGTCTTTCTCCCTCTTATCCCGTAACGTGGGGAACGTCAAATCTTACTCCATTCAGACTTGATAGCTTGAGAGGATAATCTTATCATTAGGGAATGCAGGACTCACACCATCTCCTGCTCGCTGGAAATATAAGGATAAGATATTGTTCTCACATCATTTCTTATAAAATTGTAACGGATTCTTGCGGTGCTTCAAATCCTGGTGCTGAATCAACAGTTTCTGTAGCTGGTGTTGGACCTGTCGGATGCACTGGAGTTACTTCTGGCTCTTCATACATTGGACCAACTGGATGAGCAGGCCCTTCTTCAATTTGAGGACTCACTACAGGAGTTGGATTTTCCACTTCCTGTTTAGCCTGAGCTTCAAATTCAGCCAATTCTTTATTGGCTGCCTCAATACGAGCCTGTAACTCTGTCATTTCTTCTTGAGAAAATTGACGTGTCATATCAATTGGTTCTTCCTCAATTGGAGCTGGAATCGGTTCTCCAAGTACTTCGCTAACAACTTCTTTAAAGGCTTCATCACTTGTCTGAAGATAAGTAGCTGTTGGACGAAGAATATCTTCCCAATCTGAAGATTCAACAATAGCCAACTGACTTTCAATTGTAGATTTGAGACGTTGGTGGAAGACACGACTCTTGTTCTTCAATTCTTCGGTTTCAACAGCAACTTTCTTAGCATTATCAGCTGCCTGACGAAGAATTTCATTTGCCTTGTATTTTGCTTCTTCCAATAATCGATGTGCATCCTGTTCAGCTTGATGAATAATATTATTTGAACGATCGTGTGCTGTTTGTTTCACTCTCTCAGCTGTATCTTGGGCAATCAATACAGACTGGCTCAACGAATCTTTCATCTCATCAAAGTAAGACAAACGCTCTTCCAAATTTTTAATATGTAAATCCTTATCATGATTAGAACGAACTAAATCTTCATAATCACGAACTACAATATCTAAAAATTCATCTACTTCTTCTGGATCAAAACCTCTAAAACGTGTGCTAAAGGTTTTATCTTTGATTTCTAACGATGTAATTGGCATATTTTTCCTCACTTACTTAATAATAACTGGACGGTTATTTTTTTCTTCTCTTTTTTTGTTTGTCCCTTATCTTGAAGCAACCTCAAGCGCCCAAATTTTCTCACACTAATCAAGTCTCCAACTTGAACAGTATAATCTGATTTGTCTACCACATGATAATTTACTTGGACAAGTTTCTTTTCAATCAACTGGTTTGCTTGATTCCTAGATAGTTTTAAAACATTTGATAAAAGAACATCTAATCTAAAACTAGACACACATAAATCCAGCTCTCGATACTGTTCTAGCTTATCTATTTTCTCGGTGAAAGGACGTTCCTCCAGCGAAACAGGTATACGGCCAATTTTCTTTAATCCATCTTGAAAGAGAAGAAGAAACTGCTGATTAATCATAATCTGCGCCCGTTCTTCATCCACTAGGATATCTCCAAAAAGTTTCCGTTCAATCCCTAATTGATTGATGACTGTCCCTAAAATCTTAGCATGCGTTAAGTGTTCAAATTTATTGGAATACACTATTTCCTGGAGAGATATTTCAAAATCTGAAAACTCTGGCTGGAAATAATCTGGGTATAATAAAACTCGAACATACTCACTCGAGACGAATTCCCCACTACTGCTACAAGCAAGACCATAAGTTTTGGTCAAAATCTTTAATAGTTTCTCCTGATGAGGATTGATAAAAGGAGTTAAAAAAGGAGCATAGCTATCTTCTACCTTCTTTATCCATTCCATTCCCTTATCAAGAAATGGACGATCTTCTATGGAGAAATGCTGGTAAATCCCTTTATTCATCCTATCATCGCCAGAAAACGGACTAGGTTTTCTCCTAAAAATCGAATCAAAACAATCGCAACCCAAACAGATAAATCAAGACCTGCTATCTGTAAAGGCAGGCGTTGCAAAGGAGCAAGCACTGGTTTTACCAATGCTACAATCCAACGACCCAAACTTGATTCGTAGGCGCCTGGAAACCAAGACATGACAGCAAAGGCCACCAAAATCAGGGAGTAAATATCCACTGCATTATAAATCATACGAATTAAAAAAATCATTATCGTACTCTATTTCGTCTCATATCAAAATCAAACTCACCCTGTTGATCTTCATCTGGTAAACGAATATCTTCAACATTTACAATAACATTCACTGGTGTCAACAGGTACATGGTAGAAGCTACCTTTTTCAAATTTCCAGCTAGAACATGGCAAGCTCCATCCAGATAATCTAAACAACGACGAGCTTGCACTTCAGTCATATATTGAAAATCAATCAAAATACTTTCGTTTCCTGCTAATAAATCAACAATTTCTATCGCATCTTCATATTTTCTAGGATAACGAACATCAATTGTTACTTTTTCAGTAGAATGCTGATTTTGCTTTGCTAACTCTTGTTGACGTGCATGCAGTCTAGTAATATTATTTTCTTTTGTACCACTTGTGCTTGGTGTTTGATTCGTTGAGAGAGCCTTTTCCTGTGTAGAATTTACTGGAGTTAAAATGGGCTCATCTCGTTTTTCATTAGGGAGACTTAAATCCTCATCCTCCGTAAAATAATCTATAAATCTATCGAATCTATCTTTTAAAGACATGGTTCTCTCCTACTTAAAAAATGCTGTACCTATGCGAACAAAGGTGGAACCGAATTGAATCGCTTCTTTATAATCACGACTCATTCCCATGCTTAAGTCGGTCATAGGCATATTTGGAATTTGTTTTTCTTGGATTTCTTTTTGTAAATCTTGGGTCGCCTTGAAAATTTCTTTCAACTGCTCACTGCTAGCCTCAAAAGGTGCCATCGTCATTAAACCAACATATTCAATCTTATCTAGTTTGGCTAACTCTGGCAAGACTTCCAGCAGTTCCTCTCTCGAAAAGCCGTGTTTACTTTCTTCTTTAGAAATATTTACTTGAAGGAAACACTTGATGACTCGGTCACTTCTTTTTTGGATTTCCTCTGCTAGCTTTACTGAATCCAATGCATGGAAATAATCAACGTATTGAATGACATCTTTCACCTTACGTCTTTGTAATGTACCAATCAAATGCCAAGTCACATCTCGATCTTTTAAAGCTTGATATTTATCTAGAAACTTATCTACACGATTTTCACCGATATGATGAACCCCTAACGGAAGCAAGGCTTCCGCTGTCGGTACATCTACATACTTGGTAACTGCAATGACAGAGACTGAGCCACTCTCGCGATGAGCACTCAGACTTGCTTCTGTGACTTCTCGAAAAACACGTTCTGTATTTTCTTTTACATTCATTTACTTAACGATTTTTGAAAAATGGAGGTGTATCCAACTCATCTTCATCTTGTGAATTTGGAATTTCAAAACGTTCTACCGGTGACACTACTGAATCAGTCGGACGAACAATTGTCTCGCGACGTAAATCCCAATCACCAAAAGCAGATCCTTGAGCTTGTTCCGAGCGACGTTGATTTTGTTTTGGCAATTCAGCTGTTTCTGCCATATCAAAATGACGATCAAAGCCATGTGAATGAGATGGTTTCACTGTCTCACGGTAGTTGGTAGTCGGTCTAGCTTGTGGAGCCACAACCTTTTCTACACGGTCTTGACGAACACCCGTTGCGACAACTGTTACACGAATTTCATCACGCATACTTTCATCAATTGAAGTACCGAGCCAGATGTTTACTCCTTGTCCCGCTGCCTGGTTCACAATTTGTGAAGCCTCTTCTGCCTCAATCAAGGTTAAATCGAGACCACCAGTTACGTTAACAATCACATCTTCTGCTCCATCAATTGTTGTTTCAAGAAGTGGTGAATAGATTGCCTTACGTGCTGCTTCTACCACACGTTCTTCTCCACTACCGATACCAATACCCATAAGAGCATTCCCTTTATTTGCCATAACTGTTTTCACATCGGCAAAGTCAAGGTTAATCAATCCTGGATTGGTAATCAAATCGGTAATTCCTTGAACACCTTGACGAAGAACGTTATCTGCTTCGCTAAGGGCCTCCAAAAGCGGTGTCTTCTTATCAACAATTTCAAGCAAATTGTTGTTTGAAATAATCAATAGAGTATCTACATGCTCACGTAGTTGATTGATTCCTTCTACAGCAAATTGTCCACGTTTGCTTCCTTCAAAACCAAACGGACGTGTTACAACACCAACTGTAAGAGCGCCCAAATCTTTGGCGATACGAGCAATAACAGGAGCAGCTCCAGTTCCAGAGCCTCCTCCCATACCAGCAGTGATGAAGACCATATCTGCGCCACTGATAGCTTCAGTCAGTGTTTCTTCGCTTTCTTCAGCAGCTTTACGACCAACCTCAGGTTGACCTCCTGCACCCAAACCACGAGTCAATTTAGGTCCCAACTGAATAACAGTCTCAGCTTTTGTACTACTCAATGCTTGTACATCTGTGTTTGCTGCGATAAATTCTACGCCTGTAACACCTTCGTCGACCATACGGTTGATGGCATTGCCACCACCTCCACCGACACCAATTACTTTAATCACTGCACCTTGAGCAGCAGCTGTATCAAATGAAAATGTCATAATTTATTTTTCCTCTTTATTCGTCAAACATGCTTCCGATCAAGCCACGGAAACGATCTGCTAATTTCGGTTTATTTTGTGAAGCTTGTTGGAAATCCGCCATTGGTTCTGTAGGCGCCACCGGCTCTACTTCTGGAGCAGGGGCTGGTTGAACAGGCGTTGATTGTACAAACTGAGCTGTTTTCTGAATCATTCCCCCAAAACTAAGCGGTTGTTGGAATAATCCTTCATCACCCTTGACTGCTCGTTGAGCCAAGAGATGTACTTCTGTCAATTGTCCCGCGAATTCTGATAGACTAATCACATGCGCAAAGGCTGGATTACGAATTCCAACTTGGTTTGGAACATAAAGCTTGACACGAACACCAAAAACTTCTTGAGCAAGTTCCACAATACCCGGTAAAATAGCGGTTCCACCAATCAAAACAATGCCACCAGGAAGATCCAATAAATGTCTTCTGTCTAAGTCTTGTTTGATTTGTTCAAAAATATGCTTAATACGTGCAGAAATAATTTCTGACAAGTAATTTTCTGTTACTTCAACAGGTTCTACTTCCCCGATCACTTCGACTTGGAATGTTTCTTTACTTGCGAGAGGAGGATAAGCCTCTCCATAGTTTAATTTCAAACCTTCAGCTAGTTTCTGTGATGTCTTCAAGACTTTAGAAATATCCTTAGTTACATAATCTCCGCCTTCTTGGAGAATATTGGTAAACTGGAGTTCTTGGTTACGGATTGTAGCAACAGTCGTTTGACCTGCCCCCATATCAATCACTGTAGCACCAAATTCACGTTCACCTTCATTCAAAATCGATTGAACCATTGCTAGTGGTGAAATAATAATATTTTCAACCTGAACACCTGCACGTTCAACTGTCTTACGTAGGTTATGTAAAATAGTGCGAGGACCTGTATAAAGTAAACCACGCATTTCAAGGCGAACCCCCATCATACCACGTGGATCACGAATCCCTTGAAAACCATCCACAATAAATTCCTCAGGAATGAATGTGATAACTTCACGATCAGGTGTCATACTCTTTGTCAAAGCTGATTTGACAACATTTTCGACATCTTGATCCATAATTTCCTTGGTATCAGATGTTACTGGAATCATTCCTTGAGTTGGTTCTACCTGTAAGAGATTAGCTGGTAAACCAACATTCACTGATTTAATTGAGATGCCTGCTTTTTCTTCTGCTTGGGAAATTGCTGATTTGATAGCAGTTGCTGCTGCATCAATATCAACGATAATCCCATCCTTTACACCTTTACTTTTGGCATTACTCACGCCAATTACATTTAATTCACCATTTCTCTGCTCAGCTACAAGCACCTTGACAGAGCTTGTTCCAATATCTAGACCTGTAAAAAAGCCTTCTCTAGCCATTACATCGCATCCTCTCTATCTTCCAAGTTTCTAACTTCGTAATATTCAATAGCTAAACGTAGGCATAGCTATTCACAGAATATTATAACACAAAAAATCTCATCGTGCTCAGTTTTTTCCTAAATTTACCAGCCAATTTTTTAGTTTTTCTGTTCAGAAATTCATTCACTGTAAACTTTGTCAACAATCTGTCTATTGTACAAAAAAGAAAGCTCATTTCTAAGCTTTCTTTGCAATCATTTTTTCTGCTTCTTGTTCTAAAAATAGTTCCAAAATTTTCTTTGTCAACGTAATCGCCGCTGACAAGGCCAGAGAAACGATTAAATAATTAGCTACTAAGCCGTGGTCTCCAACCAATGGCGGTTTGGTCAAGAATCCGTAATCTCCACCTGTTACCAAATTGACCACAAAAATTAAGGCATTTAATGCAAAGGTCATGAGAAAAATTCTTTTCACATCTAGCATTCTCGCATCGTACTGTCTCAAGAGATAAACCAGTGAGTTCCCCAAGAGAGCTAAGTGCCCAAAGATAAAGGACAAAATGGCAATATGTGGGAAAGGATAGGGATCTGGCACTGGATAAACAAAGGCAGCTAATGTCCCAAATGTTCCTAGTAATGCAAAATACTGCCTATATTTAGACTGACCAGGAAGCAAGAGCACCACAAACATAGCCATACGGCAATGGTAAAAGGGTAAACTTTCCGACAGTGGCATATGATTGACCCCATACCAACCATAAAGAAGGATTAACTGAACGGCCTGCAAGATTTGGAAAAATCGTTGGTAAACCTTCTTTTCACGATAACGATAGGCTGTATAGAAGGTCAAGGCCAAGAGTGTAAATATACTGACATACCAATAAAGATCGAACTTGGGTGGCTCTGTTGCTTGGGTCGTAAAAAAAATATCCCATAAATTCATCTAGTATTCCTCATGATTCAAAATTTTCCTGCATTTTATTATACCATGCTATTTGTCAAAAATGAATTTAGAAATACGATAATCATCTTCTTAATCAAGATATTGCTCCCTCTGACCTTGATAAACCTGCCAAAGAATCTCTATTTGCTCCGTGGTAATGCGTTTTTCAGATAAGGATGGCAGTTGGTCAATGGCAAAAAATTGAAGGTCAGCAATTTCTTGATTTTTTTGGAATTGTCCATTAAGAAGCTTACATTCAAAAACAAACTTTGCATATTGCTTGCTCTGTAGTTGGAAACGATTTGTATCAAAAACAGCTAGTAGTCTTTCTACTTTAGCTTCAAAACCGGTTTCTTCTTCAATTTCCTTGAGAATATTTTCAGTTGGTGAATAACCGACCTCACCAAAGCCACCTGGCAAAGCCCAATCATTCTCTCCTTGTCCCCTAACCAGACAAATCTTTTCGTCCTCAACTATCCAAGCACGGACGTCCATTAACGGAGTTGCATAAGCGGAAGTTGGCTTCAAAACTTCTGCCACTTCTTCGGCATCAAGGTCTAATGCCTGATTCAACATTTCAGATAAAAGGCCTCGCAAGTCTTCGTAGCGCTCACGGTCGAAAGGATCTTTTGTAAAGGTTAATCCAGTATCTGTAAGGGCAATCATTCTTTGAAGATACTTGGCAAAATCACTAGCATTCATTTTCTAAACTTTCTACCAACTTGGCTAGGTTCATAGAGTTAGAGCCTTTGAGCAAGATTTGGTCATTAGCTCCTAGACTTTCCTTAACCTGCTTGACTAGGTCTTCAAATTGGTCTTGGTCTTCTGTTTTCTTGAAGTAGTAAACGTGGCCAATTGGGAACATTTGACTGGCCAATTGGGCTAATTCAGCAATATCTTCTCCATAGAAAATAACGGTATCAAGCACATCTGGCGAGAGGCTCAAAATCATCTGGTTATGGAGTTGAATAGACTGGTCACCAAGTTCCTTCATGTCCGCCAAGACAGCGATTTTTTTGCCACCTTCATTGGCTGGAATGGCAGAGAAAGTCTCTAAAATCAGCTTCATAGCAGTTGGATTGGCATTGTAAACATCTGATAAGATATCTGCTCCATTGGCTGCTTTCTTCCATTCGGTACGGTTACGCGTCAATTCAAGGTTTTGGAAAGCCTTATGAATTTGCTCCTCTGAAACCCCTTCTTGTAGGGCAACATAAGACGCAATCATGGCATTAGTGGCATTGTACTTACCAGTCACTGGCAAATCGAGGGCTTGTTCCAAGAAATTAGCCTTAAAGGTCAGACTGTCCTTGCGCTCAATCAAGTCTGTGATTTCCAGCTCTGCTCCTTGCCCAAAACGAACCACCTTTTTATCAGCTGGCAAGTAGTCCTCTACAATAGAGTCAGCCGGTGCCAAAAGCAAAGAACCCGATGCCATACCATCTGCAATTTGCATTTTTCCTTTAGCAATCTCAGAACGATCTTTGAAAAATGCCAAATGAGCTTCTCCAACCAAGGTCACGATGGCTGTTTTTGGACGAGCCAATTCTGACAAGAGATGAATATCTCCAAAGTGATCCTGTCCCATCTCCAAGACCAACTTTTCTGTCCCTTCAGGCATATGAAGAACTGTGTAGGGAAGGCCGATCTCGTTATTGTAATTGCCCTGTGTTTTGTAGGTCTTGTAGGTTGTTGATAGCAAGTGTGCCAACATATCCTTGGTCGTTGTCTTACCATTTGAACCTGTAACTGCAAAGACATCAACTGCCGTTTTTTCAAGATAGTAGGCAGCTAGTTTTTGAAATGCAGTCAAGACATCATCTACTAGAATGTAAGGATGATTTGCGACCTCTTTCTCAGACAAGGTTACTGCTGCACCATTTTCAAAGGCTGTTTCGATAAAGCCATGACCATCACGCGCACCCTTGAGGGGCACAAATAAATCTCCAGTCTCAATCAAACGACTGTCAAACTCAGCCTTTTCTAACTGAGCATCTGCAAAAATACTGACATCATTTTTAGCTCCAACAGCTTGGGCAACTTCATGAATTGTAAGTTTCATTTCTACTCCTTTAAAAAGGGTTGAAGTCCGAGAACTCTGACCACCTTGCAGTGACGGTTCTGGCTTCTACCCTCTCTTTCATTTTTATAGCAAATGCGCTTCGCGCTTGTCAAAACTTTCCTTGGCAAGGTCAACCAAACGCTCGATTAGTTCTGGGTAGCTGATTCCCATATTGTCCCAAAGTAGTGGGTACATAGACCACTGGGTGAAGCCTGGCATGGTATTAAGCTCGTTTAGGAAAATCTCTCCCTTATCTGTATAGAAGAAATCGCAACGAGATAGACCGAGCCCACCAATCGCACGGAAGGCTGTTTCAGCATTTCGACGCATGACAGCTACCACATCATCACTGATTTTGGCTGGGATGTCCATAGTAATCTTGTTGTCAATATACTTAGCATCGTAGTCATAAAAGGCAACATCCTTGACTACTTCTCCTGGAAGGGTGCTTTTGACATCGTAGTTGCCCAAGAGACCAACCTCGATTTCACGGGCGTTCACCCCTTGTTCAACCAAAACACGGCTGTCATATTGGAAGGCAAGTTTCAAGGCTTGACGGAGTTCTTCTTGATTTTCAGATTTGGAAATACCGACACTAGAACCCATGTTGGACGGCTTAGTGAAGACTGGATAAGTCAATTTTTCTTCCACTTCAGCGATTTTAGCAATCACATCATCCCCTTCAACGATAGCCACATAAGGAACTTGGGCAATGCCAGCAGATTCTAAAACACGCTTGGTAGTGATTTTGTCCATGGCAAGGCTAGATGACAAGATATTACATCCGACATACGGCATTTTCAAAACTTCCAAGAATCCTTGAACAGAGCCATCTTCTCCCATCGGACCGTGAAGA